>JAHCIA010000001.1:3004166-3304583 GCA_026129465.1 Flavobacteriales bacterium
CCATCGCCTTGGTAGATGTGACGCTTGCCACCGTCCTCCACCGACACGAGTTGTGGCATGGCCACACCGGGCAGGGTGGTGGGCAGCACGCGGCCCAGGGCGTCCACAGCGTTGATGGACGGGCTTGGGGCATTGGCGCGCTTGCCCAAGTGTTTGAAGGCGCCTGCATGGAAGGCGAGGACATCGCCGCCGGGAGCCAGGTGCAGGGCCACGTCGCCGTTCCACACTTCCATGCCCTGCCAGAGCTGGCGCAGGAACACGTGCCGCACACCGTTGTGGGCGGTGGTGTAGTCGTCCTTGATGACGAAGTGCTGCAGGTCATCCGCGTGGAAGCCTTGTTCCAGCAGGCGTTCCTTGGCCAGGGAAACGGCATCGGCACCCGCACCCTGCCCATGCACGAGGGTCGCGGACAGCAGAAGAACAGCCAGAGCAGCGTTCCAGTTCCTGAAGGTCATGGTCTTGGGGGCCCTCGAAGGTAGGCAAGAAGGGGATACGCCCGCCACCGGCTGGGCGCCATGTTGGGGATCCTGACCCGGCGGCCATAGGGGTGGGATCGGCAAGTGCGCCGAAGGGCGGCCGTAACTTCGCCCCCGCACCGGGAATTCCCGCGTGCGAGGACCGACAACGACAACGATCAACCAGAGCAGCAGATGTATCCACCAGAACTCGTCGCACCCATGAAGACCGACCTGGTGTCGGCCGGCTTCGAGGAACTGCATACGCCCGACCAAGTGGACAAGGCCCTCACCCAGCCCGGCACGGTGCTGTGCGTGGTGAACAGTGTTTGCGGCTGTGCCGCAGGTGCCGCCCGCCCCGGTGCCAAGCAGAGCATCCAGGGGGGCAAGCGACCGGACAAACTCTACACGGTATTCGCCGGTGTGGACACCGAGGCCACGTTGCAGGCCCGCAGGCACTTCCTGCCGTACCCGCCCAGCAGCCCCAGCATGGCGCTGTTCAAGGACGGCAAGCTGGTCCATTTCCTGGAGCGCCACCACATCGAGGGCCGCACCGCGGAGATGATCGCCGACAACCTGCGGATGGCCTACGAGGAGTTCTGCTGATCGGAAGTTTTCCGCGCGGGGATCATGCACGATCTTCGCGCCTCGCGGCGCAAGCCGCGAGCACCCCACCCAGGTGGCGGACCTGCCTGCCGAAGGCAGGATCGGTAGACCTGCCTTCGGCAGGCAGGCGCGCTGGCCCCAAGGACACTGTCGAACACATGGAATGCGCTGTGTACGTTCTTTCCAGTCTTGTCCGGGAGTACATCTATGTGGGTATCAGCACCGATGTGGCACGCCGGGTCGAGGAGCATCAGCGTGGCAAGGAACCGACGACACGGCCGTATCGCCCCTTTGAAGTACTGCTTGTGGAGGCCAAGTCGGACAGACGCGAGGCCCGTCAGCGGGAAAAGTACCTGAAGTCGGGTGTCGGTAAGGAATTTCTGAAGGATCTTCGCGCCTCGCGGCGCAAGCCGTGAGCACCCCACCCAGGTGGCGGAATCGGTAGACGCGCTGGTCTCAAACACCAGTGACGCAAGTCGTGCGGGTTCGAGTCCCGCCCTGGGTACTGAGGTGATGATCCAGCGAGGAGTTCGGCGGGCCCGCCTGCCGGAGGCAGGTTCGAGTCCCGCCCTGGGTACGATAGGCATGTGCCCATGCGCTCGTGCGAGCATGTGGCCATGGCGGGGCATGGCGCTTTGGTGCACTTGATGGCACATGGGCACAAGGCCTCGGGGGCTCATGACATCAGCGCGCATGCAGAACGACCAACTGGTCTACTCCGATCCGAAGAAGCAGGACCGCTACGACCGGGCCTACATGCGCATGGCGCTGGAGTGGGCCAGGTTGAGCCATTGCCGCCGCAAGCAGGTGGGGGCCTTGCTGGTGCGGGAAGGGATGATCATCAGCGACGGCTACAACGGCACGCCCACGGGATTCCCCAATGACTGTGAGGATGAGGCGGGCCTGACCCATTGGTACGTGCTGCACGCCGAGGCCAACGCCATCATGAAAGTGGCACGCAGCACCAACAATGCCCGGGGCGCCACGTTGTACCTCACGCACAGCCCCTGCCGCGAATGCAGCAAGCTCATCCTACAGGCCGGCATCAAGCGACTGGTGTACCTGGACGCCTACAAGGACCCCTCGGGACTCGAGCTCCTCGAGCGCGGCGGGCTGCTGGTGCATAAATTGGAGATGTCCTGAACGCCATGGCCCAAGATCGCCGCCCCATCACCCCCTTGCTGCCGCTGCTGTTGTCCCTGGCGGTGGTGGCCGGACTGTTCATCGGCCACGGCCTGGATCGCGGCCGGGGAGGCCCGCTCGCATTGCTGAAGTTGCGCCAGCCTTCCGCCGCGGACAAGATCGTGCAGGTGCTCGACCTGATCGACAGGCAGTACGTGGACACCGTGGAGAAGAACGCGCTGGTGGAGGAAGTGCTCCAGGAGCTGTTGCAGCGGCTCGACCCCCACAGTTACTACATCAGCGCGGCCGAGTTGCGCGCCGCACAGGAGCCGCTTGAAGGGAGTTTCGATGGCATCGGCGTGGAGTTCTCCATCCAGCGCGACACCGTGGTGGTGGTCGCCGCCGTGGAAGGTGGCCCCAGTGAGGCCCTCGGCATTCGCGCCGGCGATCGCATCCTGGCCGCCGATGACAAGCCGCTCTCCAACGTGGGCATCACGAACGACGGTGTGATGCGCACCTTGCGCGGCCCCAAGGGCAGTGAAGTGACCGTGTCGCTCAAGCGGCCCGGACGCGCCGAAGCCTTCGATGTCACCATCCGGCGCGGCAAGATCCCGATCAACAGTGTGGCCGTGGCGCTGCTCTCCAGCGATGGCACGGGCTACATCAAGCTGTCGCGCTTCGCGAAGAACACCCACCAGGAGTTCCTGGATGCGGCGCGGAACCTGCGCGATGCGGGGATGCAGCGGCTGGTGCTGGACCTGCGCGGCAATGGGGGCGGCTACCTCAACTCGGCCATCGAACTGGCGGACGAGTTCCTGAAGCGCGACCAGGTGATCGTATACACCCAGGGCAGGAATTCGCCACGTCGCGACGTGAAGGCCACCGACCGTGGCATGTTCCACGACCTGCCGCTGGCCGTGCTCATCGATGAAGGCTCGGCCAGTGCGAGCGAGATCGTGGCGGGCGCGGTGCAGGACCACGACCGGGGCGTGATCGTGGGTCGGCGGTCCTTCGGCAAGGGGCTGGTGCAGGAGCATGTGGACCTGCCGGACCGCAGCGCGATACGCCTCACCACGGCGCGCTACTACACGCCATCGGGCCGCTCCATCCAAAGACCCTACGGCGAGGGGGTCGATTATGGCCGTGACCTGGAGGCGCGCCAGGCGCACGGTGAGTTCTTCTCCGCCGACAGCATCCGCACCGACTCCGCCCTGCGTTACACCACGGCGGCGGGCCGCATCGTGTTCGGCGGTGGTGGCATCATGCCCGACGTGTTCGTCCCTGCCGATACCGCGGAAGGGTCCCAATACCTCACTGAGCTTTTTTTCAGCGGCACCCTCAACCAGTTCGCCTTCGATGTGGCCGATCGCGATCGTGACCGGCTCCTGCGCTTCGGCTCCTACAGGTCCTTCAACGAACGCTACCAGATCTCCGACGCCTTGCTGCGCGAACTGGGGCGTTTCGCCGAAGAGCAGGGCATCAAGGAGCGGCCGGACGACCTGGCCCGTTCCCGCCAGTGGATCGCCACGCGGCTGAAGGCCAACATCGCCCGCAACCTGTGGGGCAACGCAGGCTTCTACGACATCATGCTGGGCACCGACCGCATCTACCTGCGGGCGGAAGAGGAGCTCGGCGCGGGTACCTGAAAACGAAGAAGGGGACCCCGCAGGGCCCCCTTCACCAATGTCCTGTGCGCGAGGGTCACTCGTTCACGGCCTCTTCCACCTCGGCGGCGGCTTCCTCGGTGCCTTCAACGGCTTCCTCGGCGGCGGCTTCGGTCTCTTCGGTGGCGGCGTTCATCTCGGCTTCCAGCTTGTCCATCATTTCCTGGGTCTGGGCCTCGATCTCCTTGGCCTTGGCCTCCATCTCAGCTTCGTTGCTGCTGCAGGCGGCGAACAGGGCCGCCACAAAGGCGGCGAGGACGAACTTCTTGGTCATTTCCTTGTGTGTTTGGTGAAAGAATTCGCCGCAAAGGTAGCGTTGTGGATACACGCCCAACAAGAGGCGGCATGGTGCCTGGTTATCTTTGCTGCATCTTTTCGACCGACCACGACCCAACCCCGACCGACATGGCCTTCAAACTTCCTGACCTGCCTTATGCGCACGACGCGCTGGAGCCGCACATCGACACCCGCACCATGGAGATCCACCATGGCAAGCACCATGCGGCCTACGTGGCCAACCTGAACAAGGCCATCGAGGGCACGCCGCTGGATGGCAAGACCTTGGAGGAGATCCTCAAGGGGCTCGACATGGGCAACATGGCCGTGCGCAACAACGGTGGCGGCCACTGGAACCACGAGCTTTTCTGGCAGGTGATGTCGCCCAAGGGTGGCGGCAAGCCCGAGGGTGAATTGGCGGCGGCCATCGAACGGGACTTCGGCTCCTTCGATGCCTTCAAGGAGAAGTTCGCCACGGCCGGCGCCACCCGCTTCGGCAGCGGCTGGGCCTGGCTTTGTGTGCACAAGGGCGGCAAGCTGGAAGTGTGCAGCACCCCCAACCAGGACAACCCCCTGATGCCCGGCACCGGCTGCGGTGGCACGCCCATCCTGGGCATGGACGTGTGGGAGCACGCCTACTACCTGCACTACCAGAACCGCCGTCCGGACTACATCGCCGCTTTCTGGAACGTGGTGAACTGGGCCGAGGTGACCAGGCGCTACGCTTCCGGGAAGTGATCACCCATCAGACGCCATTGAAGGGCGCCCGTGCCGCGAGGCCGGGCGCCCTTTCCTTTGTGGTGCGCATCCCATGATCCTCGCAAGCCTTCGGCGGATCCTTTTGTCAGCATCCATCGCGTGGGTGGCCTGCTCCGCACATGCCGCCGGTCCCTGGCTGCCGCCGATCCCGGAACATCCAGGGTTGGAAGAAGTGTGGGTCCTGCTTCCGGAGGGCGGGGAGGAGTTGGCGAAAGGCGAGGACCAGCGCCTCATCAGCAGTACCCTGGCCGTGCTGTTGGGGCCATTCGGTGCGCACCGGCTCTACCTGGGCACCACCCCCCGCGTGGCGGTGATCTACGGACTCACCTTCGGCGGCTTCGGTGTGCTGGCCCTGATCGACCTGGGCCACCTGCTCTTCACCAAGGACCTGGCGCCCTACCGCGGCAGCGACCGCGTGTTCATGTGGGGCGAGGGCGGACGTGGCGTCACTCCACCGTGACGCTCTTGGCCAGGTTGCGCGGCTGGTCCACGTTGCAGCCACGCATCACCGCGATGTGGTAGCTGATCAGCTGCAGAGGGATCACGCTCAACAGCGGCACCAGCGCGTCGGCCGTTTCGGGGATCTCGATCACGTGGTCGGCCATGCCGCGCACCACGGTGTCGCCCTCGGTGACGATGGCGATGACCTTGCCCTTGCGCGCCTTCACCTCCTGGATGTTGCTCACCACCTTCTCGTAGCTGGCGCCCTTGGTGGCGATCACGAACACGGGCATCTCCTCGTCGATCAGGGCGATGGGGCCGTGCTTCATCTCGGCGGCCGGGTAGCCCTCGGCGTGGATGTAGCTGATCTCCTTCAGTTTCAATGCGCCTTCCAGCGCCACCGGGAAGCTGTATCCACGGCCCAGGTACAGCGCGTTCGTCGCGTCCTTGTAGATGTCCGCGATGTACTTGATCTGCGCTTCGCTGCCCAGCACCTTCTGCACCTTGTCGGGGATGCTGTCCAACTCGTTGATGAGCCGGTGGAACTGGCTGGTGTTGAGCGTGCCCTTGCGCTGGCCCACCATCAGGGCCATGAGGGTGAGCACCGTGACCTGCGCGGTGAAGGCCTTGGTGCTGGCCACGCCGATCTCGGGGCCGGCGTGGGTGTAGCTGCCGGCGTGTGTGACACGGGCGATGCTGCTGCCCACCACGTTGCAGATGCCGATGATGGTGGCGCCCCGGCTCTTGGCGAGTTCGATCGCCGCCATGGTGTCGGCCGTTTCGCCGCTCTGGCTGATGGCGATCACGATATCGTCCTCGCCGACCACGGGATTGCGGTAGCGGAATTCGCTGGCGTACTCCACTTCCACCGGGATGCGCGCGAGTTCCTCGAAGAGGTATTCGCCCACCAGGCCGGCATGCCAGCTGGTACCGCAACCCACGATGAGGATCCGCTTGGCGTTCACGAAGCGCTGCTCATGGTCCTTGATGCCGCCGAGCACCACCTCGCCCTTGGCCAGGTTGAGCCTGCCGCGCATGCTGTCGCGGATGCTGCGCGGCTGCTCGTGGATCTCCTTCAGCATGAAGTGGTCGTAGCCGCCTTTCTCCAGCGCCTCCAGGTGCATCTCCAATTCCTGGATGAAGGGGGTCTTCTCCTGGTTGCGCAGGTTGCGCAGGCGCAGGCCCTGGTGGCGGTCGATCACGGCGAGCTCGCCATCCTCCATGTACACCACGTTCTTGGTGTGCTCCACGATGGGGGTGGCGTCGCTGGCCACGAAGTGCTCGCCATTTTCTCCGATGCCGATCACCAGGGGCGAGCTGCGCCGCGCTGCCACGATGGTGTCGGGGTCCTTGCGGTCGATGACCACGATGGCGTAGGCGCCTACCACGCTGTCCAGGGCCTGGCGCACGGCCTCGGCCAGGTCCACACCCTCCGTGCGCTGGATGTCGTCGATCAGGTGCGTGAGCACCTCGGTGTCGGTGTCGCTGCGGAAGGTGTGGCCGCGATGCAGGAGCTCCTCCTTGATGGTGGCGTAGTTCTCGATGATGCCGTTGTGGATCAACGCCAGGTCGCCGCTGGAACCCTGGTGGGGGTGCGCGTTCACATCGTTGGGCGGGCCGTGCGTGGCCCAGCGCGTATGGCCGATGCCCACGGTGCCGCGCAGGTCCAGGCCGTTCACATGGGCCTCCAGGTCGCTCACCTTGCCCTGACACTTGTGGATGCGCAGATCATCACCGTCCAGCAGGGCCACACCGGCGCTGTCGTAGCCGCGGTACTCCAGGCGGCGCAGGCCATTGATCAGGATGGGGTAGGCGTCCTTGTCGCCCAGGTATGCCACGATGCCGCACATCTCCGCTTCAGTAGGTGGTAAATGTAAGCCGCAAGCGCAAGGGCTTCACGGGGTTGGCGGGGCCTGCGAGCACGGCCCTGTTCGCTGAGATGCCATTGCTGGCCGGCACCAGCTCCACACCGTCGTTGGGCAATTCGCCCGTGAGCACCTGCTGGATGTAACGTGTGATGTTGAAGCGGTATTCCCGGTCGGCGGTGGAATAGAGCCCGCCGATGGGTTCCGAGCCGCCCACCTGATCGGGCAGGAAGAGGTCGGTGCCCGCCGTGTCCTTGCGGAAGATGAACAGCTGGGTGGGCGGCAGCAGATAGGGATTGAAGGTGCCCGACACCGGCACCACCAATTCGGCTTTCGCCAGCACGCGGCCCGGCTGTGCCATCTCCATCAGATGGGGAAAACGGATCGCGGTGCGCAAGCCGCCCAGGGCCTGCACCCAGGTGAGCGCGGCTTCGGCGGTGGTGTCCGCCAACGCCATCGGCAGGGCCTGGTCCAAGGCCTGGGCGTGATCGAAACTCGCCACGGTGTAACGCACGCTGTTCTGGTTGATGGGCAGGTCCAGCGTGAGCGTGGAGTCGGGCGCATCGCTCAGCAGGTCGCGGAAGTAGAGTGTGGCCTTGGAAGTGGGACCGATCAGGTTGAAGTAGAGCACACCCTGTTGGAAGGGCAGCTGGTTCCCGTTGTCCACTTTGACATACACACCGCGGAAGAACTGCAGAAAGGCGTCGTTGCTGGCCAGGTCGGGTGTGCCGAAGGCTTGGATGAAGCGGTCCGCGAGCGCGTCGTTCAGCCGGATCCGCAATTGGGGCTGCAGTGAATCGCCCCCGATCACCACCGGCTTGTTCGGCTGGGGCTGCAGGCGCCCACCACGTTCGGCGGCCAGATCCTGCGGCAGGAACTCCGGCACCTTGTCGGTCTGGTACACCGAGTCCACCGTGAGGGTGTCCAGGATCTCGAAGACCTGGAAGATCTGCGACTCGAGGTTGCCATACACGTGCACCGGGGCATCAAAGCCCAGGGCCAGCACCAGGCTGTCGGCCACCAGGCCGCTGTTGTCCTGCCCGGCGCCCACGTTGTTCACGCTCAGGCGCAATTGGGCCACCAGGCCGGCGTTCACATGGCCGAATTGCGGGTCCAGATACGATCCCAGCAGATTGCGTGTGAGTCCGCTGGTGCGGATCGCTTCGGGCTGGAAGGTGAAGGCATGCAGCGTGGCCGTATCCACCAGGATCCCCAAGGGGTCGCCGGGGAGCAGGTCAAGCCCCAGGTCCTTTTCGGGCTTGCGGCAGGCCGAGGCCAGCAGGGCCGGGACCAAAAGGAACACGGCCCAACGGGTGGGCCGTGCCGATATCAGGGATGCGTTGCGCACGGGTGGCGGTTGCTCAGACCAAAGCCTCCTCCAATACGCTGTGGTAGAACTCCGCGTGGGCCTGCACATCGGCCACGCTGCTGGTGGTGAGCACGGGCTTCTCCAGCCCCTTGATCGCCGTTTCCAGCGTCTTGTTCAACTTGTTGTTGCCACGCACCACGCCATCGCTCAGCGCCATGGCCAGCTTCTGCATCTCGTCGGTGGATGGCTTGTTCAGGCCCTTCACCACCTCCTTGTCGAAGCCTTCCATCGTCAGCTTCTTCACCAGGTCCTTGTCCAGGGCCTCGGTCTTCTGGTCGTACGCGGTGTACACCAGCTTGGCGTTCTCGAAGTGCGGGTCGTCGGCGAAGTAGTGGCGCACATACAGGGGCACGAAGGCGGTCATCCAGCCGTGGCAGTGGATGATGTCGGGCACCCAGCCCAGCTTGCGCACGGTCTCCAGCACGCCGCGGCCGAAGAAGAGCGCGCGCTCGTCGTTGTCGGCGTGGAACTTCCCTTCGCCGCAGTGGGTCTCGCTCTTGCGCTTGAAGTACTCCTCGTTGTCGATGAAGTACACCTGCATGCGGGCGCTGGGCACGCTGGCCACCTTGATCAGCAGGGCGTGGTCCGTGTCGTTGATGATCAGGTTCATGCCGCTGAGGCGGATCACCTCGTGCAGCTGGTGGCGGCGCTCATTGATGCAGCCGAACTTGGGCATGAACACCCGGATCTCGTTGCCTTGGTCCAGGATGCCCTGCGGCAGGTGGCGCGCGTTCTGGGCCATCTCTTCGGGTCCATCAAGGAAGGGGTGGATGGATTGGGAGACGGTCAGGACTTTCGCGTTCTTCAAGCTCATGATGTGCGGGGGGAATTCGGGGTACAAAAATATAGACTTTTCATCGGACCATCAACGCGGGGGCTTAGCTTGGCCCCCCCCGGCCCCTCGCGGAAGCCGCGCCGATCGTGGAGATCCTGAGGAATCCAGCCCTTACGGCCCAGTGGTCGGCCGATGCCCGGCGGGCGGGCCACCAGGTGGGGGCAGTGCCCACCATGGGCGCCCTGCATGCGGGACACCTGGACCTGGTGCGACGGGCCTTGGACCAATGCGGCCGGGTGGTGGTCAGCATCTTCGTCAACCCCCTGCAATTCAACGACCCCCGCGACCTGGCGGCCTACCCCCGGCGCGAGGCCGAGGACCTGGCCCTGCTGCGTGCAGCGGGCTGCCATGCGGTCTTTCTACCGGACGCGGAGGCGCTCTTCGCCGGGCACCAGCCGCTGACCTACGACCTGGGCGGACTGGACCAGTACTGGGAAGGCCCTTCACGCCCCGGTCACTTCCAGGGCGTGGTGAATGTGGTGGAGCGGCTCTTCCACTTCATGCGGCCCGATGCGGCCTTCTTCGGCGAGAAGGACCGGCAGCAGCTGGCCATCCTGGCCCATGTGGCGCGCAGCCTGCGCTGGCCGGAGCGCATCGTGCCCTGCCCCACGGTGCGCGAGCCTGATGGCCTGGCCATGAGTTCGCGCAACATGCGCCTCTCCCCGGCGGAGCGCCAGCAGGCCACCGTGCTGTACCGGGCACTGCAGACCGCCGCAGGGGCCGCCTTTCGCGAAAGCGTGGAGGACTCCCGCGCCAAGGCCCTGGCCGTGCTGGCCACCGAACCGGCCGTGGTGCTGGACCATTTCGGCATCGCGCACCCGGAGACCTTGGCGCCACTTTCAAATTGGAATGGTCTGGATGAAGCCGTGGCTTTGATCGCGGCTTTCGTGGGGCCGGTGCGGTTGATCGACAATGTGACGCTGCGGCGGTAGATCTTGGATCTTGCGCTTCCTCCGTCAGACCTGTATGGAAATGAAGTAATTCGGATCCGCATTGCTTGGAAATTCGATATTGGCATGCTAGGTTCGTTCCACCCTATTCCATCGATCATGCGCTTTTATCCCCCCCCCCGGCAAGATCTCTTTCCTGCTGATCGCCTGCGCGGCCGCAGGTCTTTGTGCTGAAAGCGCCTTCGCCCAACCGCTCAACATCACGCTCGTCCGCAGCAATTACAACGGCTATGGCGTCAGTTGCTTCGGGGGCACCAATGGTAGCATAGAAGCCATCGTCACCGGGGGAACAGTGCCCTACACCTATTTGTGGTCCAACCAGGACACCACCGCCGCCACCAGCGGCCTGGCAGCGGGTTACTACCGCGTAACGGTGACGGATGCGGACAGCACAAAGCGCTATGCGGAGATCACCCTCTCGCAGCCCAGGGCCCTCATTGTGGGATTGACGCCCTACACCTGGCCGAACGGCTACAACGTCAGCTGCCACCAATGCTACAACGGCAGCATCCAGACCGGTGTGCAGTATGGCGTGCCACCCTACAGCTACCTGTGGCAGGATGCCGTCACCACGCAGCACCGCACGGCCATCGGTGCAGGCAACTACCAATTGGTGGTGACGGACCACAATGGCTGCCAGAACCAACCCGGGGCGCTGTTCCTCTCGGAACCCGCCGACAACAACTGGGACAAGGGTGGCAATGCGGGCACGGATCCGGAGGTGGACTATCTGGGCACGTCGGATCCCACGGACTTCGTGCTGAAGAGCAACGGAACGGAACTCGTCCGCCTGCTTGCAGGAGGGGGTATCAAGCTGGGCCTGCCGTCCGGGATCCTCGGTCTGGACGATGACGGCGAGCTGCGCGCTTTCCTCACCAAGCCTTGGTGCTGGCCGGCCGGGGATACGACGGTGGCTCCTTGGTACACCTGCGGGAATGTCATCGACAACCCGAATGGCATCTACTTTATCGGCACGGTGAACAACGCTCCACTGCCTTTCCGCACCAACAACCTGCAACGCATGGTCATCACCAGCGAGGGGCGGGTGGGGATCGGCACCAACCCACCGGCTGGCGCAGTGGATGGTTACCGGCTCTTTGTGGAGGATGGCATCGTCACGCGGGATGTGCTGGTAAAGTTGGGTGAATGGCCGGACTATGTCTTCGATGACGGCTACCGTTTGATGCCCTTGACGGAACTGCGCGCTTTCATACAGGAGCACAAGCACCTGCCAGGTCTACCGTCTGCGACAGATCTTGAGGTTAGAGGCGGGGTGGAACTGGGTGGGATGCAGCGAACTCTGGTGAGGATCGTGGAGGAACAGGCACTGTACATCTTGGCATTGAAGGATGAGGTCGGGGATCTGAAGCATCTCATGGAGGAGATCCTCAAGAACCGCTAAGCCCACATACCATGCGCTGGACATTCGCCTTCGTTTGGCTATGCCTTGTCGGGAATGGTACTGCGACCGGACAGACCCCTGTTGACCACTCACGCCAAGATTTCGGCGAACTCCTCCATCGGCTTCGGATCAAGTACGACAGCTTGATCGCCGCAGGCGATACATTGGAGATATTCAGGGAGGGGGGCGATTACACCAAGTTCAAGAAGTGGGAAAGCCAGTGGTCGTTGAGGATATCGCATGGCCAACCGTTCGAGGAATTCATGGCCGCTGAGCAGGCTGGTGAGGCCATCCTTCCCGATCGAAAAGCCCATGCCAAAAGCAATCAGGACATGTGGCATGAGGTGGGTCCATTGGACAAACCCTATTCTGATGTACCATATGGATTGGGGAATCAAGGCCAGAGAATGGAGCCTGGAATTGGGCCGGTCCACTTCATCACCATCTGCGAAGAGGACCCGGATCTAATGTTGTGTGGCTCAGCCCTTGGTGGATTATTTTATCGTCGCTTGTCCACGATGAGCAAATGGCAGAATGCAGGAAGTGACCAATGGCTCAGGAGTCCATGCCGGCATGCTGTATTCAAAGTGGATGACCCTAACGTTTGGTACGCGGCGAACTCCGAACATTTGGGCTTCGTAAGGGGGATATACCGAAAGAATCTCAATGATTTGACGTTGGATATGATAGCGGACCATTCGGACCTGGGTGAATGGAACAAGATCGCACAACTGCAAACGGATCCCGATAATGCCGATGTGCTATACGCAGCGACTTGGGATGGTCTGTTCCGGAGCACGAATGTGAACGAGCCTGATCCGACATGGGTGAAGATCATGTTACCTGCGCCAACTAACGACCTGACCTACGGGGACTACACCTACCTGCCATGGCAACGGATACACGACATCGCCATAGAACCCGGCAATGGACAGCATTTGTATGTGGCCGTCATGTTCAGCGGTGAAAAGACGGTCGACGTGGGAGGGACTCCTACTGTACTCAAAGTTGAGTATTGGCGGCTCCTTCAATCATTCGATGCCGGAGCCAACTGGGTGGTGGTGTCAAACATGCCTTCAACCAATTGGGTGACGGATCCCGACGACCCCAGTCTTCAACGAAACCACCGACGCATCAACATCGAAACATCGATGCACGACCCGGAACTCCTCTATGTCATGCTTGACATATACAGTCCACCATGGGCAGGGAAGGTGTATCGTGTTTCCGACCTTGATGTACCTGCTTCTACAACATGGACACACTTGGCTGATAACCAGGTAGTGTATGGAGATGGTTATGGATATGGCGTGTCACAAACAACGTTCAACGACATCTACATCGGGCATAGTGATCGTTACAAGACCGCTCTCAATGTCACGACAGTACAGTATGGAAACCTACATGCTAATGCCGAACAATATCATGTGGATGTCGAGGATTTCGTGGGGCATCCAACGCAAGCCGGGGAGGTATGGATGGCCAACCATGGAGGTGTACATCGGTCCACGGACGATGGAGCGAATTGGGAGTGGTTGGGCCATGGGCTTGGTGTAGCAGAGGTATACCGCATGGCGGATTCATACTCGGAGCCGGGTCGTATTGCACTCGGTTTGTACCACGATGGAGTCGTACTTTCTGATGATGTATTCGCTCCGGACTGGGTTCCTAGTTGGCGTCAACTGGGAGGTCTCGATGGACAACGACCACTTATACATCCTATTGAGGGTAATAGGATATACTGGAATTCGCAGCATAATTATAGCAGTTTCAATTATAGAAGCGCAGATTATGGGGTGAACAGAACTTTGCTAAATAGCCCTGGGTCAACGGATTGGAACACGGATTGGGCCTTGCACAGAAGGGCTATCGGAGTATTGTTCACGCACAGGCAGGTGTCATCTGAAGGCCAAGAGATCCGACGATCGCTGGACAATGGAAGCACTTGGGAGGACGTTTCGAACTTTCATGCACTCAACTCAACGATGCCGGACTTCCTCAGTTCTGGAGTCTGGAGGATCTACCGGCCGTGGTCCGCTCCCGATCAACTTTGGGCTCATGTCATTGTTAAGCGCATCAGTGGTTCGCCAGACATTCAAAAGCTTTACCGCACCATGGACGCTCAGGCATCAGCGGCAGATGTCCTGTCAAGTTGGGAAGAGATGGCCTTCCCCATGATCCCGGACCCTGATGACCTTGGTGCGATGATCCCCAGGAACACCGGACATTGGATCGCGGATCTCGACTTCGACCATTCCAACCCCAATGTCGCGTGGATCGCCTACTCGTCGGATGCACCAGGCACTGATGCTACCGGCCGGCACATGCTGTTCCGAATGGACTATAGTTTGGCCCCGACCGATCCGGGCTACCAGGTCGATTACACCGGCAGCTCAGACAATGCTCTGCCGAATGCGGGCATAGGCTGGGATGCGTTGGTACTCGAACGTGGTAGCAATGGCGGTGTTTACCTGGGAACGGACATGGGGGTGTTCTACACGAACGCCGCGTTCATGTCCGACGGAACAGAATGGGTCCATTTGGGCTTGGGGCTCCCTCGTGTACGTATCCAGGGACTGGAGATCAACTATCAGGTGAACAAGGTCAGGGCTGGGTTGCAGGGAAGGGGGGTGTGGGAGCACAACTTGTATTGTCCCGAGTTCGATGAGCTGATAGAATCGGGCACCTATGGTGCGAACGCATTCATTGAATCCTTGAGCTTCATCGAGTCCACGGCCGAGATCCCAAGTGGGATGGAAGTGAACTATCGGGGTGGAAGCGAGGTTCGCTTGCTGCCGGGCTTCCGTGCCGAGGCAGGGTCCCGGTTCCACGCGTTCATCCACCCTTGCAACGGGCCGGGCAACAGCTTCAAGATGATGCCCTATCAGGGGACACCTACCAATGACGTAAGGAGTTGGAACGCGACAGCCACCTCGAAATTGAAAGTATATCCCAATCCGAGTATGGGTAGTTTCACCATTGAGCATCTGGAAGAGTCGCCAATTGTACGGGTGGATCTATGTGATGCACAAGGAAGGGTTGTCCCCCTCTCTTGGCGATCAGCGCACGATGGCAGATTGCTCTGTGAAAGCGGATTGCTGGTACGGCCAGGCATCTACGTGGTCCGGACGGTCACAGAAAATGGACGCACAAGTAAGGGCTCAGTTCACATTCAACATTGATTTTCATGCGCATCATTACTTCCCTGCTATTGGGCATGGTCATGCTCCCGGCTGTCATGGCGCAGCAGTCCATTGCGATGTCGAACGCCAGATGGACCGTATCAGAGCATTTGGGCCCGAACATAAACAATATATTATATATCCGGACGTCAGAAAGTGGGTATGACACGATCATTGATGGAAAGGTGTGTAGCAAACTGTTCTGGTACAACGCCGATGTTCCATTCGGAGCACTATGGGACAATATGCAAGGCCAGGTGATCTTTTATCGGTTCCAAGATAGCAGTGAACACCTTCTGTACGACTTCGATGTATCAGTGGGCGACACCGTGCATGTCTTCAATGAGCCCTATCAATGGGATCCCATCATTGTGACAGCGGTAGACACGATAACTGTGGCCGATACACCTCGGAAACGTATACACTTGTTCAATTCGGAGGTATACTGGATAGAATGGATTGGTGGCACCCAAGGCTTGCTGACCACGTGCGGTTGTATCACAGTATCCATGGCGTATTGGCTGGATTGCATGAGTGCCGACAACGTGATCCAGTTCCCTGTGGATCTGTCGGGGGGAGAGGGGCACTGTTTTTCTCCTGCCGGTATGGTGGAAGTGGGATATGGTCATGTGTTGCGGATCTACCCCAACCCCACCCCCGGCCGCTTCACCGTGGAGTTCCCCGATCCCCTGCTGAAGGACAGCTACTACAGCGTGTACGATGCCATGGGCCGGTTGCTCTACCAGCGGCCGCTGCCCACCGGCGCCACCGTGGAGGAGGTGGATCTCTCGCGCTTCGGGCGCGGCACCTATGTGCTGCGGGTCACGGACCCCGAGGGGCAGCGGCATGAACGGGTGGTGGTGGAGTAGGGCCGCATGCGCACGCGCCTGCTGCTTCGGTCCCGGCATGGCGCTACCTTTGCCGCCCTCGCTACACGGCCATGCCCATCACCATCGAAGTCATGCGCGCCAAGATCCACCGGGTGAGCATCACCCAGGCGGCGCTCAACTACATCGGCAGCATCCAGCTGGACGAGGACCTGATCGACGCCGCCGGCATGGTGGAGGGCGAGAAGGTGCAGGTGGTGAACGTGAACAACGGCGAGCGGCTGGAGACCTACATCATCAAGGGGCCGCGCGGCAGCGGCATGGTGAGCCTCAACGGCCCGGCGGCGCGCAAGGCGCAGGTGGGCGATGTGGTCATTGTGGTGGCCTATGGCAGCATGCCGCTGGAGGAGGCCCGCGCCTTCCGGCCGGTGGTGATCTTCCCCGACGAGCGTACCAACCGGCTGAAGTGACCCGGGCATGAAGAAGGCCCTCCTCGGCGGCCTCCGGATCCTGGTTCCGCTGGGCCTGGGCCTTTGGCTGGTGGTGTATTTCTACCGGCAGCTGGACGAAAGCCAGCGCGCCGAGCTCTTCACCGCCTTCGGGCAGGCCCACTGGGGCTGGCTGGGCCTCACCGTGCTGCTGGGCTGGGCCAGCCACGCCAGCCGCGCCTGGCGCTGGCGCTACCTGCTGGACCACCTGGGCCACCGCGTGGGCTTCTGGAACAGCTACCACGCCACCATCACGGGCTATTTCATGAATCTGCTGCTGCCCCGGGCCGGCGAGGCCAGCCGCGCCATGACCTTGCGCCGCACCGACGGCGTGCCCTTCGAGCGCGGCTTCGGCACCATCCTCGCCGAACGCGCCGTGGACATGGTGATGCTCCTGGGCATCGCGGCGGTCACGCTGCTGCTGCAACTGGACAAGCTGGACACGATCCAGGAGCGCATCGTCCGGTTCCGCGCCGCCCGGGAAGCCGGTCAGGTGGAACCGATATCGCCCTGGTGGTGGGCGCTGGCGGCCGCAGCGGTGGTGGCGGGCATCGCGCTGGTGCTCTCGCGGCCCGCCTGGAGGGCGGTCCTGCGCGGCGTGCTGCGCGGGCTGGTGGACGGTATCGCTTCGGTGCTGGGCACCAAGCACAAGCTGCCCTTCCTGCTGCACACCTTCCTCATCTGGGGCCTTTATGTGGCCATGTTCGCCGTGGGCTATCAGGCCCTGCCGGAAACCGCCGCCGTGCCCATGGCCGGGGTGATGGCCGCCTTCATCGCCGGATCGTTGGGCATCATCCTGGTGCAGGGCGGCATCGGCGTGTACCCGGCCTTCGTGGCGCTGATCACCGGCATCTACATGGCCGCGCCCGAGGGTGGCGGCCTCATCCGGCCCGATGCCCTGGCCATGGGCTGGCTGCTCTGGACCGTGCAAACGGTGATGATCATCGCGCTCGGAGGTCTCTCGCTACTTTTGGTCGCCCGCAAAAGCGCCCCGCCCCAGCCATGAGCACCGAGACCACCACCGCACCTGCCGACCGCCGCGTGATGGACCTGGTGCAACTGCAGCGCCTGTGCAACATCTGGCGCATGAAGGGCGACCGCATCGTGTTCACCAACGGCTGTTTCGACATCCTGCACCGGGGCCATGTGGAGTACCTGCGCGAGGCCGCCGCACTGGGCGATCGTCTGGTGATCGGGCTGAACAGCGACGCCAGTGTGCGCCGCCAGGGCAAGGGTGCCGACCGCCCCTACAACGACCAGGACAGCCGTGCGCTGGTGCTGGCCGCCATGCGCCTGGTGGACGCCGTGGTGATCTTCGATGAGGACACCCCGCTGGAACTGATCCAGGCCATCGGCCCCGATGTGCTGGTGAAGGGCGGCGACTGGACCGAGGACCGCATCGTGGGCGCTGAACTGGTGCGCGCCAATGGCGGCGAGGTGCACAGCCTGAAGCTCGTGGAGGGCTTCTCCACCACGTCCCTGGTGGAACGCATCCGCCATGGCGGCTAAGGTCCGATCCAGGTTCGTCTGCCAGAGTTGCGGCGCCAGCCAACCGCAATGGCTGGGGCAATGCCCGCAATGCAAGGCCTGGAACACCTTGGTGGAGGAGGTGGCCGACCGTGTGGAGGAGAAGCGCGGGCTGCCCCGGTCCCTGCAGGACAAACAACCCAAGCCGGTGGCCATCGCGGACATCCCCGCGCAGGACGGGCCACGCATTCCGCTGGGCGATCCCGAACTCACACGCGTGCTGGGTGGTGGGCTGGTGCCCGGCAGCATGGTGCTGCTCGGTGGTGAGCCGGGCATCGGCAAAAGCACCCTGCTGTTGCAGGTGGCCATGAACGGGCCGCACACACGCACACTGTATGTGAGCGGCGAGGAGAGCGAGCACCAGGTGAAGATGCGCGCGGAACGGCTCGCGGCACCCGGCCGCGCAGCATCGGCGGACAGCGACTGCTTCGTCCTCACCGAAACGAACACGCAGCGGATCTTCAAGCACATCGAAACACTGAAGCCGGACCTGGTGGTGATCGACAGCGTGCAGACGCTGCACACCGCCGTGCTGGACGCGAGTCCCGGCAGCGTGGGCCAGGTGCGCGAATGCACTTCGGAGTTGATGCGTTTCGCGAAGACCACCGGTGTGCCCATGCTGTTGATCGGCCACATCACCAAGGATGGCTTCATCGCCGGGCCGAAGGTGTTGGAGCACATGGTGGACGTGGTGCTGCAATTCGAGGGCGACCGCGACCATGCCTACCGCTTGTTGCGGCCGCTGAAGAACCGCTTCGGCAGCACGAACGAACTGGGCATCTATGAGATGCGCGGCAGCGGGCTGGCCACCGTGGAGGATCCGAGCCGCGTGCTGCTGGGCGACCGCCGCGAGCGCCCCAGCGGTGTGGCCGTGGCGGCGACCATGGAAGGGCAGCGTCCGTTGCTGATCGAGGTGCAGGCCCTGGTGAGCAGCGCGGTCTATGGCACGCCCCAGCGCAGCAGCACGGGTTTCGACCTGCGCCGCCTGAACATGCTGCTGGCCGTGCTGGAGAAGCGCTGTGGCTTCCGGCTTGGTGCGAAGGACGTCTTCCTCAATCTCGCCGGCGGCTTCCGCGTGGAGGAGCCGGCCATCGATCTGGCGGTGGTCTGCGCCGTGCTCAGCTCGAATGCCGACATCCCGATCCCCATGGACACCGTGTTCTGCGGCGAAGTGGGCCTCACGGGCGAGATCCGCCCCGTGGCGCGCAGCGATCAGCGCGTGGCCGAGGCCGCCAAGCTGGGCTTTGGCCGTGTCTTCCTGCCGGCTGGCACCAAGGGCTTGTCCGTGCCCAAGGGCATCGAAGCGGTGCTGGTGGATCGGGTGGACGATGTGCTCGCCCGCTTGTTCGGCTGAAGTGCTGACGGGCGATCAGGGCTGGAACTTCCGCTGCGCGGCCTGCATCACCTCGTAGCCGTCCGCGCGGTAGAGGTAGGCCACCAACGAACAGTTCGCCGGGTTCCAAGCGGGGTCCATGGCCACACCGGCATAGCTGAGCGTGAGCGTGTCACCGGGCTGGGCCCCCGTGGGTACCATGGCTTCGCCCCAGGTGCCGTTCAGGTTGGTGCGCAGCACGTAGCGGTGATCGTAGTCGGGAATGTCCGGCGGCGTGGCCTGCTGGTTGATCTGCCAGTCGATCACATGGTCCTCCAGCAGATACAGGGTGAGTTTCAATTCGGTCCCGATGGGCTTCAACACAGCGGCCTTGATCACGGCGCCCACGGTGTTCGCGCCCGCATTGTGGTCGATGCTCTCCACCCACAGGTCCACATCGGCCTCCTGGCCGACCAGCGCACCAATGGCGCTGCCCCAATTGCCCTGGCTCAGCGTGATGCTGTTGTTGTATGGCTTGCGGCTCACCACGCCCGTGGGCAGGAAGCTCACCCCGAAGGCCGTGGTGTAGGCATCGCCCGCCGGGGTGCGGAAATCGGTGGAGTAGCTGCCGTCCGCATTCGGTGGTGAGACCGGCGCTGCGAAGGTGCTGGTGGCGTGGATGCCCACGATGATCAGCTGGTCGCCATAGAAGGTGCTCAGTTGCTGTGCCACCACGTGCGCGGCGGGACAGGTGCTGCAGCGGTGTCCGGTGAACTCCTCCAACAGCACACGGCGTGTCACCACCGTGCCGCCACCGCCGCCACCGCCGCCGCCGGGCGGAATGGGTTCATTCACCTGGTCGCAAGCGAAGAACAGGGTGGATGCGGCGAACAGGATCGCGGTCCTTGTGATGGTCATATCCTGTCAGAAAGTGCTGGTGATCGACAAGGTAAGACCGTTGGCCGCGGGCACCACGCGGCACACGCCGCCCACGCAGAAGATGCCCGCGCGCTGGCGGCCGTAGTTCACTTGGAAGCGGTTGCCGCCCCGGATGTAGCCCACCGAGCCGATGGGGTAGTGCAGGCGCAGGGGTTCCACTTCTTCCTTACCGTCCTGCAGGAAGGTGTCATCCAGCGTCACATAGTTGTACTGGTCCATCACGGCCAGGAACCAGTGCGGGCTGAAGGTGAACTCGGCCAGCACCGTGGCCCAGTTGCCCTGGTCCTGCTTGGTGCTGAGGTGCTGCGCCTCGAAACGCACCGAGTTGCGGTCGTTGAACTTGTAGAGGCCCTCCACGATGGCCATACCCGCGTAAACCACGGGTTTGCCGGGCTTGCCCTGGATGATGTCGATGTCGTATACCAGATCGATGTAGGTGAGGGCCAGTTCCCACTTCTCACTGATGCGCTTGCGTATTTCCACATTGACGTCCTGGAAGTACAGGTCCTCACCCGGGGAGAAGAACGAGGTGCGATATCCCTGGCGTGTGGTGCCCAGGTCATCCAGCGCGCTGCTGTCCAGCGACCAGGCCACACTGTAGTTGAGCGCGATGCGGGTGCCATACTTGCCGCCGAGCTTGGTGCCCTTGCGCCACTTGTAGAACACTTCGCCTTGCGCGGACACTTCGCCGTTCGGTTGTGTGGCGTAGGGGTAGAGGGTGGCGGGCAGGTTGTAGGTATGCTGCTTGGCCAGCGGCGGCAGGAAGTTGATGTTGAGGTCGAAGGGCGTGGGCGCCCCGCGATCGCTCATGTAGAACATGTTGTCGAAGGCGTGCGCGCCCGCGCTGGCACCGAAGCCCTTGGTGGACCAGGTGGCGTTCACCAGCAGCGCCTGGCCGGGCTTGTAGATGAAGCCGTTCTGCACGTTGGGGTCGTTGATCTTATAGGCGTACTCGGTATAGAAATTCAGCCTCGGGGTGGTCCAGTTGGCGCGCAGGGCCCAGGCGCCCACATTCTCGGGCAGCACCAACAGGGGGTCGCGATCTTCCTGGTATTTGCTCACGAAGCCGCCGCCGATCGTCAGGTTGTGGGCACTGGTCCAGAGCGTGTCGAACAATTCGTTCAGCGATACTTCCACATCGATGCCGCGCACGAGTCCCGCGCCTTTGGTGAAGCCATTGTCGAAGGCGAAGCGCTGGCGGCCGTAGACACCCTTGAGGCGGACGCCGCGGTAGGGCGTGTAGCGGAGGCGCACACCATCCATGGCATTGTCCACGCCGAGGTAGCGCTCCTCGTAGCTGCGGAAGATCATGCCCTGCCCGAATTGCTCGAAGAAGTTGCCCACGGTGACCTCCAGGTCGCTCATGGTGTACTTGGCGTAGCGGTAGCCCACGCCGCTGCCGCGCCAAGGCTGGCCGGCGGGATAGCCCGCCAGGGCCGGTTCATAGCTCTCGAAGCGGCCGCCGGCCTCGAAGTTCTTCCAGGTGTAGATCAGGTTCATCCAGCCCTGTGCCGACAGTCTTTCGGGTGGCACCACGGCATTGATGTCCTCGTCCTCGTTGTAGTACTGCGCGTCGGTGCTGAAGTTGCCACTGATCTGCGCGCCTTCCTGCGACCGGCCCATGGCGGCCAGGAACAGCAAGGAGATGGACAGCGCGCACCTCAGGGTGCGGTGGTCGGGGCACATGTGGCGGATCACTTCTTGCCGGCCACTTCCAGCACCTTCTTGAAGAGCTGGTTCTCGTCGCCGGGCACGTAGTTGTTGTGCTGCCACACCACGTCGCCGTTGCCATCGATCAGGAAGGTGTGCGGCACGTTGTTCACGTTCAAGGCGCGCTTCAGGTCACCATTGGGGTCGAGGTACACCTCATAATCCCAGTCCTGGCCATCCACATAAGGCTTCACACGGGCCATGCTGCGGGCATCGTCGATGCTCACGGCGATGAGCTTCACACCGGTCTTCGCGCGCCAGTCATCGTACACGTCGGCGATGGCCGAGAGTTCCTTCTTGCAGGGCGCGCACCAGGTAGCCCAGAAGTTGATGATGATGGGCTTGCCTTCGTTGCTCCACTTGCGCACGTCCACCTTCTTGCCGTCCAGGGTGGAAAGGTGGGTGGCCGGAAGCTTGGCGAGGTTCTGCGCCGTGGCGAGGGAGAGACCGA
This sequence comes from Flavobacteriales bacterium, assembly GCA_026129465.1. Taxonomy (NCBI): domain Bacteria; kingdom Pseudomonadati; phylum Bacteroidota; class Flavobacteriia; order Flavobacteriales; species Flavobacteriales bacterium. The sequence continues at coordinate 3,026,347 of JAHCIA010000001.1, forward strand.
ACAGGGAGACGAGGAGTATGGCGATGGAGCGCATGGAGATGACTTCGTGGGGGAGGGTACGCACGAAGGCCAGCGGACGGACGATCATCGTGCCGAACCGCTGGCCTTGTGCTTCTTCTCTATTCGTACGTCACGCGATCAGCGGTTCACGACCACTTTGCGCGTGGCGGTCATGCCATCGGCGAGGATGTTCAGGTAGTAGGTGCCGTTGGCCAGGCCGTTGAGGTCCAGGGTGGCACGCTGCTCGCCGGGGCCGAAGCCATGGGCGTTCTGCATCACCACCGCGCCCAGCATGTCGAACAGGGTGAGGTTCACCGTGGCGGCCGTGCGCAGGTCCAGGTTCACGAAGAGCAGTCCGTCGGTGGGGTTGGGGTAGATGGCCAGCCCCTCGTCCAGCAGGTTCTCCTCCACGCCGGTGACGGTCTGCAGCATCTTGTGCTTGGTGCTGCCGCCGAAGTTGCCGCCGTTGATCACGATCTGGTTGTTGGACAGGTTCTTCACCTCGAAGAATCCTTGACCGTAGGCGCAGCAGATGCCATCGCCGAAGAAGTCATAGGCCTCGAAGGTGTAGCAACCCACGTTGGGCAGGTTCACCACCTGCGTGTACGTCTGGTTGTTGCCGTAAGTGCCCGGGGGGGTCTGCGGCGGTGGGAACTGGCCCGTGCCGTGGTTATTGGCCACATAGGAGTTGCCGCCCTGGCCCATCACGGCGCCGTTGCCGTCCACGATGCGCCAGTAGAACTCGTTGCCATAGTTGTCCGTGCGCACCTTCACTTCCACCGCTCCGGAGATCTGCGGCGCGATGGCCACCTGGATGTTCTCCGAGTTGCCCTGCGGATTGTCATCCGTTTGCCCGTTGGGGCTGGAGACCACGGCCTCATAGGTCATGGGCGTGGTGGCCGTGGCGGCGAAGTTGATGTTCTGGAACTGGTGCGGGGCCAGGCTGCCGGTCCAGTTGATGGTCTCCACCACGGTGTTGCCGTTCTTCAACTGAACGGTGGCCGAGGTGAGCGGGCTGGTGCCGGCGTTGTATAGAATGGTGTTGATCGGGTCGCCGGGGCAGCTCTCCTTGTCGTCGTTCAGCAGGGTGGCGTCGTTGGGGCCGTTCTGGAAGGGGGCCGGGCACATGTTGCGCCAGTTCTGGAAGAACTGCCACAGGTTGCTGCGCTGGATGGTCTGCGCGGGGCCGCCGCCGGGGCAGTGGACGAACAAGGTGGGGAAGGCATTGAAGTTGTACTGGCTGCCCACCACATTGCCTTGGCCGTTGGGGCCGATGATCGGGTAGTTGGTGCCAGCTGCCCAGTTGCCCTGGGTGGAGCCGATGCCGTTGATCAGGTTCATCGTGCTCGGCGGGTTGGTGGAGGCATCGATGAAGAAGATCATCAGATCATTGGTGCCCTCCGGGCCGAATTCATGCATCAACTCATGCATCACGCCGCCGGTGTGCCACTGCCAGCAAGGACCGCACCAGTGGGCGCTCAGGTCCACCAGAACGGTCTTGCCCTGGTTCAGGTAGCTCTGGAGGTTGTGTTGCACACCGTTGATGTCGGTGGCCGTCCAGTTCTGCGCGGTGGCGGCTGCCGCGATGCCCATGGCCAGGGCGGGCGTAAAGAGTAGTCTTCCGTGTGTCATGATCATCCGATTGGGTTTGTCGAGAGCGATATGCCTTCGGGCCCGGACGTGCTGTGGTGCGGCCGGCGGGTTTGGGCGGAACGAACATAGTGCAAGGCGGTACACCTCAATAGACCCCTTGCCCATGGAAAGAGATCGCCGTTGGGATCCTATCCCCGGCCCATGATGCATCAGCTTGATCCTTACCCTGATGACCTCCATGCCAGTGGCCTATTTTTGTGTCGCCGTCCTAGTCCACCACGACCGTCGATCCCCATGATCCTACGCTACGCCCTTTTCCCCCTTGCCGCCCTGTCGTTGCTCCAAGCCGCCGCCCAGGGCATTGTGACCCTGACCGATGGCGGGGGCAACACGGTGAACGGTTCCCTGATCCACAAGCCGCTCACGCCGGGCTACCATACGGATACGGTGAAGGTCTATGCCGAACTCACCGGATCCACACCCAAGCAGGTGAATGTGCGCCGCTATGAGATCTGGCCGGTGGCGGGTTCGCAGAACTTCTTCTGCTGGGGCGTCTGCTATCTGCCGGTGGCCTCCGGCGTCAACCTTTCATGGGATTCCCAACACCCCTTGAACCTGAACCCTGCCTGGACCTATAGCGACTTCGGAGCCTATTACATGCCGGAGGGACAGACGGCCGTGACGCGTTTCCGCTTTGTATGGTATGACATGGCCAACCCGAACGGGGCGGACAGCAGCTGGGTGGACATCGACTTCGGCGGCACGGTGGGCATTCTGGAATCCCCATTGGCCAGCCTGGACATGACGCTTTGGCCAAACCCCACAGCGGGTCAGCCGGTGCAAATGGACTACCGCCTGCCCGGCGACACGCGCAACGCCTCCCTGGTGGTATACAACGCGCTGGGCGAACGGGTGAAGACCATCGCTCCGCTGCGTGCCGAAGGGCGGTTGGTGCTTCCCACCGCCGACCTCGTCAGTGGCATCTACTTCGTGAATCTGGAGCAGGGTGGCCGCATGCTGGGCACCCGGCGCTTGGTGGTGACCCATTAAGGGACCTCCCCCGCCAACAATCTATCGGCCAGCCAGGGCACACCCTCGCTGGCCGATCGCTTGATGTGGACGATCGCTGATGCTGTCCATGCAGGGGCCTTCGGGTCCACCAGATAACGGGAACAGTCCGGTGGTGCCATATCCACCAGCCCTGCCGCAGGCCAGACCTGCAGGGAGGTGCCCACCACGATGAGGACCTCTGCCTCACCCACGATGCGTGCGGCCTGGGGAAGCAGCGGCACCGCTTCGCCGAACCAGACCACATGCGGCCGAAGTTGGGAACCCAAGGGGCATGTGGCCCCCCAGGGCAGGATGCCGCCTTCCACCGGCAGCAACAGATCGGGGTCGGCGGTGCTGCGCGCCTTGCGGATCTCGCCATGGAGGTGCAGCACGTACGAGCTGCCGGCCCGTTCGTGCAGGTCGTCGATGTTCTGGGTGACGATCCGGACGTCAAAGGCTTCCTCCAGCCTGGCCAGGGCCTCATGGGCCGCGTTCGGCGCGGCTTTCAGGACCTGGTCGCGCCGCTCGTCATAGAAACGCAACACCAGCTTCGGGTCGCGTTGCCAGGCCTCGGGGGTGGCCACGTCCTCGATCCGGTATTCCTCCCACAGGCCATCACCGTCGCGGAAGGTGCGCAGGCCACTTTCGGCACTGATACCGGCCCCGGTGAAGGCCACCAAACGCGGTCGCCGCATGGTCCGAAAGGTATCCCTATGAAAATGCTGTTCGCCCCACGCTTGCGACAGGTGTGAAGCATTCCTTTATTTTCGGGCCCCTTCCCGAGGCACCAACCCCCGCGCCCATAGCCGCACCGTTACTCCCCCTACCTTAAGGAAGCCAGTATCCCAGGGGCCAGGATGATCGACAGCCTGAACGGTGAGCTATTGCTGAAAGCGACGGACCACGTGGTGGTGGAATGCCACGGCGTGGGTTACCTCGTGCATGTCTCCGCGATGACCTTGACGCGCATGCCCGACCGCGGCGCGTGCCGTGTGTTCGTCCATTACGGGGTCACCGTGGATGTGCGTTCGGGCCAGAGCGAACATCGACTGCACGGATTCCTGCGACCCGATGAGCGCGCCATGTTCCGGCGCCTGATCGAGGTGCAGGGCGTGAGCGCCACCCTGGCCATGGCCATCATGGGCGCACGGGACCTGGCGGGGCTGGAGGAGGCGATCGCCCTGGGCGATGAGGCGAGTTTCAAAGGGGTGAAGGGCATCGGGCCGAAGCTGGCGCAACGGATCATCAGCGAGTTGCAGGGCAAGGCGCCACTGTCCACCGGCCTGCCGTCCGCGGCGGTCGCGGGGGCGGGCAATACACTCCGGGCCGAGGCGTTATCGGCACTGGTCTCGCTCGGTCTGGACCGGGCGAAGGCCGAACGGTCCCTGCAAGCCGTTCTGCGCGACCACGCCTCGGAACCACCGGCATTGGAAGAGCTGATCAAGCTGACGCTGAAGCATATCTGAGGGAGGGGCAGGGGTCATGTCACGTAGCATCATCGGATCATTCCGCCAGCGGATCGGAGCACTGGGGCCATGGGCCCTGGTGGCGGCCATATTGCTGTTGGCAGGCTCGGTGGAAGCGGCTCCTTCATTGGGGCTGGTGCTGCAGGTGGACAGCCCCGAAGTGGACCTGCCCTGGCCCATCGGCGATCCCCTGGCGCCAGGCCAGCCCGCGCCAGGCCTCATCAATCTGCAGGATCCCGACAACATCAACAACGACGTCATTTACGATCCGGAGACGGGCCAGTACATCCTGCAAAGCACCGTGGGCGAGAACTTCTACTTCCGCCCGCCCATGAGCATGTCGTTGGAGGAGTACCTCAACTACGACATGGAGCGCGCCATGGAGACCTACTGGCTGGACCGCGTGGAGCAGGACAGCGAGAGCGCGCAGCGGAGCCTGGTGCCGGTGATCAAGGTGCGGGGCGAGGCCTTCGACCGCATCTTCGGCGGCAACACCATCGACATTCGCCCGCGCGGTTCCGCCGAGGTGATCTTCGGCGTGAACACCAGCCGGACCGAGAACCCGCGCATCCCGATCAACCAGCGGCGCATCACCACCTTCAACTTCGACCAGCGCATCCAGCTCAACCTGGTGGGCAGCATCGGCGAGAAGCTGAAGATCAACACCAACTACAACACGCAGGCGACCTTCGATTTCGAGAACCAGGTGAAGCTGGACTACACCGGCTACGAGGACGAGATCATCCAGAAGATCGAGGCGGGCAACGTGAGCCTGCCCTTGCGCGGAACATTGATACAAGGCAGCCAGAGCCTCTTCGGCCTGAAGACCGAGTTGCGCTTCGGGCGCCTGACGGCCACGGCCATCTTCAGCCAGGAGAAGGGCCAGCGGCGCAATGTGCAGACCGAGGGCGGCGCGCAGACCACCCACTTCAACATCAAGGCGGACGAGTACGAGGCCAACAAGCACTACTTCCTCAGCTACTACTTCCGCGAGAACTACGAGAACGCGCTGCGCACCCTTCCCACGATCAACAGCGGGGTGCAGATCACGCGCATCGAGGTGTGGGTGACCAATACGCGGCAGGACTTCCAGCAGAACCGCAACATCGTGGCCTTCACCGACCTGGGCGAGGACGCCAGCCCGGCCGCCATCGCCGCCGGCCAGGTGAGCAACGACCTGCCGCCCGGCCTGCTGATCGACAGCCCGCTGGACTTCGCGGCCAACGAGGCCAACAACCTGTACGCGCTCGTCGCCGGCAATCCGGCCATCCGCGGCTTCTTCCAGGCCTCCGGCGCCTTGCAGGCCCTGGGCCTGCGCGACGCCCGCCACTTCGAGCGCCTTGAAAGCGCGCGCCTGCTGCTGCCCAACGAGTACACGGTGAACGAGCGCCTGGGCTTCATCTCCCTGAACCAATCGCTGAACAACGACGAGGTGCTTGGTGTGGCCTTCCAGTACACCATCCAGGGGCAGACCTTCCAGGTGGGCGAATTCTCCACCGACGGCATCGGCCCGCCCGACGCGCTGATGCTGCGTCTGCTGAAAGCCACCATCACCGATCCCCGCCTGCCGATGTGGGACCTGATGATGAAGAACGTCTATGCCTTGGGCGCCTTCCAGGTGAACCGCGACAATTTCCGGCTGGACCTGGTGTACAACAACCCGGTCACCGGCGTGGACATCAACTACATCCCGCGTGCGCCGCTGGACCAGATCCCCCTGCTGCAATCCCTGGGCCTGGACAGGCTGGACCCGCAGAACGCGCCGAACCCCGACGGGTGGTTCGACTTCATCGATGGTGCGGCCACCACCGGGGGCACCATCCAGGCGCAGAACGGCAGGGTCTTCTTCCCCGTGCTGGAACCCTTCGGCAGCTATCTGGACCGCCAACTCATCGGCCCCGACCCGAACAACCCCATCCAGCCCGAGCAGATCCGCCGCACCATCGTCTACCAGCAACTTTACGACAGCACGCGCACCGCGGCGCAGTTCCTGCCCGAGCTGAACCGCTTCAGCATGCGCGGCAGCTACCGCAGCGCCAGCAGCGATGTGATCTCCCTCAACGCGGTGAACATCCCGCAGGGCAGCGTGGTGGTCACCGCCGGTGGTGTGCGCCTGATCGAGAACCAGGACTACACGGTGGACTACAACCTGGGCCGTGTGCGCATCCTGAACCAGGGCATCCTGGAAAGCGGTACGCCGATCAACATCTCGCTGGAGAGCAACTCGCTCTTCAGCATACAGACCAAGACCCTCGCCGGTGCGCGGTTCGACTACCGCGTGAACCGCGACCTGGTGATCGGTGGTACCATCATGAATCTCTATGAACGGCCGCTGACCCAGAAAGTGAACGTGGGCGATGAGCCGATCAGCAACACCATCGTGGGCACCGACGTGAGCTGGCAGAGCAAGTCGCAATGGCTCACCAACCTGGTGGACAAACTGCCCTTCTATGCCACCAAGCAGGAATCGAACGTGACGGCCAGCGCCGAGGCGGCCTACCTGATCCCCGGCCACAGCCGCGCCATCGGCAACGCGGGCACCAGTTATATCGACGACTTCGAGGGCAGCGTGAGCGTGATCGATCTGCGCACGCAGGCCCTGTGGTTCCATTCCTCCACCCCGCAGGGCATCGACCTCTTCCCCGAAGGCGAGTTCATCGACGACCTGCGCACGGGTTTCCGCCGCGCGCAGTTGAGCTGGTATGTCATCGATCCCCTCTTCTTCCGCAACAACCCGCTGACCCCGGACCATATCCGCAACGACGCCGCCATGCGCAGCGACCACCGCATGCGCGAGGTGCTGGAGCAGGAGGTCTTCCCCAACCGACAGCTCGCCGCGGGCACGCCGGCCAACATCCCCGTGCTGGACCTCACCTACTACCCGCGCGAACGCGGCCCCTACAACTACTATCCGTTCAACCCCAACGGCAACCCCAATGGGGACCGCCTGAACCCCGACGGCACCTTCAACGACCCGGAGAACAACTGGGCGGGCATCATGCGGCGCATCACCACCACGGACTTCGAAGCGAGCAACATCGAAGTGATCCAGTTCTGGATGATGGACCCCTTCTTCAACGCCAGCAACAACCAGGGCGAGCCCGCGACCAACGTGAACTCGGTGAACAGCACCGGTGGAGACCTCTACTTCGACCTGGGCAACATCAGCGAGGACATCCTGAAGGACGGGCGCAAGTTCTTCGAGAACGGCCTGCCCAAGAACCTCTCCGACGTCGCCCAGGAGACCGACGTGACCAACTGGGGCGTGGTGCCCACCACCCAGAGCATCGTCAACGCCTTCGCCATCGTGGAGAACAACTCCAACAAGTACCAGGATGTAGGACTGGACGGTCTCAGCAGCCAGCAGGCCGATCTGGAGGGCCGCACCGAACAGAACTTCTTCTCAGGCTACCTGGACCAGGTGGCGCAGGTGGTGACCGAGCCCACCGCCCTGGCCGCCATCCAGTTCGACCCCAGCAACGATGACTACCGCTTCTTCCGCGGCAGCCAGCAGGACACCGAGCAGCTGAACATCCTGGACCGTTACAAGCGATTCAACGGCCCCGAGGGCAACAGTGTGACCGACGAGGACAGCCAGGAGAACTACCCCACCCAGCAGACCACGCTGCCCAGCACCGAGGACATCAACCAGGACCAGAACCTGAGCGAGAGCGAGAGCTATTTCCACTACAAGATCAGCATGCGGCCGCAGGACATGGTGGTGGGCCAGAACTTCATCACCGACCGCATCCTGGCCACGGCCAACACGCCCGAAGGCCCCAAGCAGGTCTACTGGTACCAGTTCAAGATCCCCATCCGCCAGCCCACGCGCGTGGTCAACGGCATCCAGGATTTCCGCAGCATCCGCTTCATGCGCATGTACATGCACGGCTGGCAGCAGGAGGCCACCCTGCGATTCGCCCGCCTGGAATTCGTGCGCGGCGAATGGCGCAAGTACCTCTTCAGCCTGGAGACCCCCGGCGAGGTCATCGGCAGCGACCCCGACCCCACGCTCTTCGAGGTGGCCGCCGTGAACATCGAGGAGAACGGCAACCGCACGCCGATCAACTACGTGCTTCCGCCGGACATCAACCAGGAGATCGACGTGGCCAGCGCCAACCTGCGCAACCTGAACGAGCAGAGCCTGCAGCTGAAGGTGTGCAACCTGCGCGACGGCGACGCCCGCGCGGTGTTCCGCAACGTGAGCTTCGACATCCGCAGCTACAAGAAGATGCGCATGTTCGTCCACGCCGAAAGCAGCGACCCCAACCTGCCGGTCGAGTTCGGCGACGTGAGCGTGTTCATCCGCCTGGGCAACGACTACGAGCAGAACTACTACGAGTACGAGATCCCCGTGCGGCCCTCGGAGTTCTTCAACCGCGACCCCTACAGCGTGTGGCCCGAGGCGAACAACATGGTGATCGAGTTCGCGCGTCTCAACGACCTGAAGATCCAACGCGACCAGGCGGGCATCGCGCGCAACCAGCGCTACGCGGGCAACGATGGCGACCGGCGCGTGTTCGTGAAGGGCAATCCCAACCTGAGCCGCATGACCACCATCATGATCGGCATACGCAACCCGGCCAAGGACGGCGAGGAGGGCAATCCGTGGAAGGCCGATGACGGGTTGCCGAAATGCCTGGAGGTGTGGGTGAACGAATTGCGCCTGACCGACTTCGACCAGCGTGGTGGCTGGGCGGCGCTGGCCCGGGTGAACGCGCAGCTGGCCGACCTGGGCAACGTGAGCATCGCCGGCAACTACAGCACACCCTTCTGGGGCAGCATCGACAAGCGCGTGAGCGAGCGCAGCCGCGAGACCACCTACGGCATCGACGTGGCCGCCAACTTCGAGATGGGCAAGTTCCTGCCGGAGTCCAGCAACATCCGCGTGCCCATGTTCATCGGCTACGCCGAACAGGTGAGCAACCCCCAGTTCGATCCGCTGAACCCCGACATCGAATGGGCCGACGCCACGCGCACCCTCACCCGCGAGGAGCGCAGGGAAAGGCTGAAGCAATCACGCACCTACACGCGCAGACGGTCGATCAACTTCACCAACGTGCGCAAGGAACGCGCGCAGGGCAAGAAGGAGCACTTCTGGGACGTGGAGAACCTCAACTTCACCTATTCATACAGCGACCAGGAGTATTTCGACATCAACACCGCCTTCGAGAACACGCGCATCTACAAGGGCGCCATCCAGTACATCCACAATCCGAAGCCACGGCCCATCGAGCCCTTCAAGGAGATCGCGCTCATCAAGAAGAGCAAGTGGCTGAAGGGCATCCGCGACTTCAACGTGAACATGGGCTTCAAGCAGGTGAGCCTGCGCACCAGCGTGGACCGCATGTACATGGAAAGGCTCATCAGGCCCAACCCGGACATCGAGAGCCTGCCGCAGCTGCCCACCTACAACAAGAACTTCAACTGGACCAGCCAGTACGGATTCCGGTACGAGCTCACCAAGGCGCTGAAGGTGGACGTGAACGCCAACAACATGGCGTGGATCGGCGAACCGCCCGGCCGCGTGGACCCGAAGATCCGCGGCGAGTACGAGGTGTGGAAGGACAGCGTGCTCACCAGTCTGCGCAACTGGGGCGAAGTGACGCGCTACGACCACACCATCGGCGTCACCTACACGCTGCCCTTCGACAAGCTGCCCATCACGGACTGGATCACGGCGAACACGGCCTACACCGCGGGCTACCAGTGGGACCGCGCCCCGCTGACGCAGGACAGTCTGGGCCACACCATACAGAACTCCCAGAACATCTCGGTGAACGGCCAGTTGAACTTCGTGAACCTGTACAACAAGGTGAAGTACCTGAAGAAGATCAACGACAAGGGCCGATCGCGGGCACCGGCACGGGCCCCCTCCGCGCGGCCGGGCGGCGGCGCGCAGCCCACCCAGCCCACGGAGCCGGAGAAGTTGAAGATCGATCCCCTGGAAGGCCTCGCGCGCGTGCTGATGACCATACGCACGGGCACCATCACCTACAGCCAGAACTCCGGCATGATGCTGCCCGGCTGGGACCGCAAGACCAACGCGATGGGCATGGATCCCGGCTTCGGAGCGCCCGGCTGGGGCTTCATCACAGGCCAGCAGAACCACGACCTCAGCGGCGACATCGTGCGCGACTTCGCGCAGGAGGCGGCGCGCAACGGCTGGCTCGTGCAGACACCGTCCATCTTCAACCCCTATACCCAGACGCGCAGCGAGAACATCAACGCGCGCCTCTCCCTGGAGCCCTTCCGGGGCATGCGCGTGGAACTGCTGGCCAACCGCACCAAGGCCGAGAACCGCCGCTCCTTCTTCCGCTGGAACGAGGAGTTGGGCGATTACGTGAACGACAGCCCGCAGGACATGGGCAGCTTCAGTGTGAGCATGCTCACCTGGCGCACCGCATTCACTTCGGACAACGAGAACTTCGTGAACCGCATCTTCGAGAACATGCTGGAGTTCCGTCCCGTGATCAGCCAGCGCCTGGGCGAAGCGAACGAACTGAGCTCGCTCGATCCGGAGACCGGCTTCTACACCGGGTATGGTTCCACCAACCAGGATGTGGTGATCCCCGCCTTCCTCGCCGCCTATACCGGCCGCGATCCGGACAAGGTGGATCTGGATCCATTCTCCTTGATCCCCGCGCCCAATTGGGACATCACCTACGACGGCCTCACCAAGCTGCCCTGGTTCTCCAAGCGCTTCCGCACCTTCACGGTGAAGAACAGCTACCGCAGCAACTTCAACATCGCCAACTACATGACCAACCTGCTCTATGTGCCGGGCGGGTTCGAGGTGGACGCGGCGGGCAACTACATCCCCGAGCGGCAGATCATGACCATCACCGTGCAGGAGGTGATGCGGCCGCTGATGGGTTTCGACGCCACGCTCACCAACAGCCTGCTGGTGAAGGTGGAGTACAACCGCGACCGCAACCTGAGCATGAGCCTGACCAATTACCAGGTGACGGAGGTGCGCGGCAAGGAATACGTGGTCGGCACGGGCTACCGCTTCAAGAACGTGCCCTTCCCCTTCGCCATCGGTGGCAACAAGCCCAAGAGCGACTTGAATCTGCGTGTGGACCTGACCCTCCGCGACAACGCCACGGTGATACGCAAGATGGAGGAGCGGCAGAACCAGGTCACCGCCGGGCAGAACATCCTTTCGATCAAGACCAGCGCCGACTATGTGTTCAACGAGCGCCTCAATGTGCGGGCCTTCTACGAACGCGTCGTGAACACGCCTGTGATCTCCACCAGCTTCCCCAGCGCCAACACCAATGCGGGCATCAGCCTGCGCTTCACCCTGGCGCAATAGCGTGCGCCGGAGGCGGCTATCTTGGCGCCCTCATTCCCACATCCGCACGCCATGAACATTCCGCAGGACCTGCGCTACACCAAGGACCACGAGTGGATCCGCCTGGAGGGCGGTGAGGCCGTGGTGGGCATCACCGACTTCGCCCAGGGCGAACTGGGCGACATCGTCTTCGTGGACATCGGCACCGAGGGCCAGGACCTGGACGCCGAGGCCGTGTTCGGCACCGTGGAGGCGGTGAAGACGGTGAGCGACCTGTTCATGCCCATCGCGGGCACCGTGCAGGCCGTGAACGGCGGCATCGCCGATGACCCCTCCGTGGTGAACAAGGATCCCTATGGCGCGGGCTGGCTGGTGCGCCTGAAGCCCCGCGATGTAGCCGACCTCGACTCCCTGCTCACGGCCGACCAGTACCGCGAGTTGGTGGGTGCTTGATGCCCGCGACCTGGCCAGCGGTCCTCTGGGGCCTCCTGATCCTGCTCCTCACCCTGGCCCCCATGCCGGAAACGGCCACGCCGGGCTGGTTGCAGGCGTGGCACCTGGACAAGGTCGTCCACGCCTTCCTCTTCGCCGTATGGACCGTGCTCGTGGTGCGCGCCATCAGACGCGTGCGTGGCGGATCCGCCATGGCACGCCACGCCATCGCCATCGGCATCCTGCTCGCGCTGCTCTACGCCGGCCTCACCGAGTTGTTCCAGGAGCACATGTCCCTGGGCCGCCGGGGCGATCTGGCCGATGTGGCCGCCGATGCGGCAGGCATACTTGCAGCGGCGGCATGGTTGAAATGGGCAACGGCGGCCGGGCGTGCCCACCACAAGCCTCCTGCGGCCTAACTTTGAACCCATGGACCGTTCGCGTGTACGGTCCACCAAACCGACCACCCGATGAGAGCCCGCAAGACCGCCGAAGCGGACCTGGAGCGCCGCAAGACCAGCTTCACGTTGATCGGCCTGATGGTGGCCCTGGCCCTGACGCTCGTCGCCTTCAACTGGGCGGCCTTCGAGAAGGAGCTTGGCGACCTGGGCCGCTTGGAACTCGATCTCCTGGAGGAGGAGATCATTCCGCCCAGCGCCACGCCACCCCCGCCGCCGCCACCGCCACCCGCGCCCACCACGGTCCTGGAGATCGTGGACGACAAGGAGGACATCGAGGAGACCGTGGTGGAGGACATGGAGATCAAGGAGGACACCAAGGTGGAGATCATCCAGCGGGCGGAGGAAGTGGAGGAGGAGCAGATCTTCACCATTGTGGAGGAGATGCCCAGCTTTCCCGGCGGTGAGGCCGAACTCTTCAAGTACCTCGGCAAGAACATCAAGTATCCCCAGATGGCCACCGACGCCGGCATCAGCGGCGTGGTCTACGTCACCTTCGTGGTGGACAGGGACGGCAAGATCCGCGACGTGAAGGTGCTGCGCGGCATCGGCGGCGGCTGCGACGAGGAGGCCGTGCGCGTGGTGAAGGCCATGCCGCCCTGGAAGCCCGGCAAGCAGCGCGGCAAGCCCGTGACGGTGCAGTACAACCTGCCGATCCGCTTCACGCTGCGTTGAACATCTGCGCAAGGAACAATGAAAAGGCCCCGGGAACGGGGCCTTTCCCTTGACCGGGGATCCGCTCGTTTCAGATCACCATGCCGGCCGCCACCGTCTCATTGGTGCCTTCATCGATGAGGATGAGGCTGCCGGTGATGCGGTTGCGCTTGTACTTGTCCACCGCCAGCGGCACCGTGGTGCGAAGCTTCACCCTGCCGATGTCGTTCATGCCGATGATCCGGTCGTCGGCCTTGTGCAGGGTGTTGATGTCCATCTTGTAGGTCACCTCCTTCACCATGCAGCGCGCGTCGCGGCTGGTGTGCTTCAGCGCGTACTTGCCGCCCACGGCGAGCGGCCGTTCGTTGAACCAGCACAGCATCACGTCGATGTCCTGGGTGACTTCCGGCTGGTTGTTGGGGCTCACGAGCATGTCGCCGCGGCTGATGTCGATCTCATCCTCCAGGGTGATGGCCACACTTTGTGGCGCGAAGCATTCCTCAACCCCTTCGTCGCCGATGTGGATGCTCTTGATGGTGCTGGTGAAGCCGCTGGGCAACACCTGCACGGGTTCACCCTTGCGGAACACGCCACTGGCCATGCGTCCCGCGAATCCCCGGTAATCATGGTGTTCAGTGGTATGCGGGCGGATCACGAACTGCACGGGCATGCGCCGGTCGATGTGGTTGATGTCGCCCGCGATGTGGATGTTCTCCAACAGGTACATCAGGGTGGGCCCCTGATACCAGGGCATGTTGCCGCCACGGTCCACCACCATGTCGCCTTTCAGCGCGCTCAGGGGGATGTAGCGGATATCCTGCACGTCCAGTTTGCTGCTGAAGTCCTCCAACTCGCGCTGGATGCGGGTGAAGACCTGCTCGTCGTAGCCCACCAGGTCCATCTTGTTCACGCAGAACACCACGTGTGGTATGCCCAGCAGCGAGGCGATGAAGGCGTGGCGATTGGTCTGCTCCTGGATGCCCCTGCGCGCGTCCACCAAAATGATCGCCAGGTTGGCCGTGCTGGCGCCGGTGACCATGTTGCGCGTGTACTGGATGTGGCCCGGCGTGTCGGCGATGATGAATTTGCGCTTGGGCGTGGCGAAGTAGCGGTAGGCCACATCGATGGTGATGCCTTGTTCGCGTTCGGCACGGAGGCCGTCGGTGAGCAGCGAGAGGTCCACGTCGCCGTTGCCGCGCTTGGCACTGGCCTTCTCCACGGCCTCCAACTGGTCGTCGAAGATGGCCTTGCTGTCATACAACAGCCGGCCGATCAAGGTGCTTTTGCCGTCGTCCACGCTACCCGCCGTGGTGAAGCGGAGCAGGTCCATATCGAGATATCCGTCCTTCATAGTTCCAAGTTGTCTGTTGTCCGTTGTCATGTGTCAGTGGGAGCCGGGGTCTGACCACTGACAACCAACAACTGTCCACATCAGAAATACCCTTCCTTCTTCCGGTCTTCCATGGCCGCTTCGCTCCGCTTGTCATCCTGCCGGCTGCCCCGTTCGGTCACCCGCGACGACGCCACCTCCGCGATGATCTCCTCCAGCGATGCCGCCGGACTGTCCACCGCGCCGGTGCAAGTCATGTCGCCGATGGTACGGAAGCGCACGCGCATGGTGCCGACGGTCTCCTCGGGCCGGCGGTTGATGAAGGGCGAATCGGCGTAGATCACCCCGTCGCGCAGGAACACCGGCCGCTCGTGGCTGAAGTAGATGCTGGGGATCGGGATCTTCTCCAGCAGAATGTACTGCCACACGTCCATCTCGGTCCAGTTGCTGATGGGGAAAGCGCGGAAGTGCTCGCCGGGGCGCTTGCGGCCGTTGTACAGGTTCCACAGTTCGGGCCGCTGGTTCTTGGGGTCCCACTGGCCGAATTCATCGCGGTGGCTGAACACCCGTTCCTTGGCGCGGGCCTTTTCCTCGTCGCGTCGGCCGCCGCCGATGGCGCAGTCGATCCTGTGCGCCTCGATGGTGTCCAGCAGGGTCACCGTCTGCAGCTTGTTGCGGCTGGCATACCAACCGGTCTCCTCGGTCACCTTGCCTTGGTCGATGCTCTCCTGTACGCTGCCCACGATCAGCTTGGCGCCATGCTCGGCCACCAGCGCATCTCGGAAGGCGATGGTCTCCTCGAAATTGTGGCCGGTGTCCACATGCACCAGCGGGAAAGGCACCTTGGCCGGGAAGAAGGCCTTGCGCGCCAGGTGGAAGCACACGATGGAGTCCTTGCCGCCGCTGAAGAGCAGCGCGGGGTTCTCGAACTGGGCAGCCACCTCGCGCAGGATGTGGAGGCTCTCGCTCTCCAGTTCCTTCAGGTGGGTAAGTCGGTAGGAATGCATGGTCGGTCTCAGGTCCGGTGTATCCGTGGCAGGATGACGTTCAGCAGGTCTTGGGCGTTCTCCTCCATGGGGCGCCCCACGGTGTGGATAACGATGTCGGCCGCAGGCGGTGGCTCGAAGGGCGCACTGATGCCTGTGAAGTCCTTCACCTCTCCGGCGCGTGCCTTGGCATAGAGGCCTTTCACATCGCGGCGTTCGCACTCCTCCAGCGGCGTGTCGACGAAGACCTCCACGAAGTCGTCGATACCGATGATCGCCTTCGCCTGCTCCCGGATGGCGATGGTGGGCGAGACGAAGCAGCAGATGGTCACCGTGCCATTGCCCACGAAGAGCCTGGCCACTTCGGCGATGCGGCGGATGTTCTCCGTGCGGTCGGCCTCGCTGAAGCCCAGATTGTTGTTGATGCCGGTGCGCACATTGTCACCGTCGAGCACCATGGTGTGGATGCCCTCGGCATGCAGGCGGCGTTCCAGTTCAGCGGCGATGGTGCTTTTCCCGCTCCCGCTGAGGCCGGTCATCCAGAGGCACAGCCCGCGCTGGCCGAGCAGGGCCTCCTTGTCGCGGCGCGCGAGCAGGCGGTCGAATACGGGGTGGATGTGGGCTGGCCGAGGCGCCATGGAAAAGCGGCGCGAAGGTACTGGATCCGAGGGGGTGGCGAAGCACCCGCCTATCTTTGACCGACCATGTCCGCCGCCACCAGGATCCCACCCCGCCCAGCCTTCGACCCGCGCCAGAGCCCCACTGTGGACCAGGTGGGCATCGAGGAGCGCGTGGCACGCATCAAGGCCCGCAGCATCAAGAAGGAGGCGAAAGTGCAGGGCATGATGCTGGCCCTGAGCATGATCGACCTCACCACCTTGGAAGGTGCCGACACCACCAGCAAGGTGCGGCAGATGTGCTTCAAGGCCATGCACCTGCACGACCAGTTGCCCGGCCTGCCCACAGTGGCCGCGGTGTGCGTGTATCCCTCGCTGGTCAAAGTGGCGAAGAAGGCCCTTGATGGCAGTGGCGTGAAGGTGGCCAGCGTTTCAACGGCCTTCCCCAGCGGCCAGGCCCCACGCAACGTGAAGATCGCCGACACCAGATTCGCCGTGAGCGAAGGCGCCGATGAGATCGACATGGTGATCAGCCGGGGGAGGTTCCATACGGGCGACCACAACTTCGTCTTCGACGAGATCGCCGCCATCAAGGAAGCATGCGGCGAGGCGCGCCTGAAAGTGATCCTGGAGACCGGCGAACTCGGCACCTACGATAAGGTGCGCCTGGCCAGTGACATCGCGATCGCAGCTGGTGCCGACTTCATCAAGACCAGCACCGGCAAGATCAACCCGGCCGCCACCATGGAGGTGACGCTCGTGATGCTGCACGCCATTCGCGACCATTACCTGAAGACCGGGGAAATGATCGCCATGAAGCCCGCCGGTGGCATCCGCACCAGCAAGCAGGCGCTGCACTACCTGATGATGGTGAAGGAGGAACTCGGCCCCGAATGGCTGAGCAACCACTGGTTCCGCTTCGGTGCCAGCAGCCTGGCCAACGACATCCTGATGCAGTTGCAGAAGGAGGCCGATGGCCACTACCAGAGCGCCGACTACTTCAGTCTGGACTGAGGGGTACCCCGTGTACCTCTTCTGATGGTGCCCTGAAAAAGCAGGACCCGGCTTGGTGAAGCCGGGTCCCGGATAAGGCGGGGCTATAACGATAGTATTTCCGGTACACCATTACCCCGCCGGATAGTTCAGCGCAGTATGCTGTGCAGGCCGAAGAGGGCGGCAAGAGAAAGCAGCAGGGCCAGCCACCACAGCATGGTGGCCATGCGCACCCCCTTCTGGGAAGAGGTGTCACGGCCTTTCATCCCGCTTTTCATCATCGTTTCTTCCATGGTCAGCTTGTCCGCCGCCAAGTTCGGGGCATGGAAAACGGGAATCAATGGGGATTTTTCACAGTATGGCGGGTCGCACCCGGAGGCCCTTGCATTGGCCTGCGGACCGCGCCAGACTTAGGGGAAAGCCCGTCAGTCATCAGCCGGCAGGGGTCTATCTTTGGTCGCATCGTCATCAGCTCCGCAACCATGCCCACGAAGAAGAGTTCCACCTCCTGGACCCTCGCCCCAGCCCCCGAAAGCAAGGACCACTTCACCCTGAAGAGCGAGTACGACCTCTTCATCAACGGCAAGTGGCAGAAGCCCAAGAGCGGGAAGTACTTCGACACCATCAACCCCGCCAACGAGAAGGTCCTCTCGCGCATCGCCGAGGCCAATGAGGCCGATGTGGACGCCGCCGTGAAAGCCGCGCGCAAGGCCTACGACACCGTGTGGAGCAAGATGCCTGCGAGCGAACGCGCCAAGTACATCTACCGCATCGCGCGGCTGCTGCAGGAGAAGGCCCGCGAGTTCGCCGTCATCGAGAGCATGGACGGCGGCAAGGCCATCCGTGAAAGTCGCGACGTGGACGTACCGCTCGCCGCCGCACATTTCTTCTACTACGCCGGTTGGGCCGACAAGCTCCACTATGCCTTCCCTGGCAAGACCGTATCGCCGCTCGGCGTGGCCGGACAGGTCATCCCCTGGAACTTCCCGCTGCTCATGGCCGCGTGGAAGCTCGCCCCCGCGCTCGCTTGCGGCAACACCGTGGTGCTGAAACCCGCCGAGACCACGCCGCTCACCGCGCTCAAGCTCGCGGAACTGTTGCAGGAAGCCGAGCTCCCCGATGGCGTCGTCAACATCGTCACCGGTGCGGGCGCCACGGGCGCGGCGGTGGTCAACCATCCGGATGTGAACAAGGTCGCCTTCACCGGCAGCACCGGCGTGGGCAAGCTCATCCAGCGCGCCACCGCGGGCAGCGGCAAGAAGCTCACCCTCGAGCTCGGCGGCAAAGCGGCCAACATCATCTTCGCCGATGCCACCATCGACCAGGCCGTGGAAGGCATCATCAACGGCATCTACTTCAACCAGGGCCACGTGTGCTGCGCCGGCAGCCGCCTCTTCGTGGAGGAAGGCGTGTACGACGAAGTGATCCGCAAGCTCAAGCACCGCATGCGCTCGCTCGTCGTGGGCGATCCACTCGACAAGAACACCGACATCGGCGCCATCAACAGCCGCGAGCAGCTCGGCACCATCAACAAATACCTCAAGGTGGGCCAGGCCGATGGCGCGGAGATGTACCAGCCCGCCTGCGACCTGCCGAACAAGGGCTTCTGGTGCCGCCCCACGCTCTTCCTCAACGTGGCGCAGAGCGCGCGCATCGCGCAGGAGGAGATCTTCGGCCCCGTGCTCGCCGTGCAGACCTTCCGCACCGTGGACGAGGTGATCCAGAAAGCCAACAACACGCCCTACGGCCTCAGCGCCGGCGTATGGACGGACAAGGGCAGCAAGATCTTCAACCTCACCAGCAAATTGCGCGCGGGCGTCATCTGGGCCAACACCTACAACAAGTTCGATCCCACCTCACCCTTCGGCGGCTACAAGGAAAGCGGGTATGGAAGGGAAGGTGGGTTGCATGGACTGGGGGCGTACTTGAATTTGAATTGACTTTGGGCGTGCCCCCGGCTCAAATGCAGCCGGGGTCGGGCTATCCGCAGTAGAAGCCATCTCAAAATAGTTTGCGCATGAGGATCATGGCACAAGCGAGCTGGACGAAGCCCAGGAAGTTGATGCTGTGATACTCGTAGCGGACCACAGTACGCCTGAAGTTGTTGAGCCAGGCGAAGCATCGCTCCACCTTCCATCTCCGCTTGTATCTGCGAAGCTCCCTTCCATCTTGGGATTTTGAACGCCCTGCGCGGTTCGGTGCGATCATGCGGACCTTCCTGCGCTTGAGCTTGCGATCGAGCTGATCGCTATCGTAGGCCTTGTCGCCGATGAGCACTTGGGGCAATTCTTCCATGAAACGCGCGGCCAGCGTTTGGGTCACGAGCTTCACTTCGTGGGTGCTGGCTCCGAAGGTCCGTACGGCGATAGGAAGACCAGCAGCGTCTGTGACGACCATGATCTTGGTGCCTTTACCTCGCTTAGTCGGGCCGATATGGAGCCCCCTTTTTTGGCACTGGAGAAGGTGCCATCGATGAAGCATTCTGTGATGTCGATCTTCCCTCTTCGTTTGAGGTCCTGCGCCAAGGCCCACAGCACCTTGTCCCATACGCCCTGCTGACACCAGCGCTGGAAGTACCGATGGCACGACTGGTAAGGAGGGTAGCGCGGTGGAAGATCCTGCCATCTGGCTCCTGTCCGGCAGATCCATAATACCCCATTGAACACCTCCCGAGCATCCAGTGGCTTCCTGCCACGCGTCTCGGTCCTCTCTTGAATAGGTGAGAGCAGGTCCTTGACCGCTTCCCACTGGGCGTCCGTGCAGTCCATCGTTTTGGACATCGAAAGAGGACATGCACGGTGAAAGGATCAAGACCCTCCCTTCTTCGGTTGTCAAACGCCCGTTGTTCATGGCTCAGGACACCTCAACTATTTTTGAGATGGCCTCTAGTCCTCGCTGCGCTGCGGGCTACTTGCTCCTATCCCTCACGCGAATTCATCGCCCTAAGACAAGAGTCGAGACGCCTACTACCCGAAGAACACTTCGATATTTGTAGACTTCAGCGCGTCATGATTGCCGAAAGATTAGCCCAGCACATCGATGCTGAGGGCTATGCAATTCTCTCAACGCTTGTCGATGAGATTCAGGAGAAGGTGCAGCCCGACGTGCGCGTGGGCTCTCAAGCTGAACAGCAAGCAATCGACATAACGGATAGGATTGTTGGGGGCTCCATTATCTACGGGTCTGCACTTGAAGGAAGCGGAGAGTACATGAAAAGATGTCGACACGGTCAATGCGTGGTTCTGCGCGGGAAGGGCATGGAGCGTTTTCGCAAGCTCATCCACTCAGTTTCAAGGGAGCGTGAAGTATATGCTTCGGTCACGACCAATTTCGTGGAGCAGACCTTGTTCGCATGGCTACTTGATTCTCACGATAGCAAGAGGGTCACGCAATCGTTGTCTGTTCATTTGAGCAACGCTATTGAAGCGGCCATTCGCACTTATAAAGTGCATTTCTTGATAATGCACTTGGACATCAAGCGTCCATTCCAAATTGGCCGATGTGACTTCGGCTTCTTTTCCGGTAGCTTCTTTGATTCGCTACAAGGCAACAGTCCGGAAGACCCAAATTCAGGTTTTGAGGTAGCTCGAGAGAAGTACCAAGGGAAGGTCTTTGTCGCGATTGAAGTAAGAGCAGAGGCGCAGCGCGCTGGCGAGATCGCGCTTGAGCATTGTAGCCTGGCCGTGGATGTTCTCAAGATCTGCTCTGACACCTTGGATGACCCAACCTACAAGCTCAGCTTTGATATGGATCGCCGAGTCCGTGAGAACTTGATGAACGAGACCATTCTGTGTGAGGTAGGAAAGGCCGATTCATTTAATGTGACCTATACCCGACAGCCAAACCACCATGCTATAGGCGATGAAGAGTTCGCCCGCATGAAGTCTCGTCAATGTGGTGACATTCACCGGTTCATTCGCTCTCTTTCAGCAAGCCCAAGCGAAATAGAGAGGCTTATCCTGAATGCGATACGACGATTCGGTGCTGCAATCTCAACCACCGTGCTTCATCAACGCACCAGTGAATTGTTCACCATTCTAGAGTCCCTGGTAGTGGAGGATAACGATTCCCGAATAATTGACTCACTCTGCAAGTATTGTTCTCGACTGATTTTTAGGAAGGTTGAAGATCGTGTCGACGCCATCCGGATTCTCAAAGCGATGTATAAGGTGCGAAGCGCATGGATGCATCATGCCAAGGCCAAGGAATTCGACATGAACGACATGCGCCGACTTCAGTTAATCGTGCTCATGGTACTTCTGAGTTTGATACAGAAGTCAAAGTCGGTCAAGACGAAGAGGGAGGTTCTTGCCGAGATAGACAGCGCTATTCTGGCAGCAGGTTAACCCCCCGCTGGCGCGGATCTGTGATCCGTGGCCTCTCTACGTTCTTCCTCACCCACCATGCCCCACCCCGCTCCCGCGGATCTGTGATCCGTGCCTTCGTTGTCACATAGTGCCCACTTGATGCGATCCAGCACATGCTGTGATCCGCTTTAACTTCGTCACATAAGCCGCTGCCATGTCCACCGAATCTCTCAAGCTCCAGCTCATCGAGCGCCTGCTGCGCACCACCGATGAAGGCCTTCTGAAGAAGGTGGCGGACTTGTTCCGTTCTGAGAAAGGCGAGGATGAGGACGGCCTCACCGACGAGCACTACAACATCGTGAAGGAGCGTGAGGCGGCCTACAAGCGTGGTGAAGGCAAGAGCTACACCTGGGAAGAAGTGCGGGAGATGGCGCGCAAGGCAAAGAAGGGATGAGCTACCGGCTGGAGGTCCGGGATGATGCCAGTGCGGAGTTCATAGAAGCCTACCTCTGGTACGAAGGTCAGCGTGAGGGCCTGGGAGAAGAATTTCACGATGAAGTACAGGAGTACTTCATCGTGCTCCATCAGCGCCCGACTGGGTTCGCGAAATGGCGAGGGCCTTTCAAGAAGATCAACCTGAAGCGCTTCCCATACATCATCGTGTTCCGGGTAATGAAGGACGCGATCATCATCTACAGCGTGTTCCATTCCAGTCGCAACCCCAGCCGATGGGGGCGCCCTCGCTGATCGCATCTTTGAGGAACATGGAACCCGCCGCCAACAACGAACGCGTCTTCCGCATGGCCTTCGCCAGCGTGTACCCCCACTACGTCACCAAGGTGGAGAAGAAGGGCCGCACGAAGGAGGAGTTGCACACCATCATCCACTGGCTCACGGGCTACACGGAGAAGGGCCTGCAGAAGGTCCTCGATACGCAGGTGGACTTCCGCACCTTCTTCGAGAAAGCGCCCAAGCTGAACCCTAACGTGGACAAGATCACCGGCGTGATCTGCGGCTACCGCGTGGAGGACATCGAGGATCCGCTGATGCAGAAGATCCGCTACCTGGACAAGCTGGTGGATGAACTGGCCAAGGGCCGGGCCATGGAAAGGATCCTGAGAGCCTGAGCCGTACGGGCCCTTTACTTCGTGAAGACGATCCGCCCGCAGGGCACCATGGCGTAATGCCGGGGTGGATCTATGGCGACGCCGAGGATGAGGTCAAGGTCCTGCGGGTTCCTTGTGCCAGCCGGTGCATATCCGTTCGGAAAGAAGGACGCATCGGGCTTTTGCCCATCGATGAACAGCTCTGCACGTCCAAGGCCACCAAGGCCATGGGGCGGGAAGGTCACTCCGATGTAGAGGAGATGGTCTTCGCCGGGTTGTACGGTCGTGTTCAGCGATGTAGGCCCGCTGGATCGTGCACGGATGAAGGTCTCTGCTGATGTGATCCCGTAGTTGATCACATCCTGTGCGGTGTCCGGGCAGACCTCCTCCGGGAACAGGAACACACTGATGAATTTGTCGGTATCGGGTAACAGCGCAACGGGGCCGCCCGGGAGGTCCACCGACAGTTCAGCCGGAACGGTCGAGTTGTTCAGGACGTGTACCCGGAAGATCCGATACTCAAGCTCAGTTCCGTTCGGTTCGGGCAGAACGCCCCCTCTGGGTCCGTCCGTCCGCAGGACGATACCGCGATAGGCATCCGGATCCCTGGAGGTCTTGCTGGTCCCACAACAAGTGACCGCTACGAACAGGGCGATGATCCATGACGCCTTCATCGCTTCGTGTGCAGTTGACAACAAAGGGAGATCATTGAACAACAGCTCAAGCCTTCGGCTCCCACAGTTCGATCTTGTTCCCTTCCGGATCATACACCCACGCGAAGCGGCCGTAGTCCTCGTCCATGCGTTTGAGGTCGATGCGCACACCGGCGGCCTCGAGCTTCTTCAGCAAGCCATCCATGTCCTGCACGCGCAGGTTCAGCATGAACTGCTGCTTCGCATCGAAGTAATCGCTGTCGTGCTTGAAGGGCGAGAAGACCGTGGGGCCGGCATCCTGTTGCCAGATCCATCCGTGCTCCTGGTCGTTGATTCCGAAATGGTCGTTGTACCACTTGGCGATCGCCTTGGGATCGTCCGCGCGGAAGAAAAATCCACCGATGCCGGTGACGTGTCGGGACATGTACTATGGTTCGGTTCTGCCAAGGTAAGCGGCGGTAAGGCTTCACTAAGCACGAACGCCCGTAGCTTTGGCTACGCAAGATCATGAGCAAGACCATCACCAAGCCCGCCTCTGCGAAGGCCGACCTCAATGGCCACGCTACCAACGGTTCGACAAAGAAGACCGAGCGCCTGCCCGTGATGAAGACCTACAAGATCTTCATTGGCGGGAAGTTCCCGCGTACCGAGAGCGGACGGTACTACCAACCGAAGGGCGCCGATGGCAAGGCCCTGGCCAACGTGTGCCGCAGCAGCCGCAAGGACGTGCGCGACGCCGTGGTGGCCGCACGTGGTGCAGTTGGTGGTTGGGCCGGGCGAAGCGCCTTCAACCGCGGGCAGATCCTCTACCGCATCGGTGAGATGCTGGAGGGCCGCAGCGCTCAGTTCGTGCACGAGTTGGTGCTGCACGGCGCCACGCAGAAGCAGGCCGAAGCCGAGGTGGCCGCCGCCATCGATCTGTGGATCCACTATGCCGGTTGGTGCGACAAGTACCAGGCGGTCTTCAGCAGCGTGAACCCCACCAACAGCAGCCATTTCAACTTCAGCGTGTACGAACCCACCGGCGTGGTGGGCGTGATGGCCGCAGGAAGCAACGGCCTCCTGCAACTCGTGGGCCTCATCGCACCGGTGATCGCCGGCGGCAACACCTGTGTGGTGGTGGCCAGCGAGAAGCACCCACTACCGGCCGTCACCTTCACCGAAGTGCTCGCCACCAGCGATCTGCCAGGTGGTGTGGTGAACCTGATGACCGGCTTCCGCAGCGAACTGCTCAAGCCCTTGGTGGCGCACATGGACATCAATGCGGTGGTCGTGGCCGATGCGTCCAAGGAAGAGCGGATCATGCTGGAGACAGAGGCCACCTGCAATTTGAAGCGGGTGGTCTATCCCAAGTTGGGTGATGCCGCCCATGGTCCGTATGCCATCCTGGACACCCAGGAGGTGAAGACCACCTGGCACCCGATCGAAAAGGGGCAGGGTGGTGGCGGGGGCTATTGAGCGACCAGTCTTCCCGACCCCGACATTCCCCATGCTGAAGGACCGCATCGCCCACTACCGCCAGTTGGAACAGCTGCGCGGCTCGAAGCTGCTGGTGTACGTTACCGGCGACCGCAAGGGCCTGGAGTTGAACATCGCACCGGACATCCTGCCCTTCGTGGGCCGGCACCTGGAGGCGATGGGCGATGTGCCGCGCATATCGCTGCTGCTCCACACCCGCGGTGGCATCACCTTGGCGGCCTGGAGCCTGGTGAACCTGATCCGCAGTTACTGCCAGGAGATGGAGGTGATCGTGCCCTTTCGAGCCTTGAGCGCCGGCACGCTCATCTGCCTGGGTGCCGAGCGCATCGTGATGACGCGCCAGGCCGCCTTGGGGCCCATCGACCCGAGCACCAACGGATACATGAATCCGCAGGTGGACATCAACGGCAAGCGTGTGAAGGTGCCCCTGAGCGTGGAGCAGGTGAGCGCCTACCTGGACATGGCGCGCAATGATCTCGGCATCCACGATCAGCAGCATCTGAAGGACATCCTGATCCAACTCGCCGAGAAGGTGCATCCATTGTCGCTGGGCGATGTGTACCGGTCGCGTGCCCAGATCCAGATGCTCGCCAAGCGCCTGCTGCGCAACCAGAGGATCGATCCGGAAAAGGAGGCACGCGCCATCAGCTTCCTCACCAGCGAGTCCGGCAGCCACGACTACACCATCCACCGGCAGGAGGCTGCCGAGGAACTGGGCCTGCATGTGGAGCGTCCGGATGATGTGCAGGAAGCCCTGGTCCGGGCGATATATCGCGACATTTCCACCGAGTTGGAACTCGACGAGCCCTACGATCCGCGTTTCATGCTGGCCCAGGCGGCTCCCGTGAAGTATGCCCACCGGCGCGGCCTGATCGAGAGCCTGGCCGGTGGCACGCATGTCTTCCTCAGCACCGGCGTGCTCGCCCGGCCCGCCGCCGCCACGCCGCAGGGGCCGCCGTTCATGGACCAGCGCACTTTCGAAGGCTGGCGCCATGAACCTATCGTCGGCTGATCCGATCGCCCGGCCAGGGAGGCTCCTGACGGCCCTCGCCCCAGCACCATGGAAGGCTTGTTGATAACCTGATGGTGTCCAGGGGGACCGGAGCGGCTTCGGCCGGTACCTTGTCCACACGTTCAACCCTTCCGCCCCCGGGCGGATCATCAAACCACAAGACCATGGCCGTTGAAGCATACTGCGTGAAGTGCAAGGCGAAGCGCGACATGAAGGACCCCAAGGAGAACATCATGGCCAATGGCCGCAAGGCGATGAAGGGGACCTGCCCGGTGTGTGGCACCGGCATGTTCAAGATCATGGGCAAGGCCTGAGGGCCGGTCGCCGGTACACCGGTCCGACCGCCGCTGCGAAGGGATCCACGCGGAGGGCACGCGTGTGCCGCTACTTTTGGCGCCGCATGACGCAAAAGGACCTTCCCGCACTCGTCGATCTGGCCATCGAGGCCGCTTTGGATGCCGGACGCGGCATCATGGATGTCTACAGCTCCGAGTTCTCTGTGGACCACAAGGAGGACCGCTCCCCCTTGACGGAGGCGGACCGGCGGGCGCATCGAGCCATCATGGAGGTCCTGGAGCGTTCCGGCTTGCCCGTGCTCAGCGAGGAGGGCCGCAGCATACCGCCCGCCGAACGCCAGGCTTGGGACCGCTACTGGTTGGTCGATCCGTTGGACGGCACCAAGGAGTTCATCAAGCGCAATGGCGAATTCACGGTGAACATCGCCTTGATGGAACGCGACGACCAGCCGGGAGGCCCGCTCGGCACTTCCACGCCCATTGCCGGGGTGCTCTACGCACCTGCGCTGGACATCCTCTACTTCGCGTGGCGGAGTGGTGGGGCTTATCGTGTGAAGGAGGCCACAACCCGTGCGCAAGGGTCAGCGTATGAACGCGCCGCCATGGCCGAGCGACTGCCGATACCACACGATGCAAGAGCCTTCACCATCGTGGCCAGCCGCTCGCACCCCAGCCCGGAAACGGCCGCCTTCATCCAGCGCATGGAAGAGAAGCACGGGGCCGTGGCGCTCACCAGCATGGGCAGCGCCCTGAAGATCTGCCTGGTGGCGGAAGGGGCCGCCGATGCCTACCCGCGCTATGCGCCCACCATGGAATGGGACACCGCGGCGGGCCACGCCATCGCACTGGAGGCGGGGCGTCAACTCACCGATGTGACCACCGAGGCGCCCATGCGCTACAACAAGCACGAACTGGTGAACAATTGGTTCATCGTACAACAAGCGGCAACGCACTAGATCACATGGCGAAGAAGAAAGCGACGACGGCGAAGACGAAGAAGGGCGGCAAGCGCAAGGTGGCGCTCATCACCGGGGTCACCGGCCAGGATGGGGCCTACCTCAGTGAGCTGCTGCTCAACAAGGGATACGAGGTGCATGGTGTGAAGCGCCGCAGCTCCCTGTTCAATACCGACCGCATCGACCATCTCTACCACGACATGCACGAGAAGGGCCGGCCCTTTTACCTGCATTACGGCGACCTCACCGACAGCGTGAACTGTCTGCGCCTGGTGCAACAGGTGCAGCCGGACGAGATCTACAACCTCGCCGCCATGAGCCATGTGCATGTGAGCTTCGAGATGCCCGAGTACACGGCCAATGCGGACGGCATCGGTGCGCTGCGTTTCCTGGAGGCCATCCGCATCCTGGGTCTGGAGAAGAAGACCAGGTTCTACCAGGCCTCCACCAGCGAATTGTATGGCGGTGTTCGGCCCCATGCGCAGAATGAGGAGACCCCTTTCCACCCGCGCAGCCCCTATGGTGTGGCCAAGCTCTACGCCTTCTGGATCACCAGGAACTACCGCGAGGCCTACGGCATCTTCGCCTGCAACGGGATCCTCTTCAACCACGAGAGTCCGCTGCGTGGGGAGACCTTCGTGACACGCAAGATCACGCGGGCCGCGGCCAAGATCAAGCTCGGCCTGCAAGAAACGCTATACCTCGGCAACCTGGACGCCAAGCGGGACTGGGGCCATGCCAAGGACTATGTGGAGGGCATGTGGCTGATGTTGCAGACCAGGAAGCCCGATGACTACGTGCTCGCCACCGGCAAGACCTACACGGTGCGCCACTTCGTGGACCTGGCCTTCGGTGAAGTGGGCATCAAGCTGGAGTGGAAGGGCAAGGGCGAAAAGGAGAAAGGCCATGACAAGAAGACCGGCAAGGTGCTGGTGGCCATTGACAAGCGCTACTACCGCCCCGCCGAGGTGGACCACCTGGAAGGCGACCCCAGCAAGGCCATGCGCGAGTTGGGCTGGAAGCACAAGTACGACCTGAAGGCCCTGGTGAAGGAGATGATGGCCAGTGATCTGGAGCTCTTCAAACGAGACGTGTACCTGCAGAAGGGCGGGCACAAGATCCTGCACGAGCAGGAGTAGCTCGTTGCGTTTTGACGGGTTGGCGGGTTACGCGTTTGACGCGCTCCCAACACGCAACACGCAACTGACCAACACGCAACGCATTCCATGGAGAAGCAAGAAAAGATCTACATCGCCGGCCACCGCGGCATGGTGGGCAGTGCCATCGTGCGCAAGCTCCAGGCCGAGGGCTTCGCGAACATCGTGACGCGCACCAGCGATGCGTTGGACCTGAAGGAGCAGCGGGCCGTGCGCGACTTCTTCGCTGCGGAGAAGCCCGCCTACGTGGTGCTGGCGGCGGCCAAGGTGGGCGGCATCCACGCCAACAACGTGTACCGCGCGCAATTCCTCTACGAGAACCTGATGATCCAGAACAACGTGATGCACGCCAGCCACGAGGCCGGGGTGAAGAAGCTCTTGTTCCTGGGTTCCTCCTGCATCTACCCCAAATTGGCGCCACAGCCGTTGAAGGAGGAAAGCCTGCTCACCGGTCCGCTGGAACAGACCAACGAGCCCTATGCCATCGCCAAGATCGCGGGCATCAAAATGGCCGAGAGCTATCGCAGGCAGTATGGCGACAACTACATCAGCGCCATGCCCACCAACCTCTATGGGCCCAACGACAACTACGACCTCAACAACAGCCACGTGCTGCCGGCCTTGATCCGCAAGTTCCACACGGCCAAGGTCACCGGGGCCAGGCAGGTGGAGGTCTGGGGCACGGGCAGCCCGCGGCGCGAATTCCTGCATGTGGACGACCTGGCCGACGCCTGCCTCTTCCTGATGCTCAACTACGACGAGGAACTCTTCGTGAACGTGGGCACCGGAGAGGACCTGACCATCAAGGAACTCGCGGAGATGATCAAGGAGATCGTGGGCTACTCCGGTGAGCTGGTGTGGAACACCGACAAGCCTGATGGCACACCGCGCAAACTGATGGACGTGGGCCGCCTCCACAGCATGGGCTGGAAGCACCGCATCGGCCTGCGCGAAGGCATCACCGCCGTCTACGCCGATTTCGCGAAGAGCGACCTGGCCAGGGCCTGAGCATCGAAGGCCTGGTGGGCCTACCTTCGGCCGGTCCTATCCGCCGCGCCGTGGCCGCCCGCCGCTCGTTCCGCATTCCTGCCGTGTTCGCCTGGTCGCTGGCCACCTTGCCGGTGCTGGCGCAACATGCGCCGGTGCCCCTGCAACGCGACTTCAACGCGGACATCGAACGGGCCGGTGCCTTGCGGGAAAGCCGCATGCACACAGGGCTCAAGCCCTTGATCGGATCGCGCGCCGAGTTGGACGATGTGCTCGGCTACCGCCAGGACAGTACCCGGCATTACTACTGGCTGACCGAGAAACTGCTGCGCGACCACCTCCTGGAGGTGAAAGGTGATGGCTTCCGATTGATCGCCGATCCGCTCTTCGAGTTCCAATGGGGCATCGACGAGGGCGACCCCTCGGACTATCCCACCAACCGGCGCTACCGGGTGAACACCCGGGGTGTGCGGGTGAAGGGCGACCTGGGCGGCAAGATCTCCTTCGAGTCCATGTTCCATGAGACGCAGACGGTGCTGCCGGGCTACCTCCACCGCATGGTGCAGGAGGAGGGCGTGCTGATGGGGCACGGCCGGGTGAAGTTCGATGGTGGTGTGGTGGACGTGGGTTGGTCACGTTCCTGCGTCAGTTATGTGCCGGTGCGCTGGTTGAACCTGCAGGTGGGGCATGGGAGGCACTTCGTGGGCCATGGCCACCGGTCCATGTTGCTCAGCGACCAGGCTCCCGACGCGCCCTATGTCAAGGCCAGCTTCCTGTTGCTCCAGGATCGCGTGCAGTACACCACCTGGCACACCAAGCTCACGCACCGCCTGCGCACGCCTGACGATCGCCTGGCGGCGGGTGATGCCAGCGAAGCCATCTTCTATTGGTCGCGCGCTCGGTTCAACCATCTGTCCGCCCGCATGGGCCGCGTCGAGCTGGGCCTCTTCGATGCCACCATCTTCCGCAACATCGATGAGAACGGCCTGGTGGCCTTCGACGCCCTGGAGCTGAATCCCTTGGTGGGCGTGGCCGGTCTGGTGGCCGGCTTCGATGGCCCCTACAAGACCTTGGTCGGCGCCGACCTGAAGGTGCGCTTGCACGACCAAGCCATCGTCTATGGCCAATGGGCCAGCGACCGGCCGGGCGAACGCATGGCCTGGCAGGCCGGATTGCGCGTCTTCGACCTGCCGGTCCAGGGCATGAACGCGCAGGTGGAGTACAACACGGCCGACGCCTTCATGTACATGAGCGATCCCGTGCGGCAGGCCTATGTGCATGCGGCCACACCCTTGGCGCATCCCATGGGCGCCCATTTCGAGGAGGTGACGGCCATGCTGGAACACACCTACCGGCGCTTCCGTGGCCAGGCCCGGGTGAATCTGGCCCACTACAACAAGGACCGCGGCTTTCTGGAGAACCATGGCGGTGACCTGCTGAAGCCCGACGTACCCGCATCCGCCCCGGAAGGCCCCTGGGCACAGCGACTGACCTTCCTGGACCTGAACGGCTCCTACCTTTTCAACCCGAAGACCAACATGCGCCTGGTGGCCGGATTCATGCGCCGCGACCTGCAGGGCGCGCCGGACATCCGCCAGTCGGGCTACCTCTACATCGCCCTGCGCACCGGTCTCTACGACCGCTATTACGATCTTTGAACGCCTCCCACGACACGTGAAGGAACACGGCTATATCCTGGTGCTCGGTTTCTTCACCGCCTTCATGGTGGTGCTCTTCACCATGCCCTCGCTCATCAAGGTGGCGCGCATCAAGCACCTGGTCGATGAGCCCGGCGACTTGCGCAAGCTCCATGCGCGCAGCGTGCCCACCATCGGGGGCATCATCATCTTCGCCGCCATCATCTTCTCCTACGCGCTCTGGTTCCCCGAGGCCAAGCTTCTGGGAACGGACGAGGACGGCTACCGTTTCCTCTACTTGGCCATGGGCCAGGCCTACGCGGAGTTCAAGTTCATCCTGGCGGCCATGGTGTTGCTCTTCTTCATCGGCGTGAAGGATGACATCGTGGGTTTCTCTCCGGTGAAGAAGCTGCTGGGCCATATCGTGGTGGGCTACATCCTGGTGGTGGTGGCGGGCGTGCGCATCAATGACCTGCACGGCATTTTCGGCGTCTACGAAGTGCCCGACTATGTGGCCATCGGCTTCTCCTTCTTCGTGTACGTGGTGCTGGTGAACGCCTTCAACCTGATCGACGGCGTGGATGGGCTGGCCGGCGGCGTGGGCCTGATCGCCGCCATGGCCTATGGCACCTGGCTGCTGCTCGCGGGCAATGTGGCGCTGGCGCTGCTCGCCTTCGTGCTGGCCGGGGCCCTGGTGGGCTTCCTCGTCTTCAATTACCACCCGGCGCGCATCTTCATGGGCGACAGCGGCTCGCTGATCATCGGCGCCATCCTGGCCGTGCTGGCCATGCGCATCGTGGACCACGATACCTCGCGCCTGCCCATCCAACTGAAGCAGATCCCAACCCCCATCTTCGTCATGGCGGTGGTGGCCTATCCGCTGGTGGACACCCTGCGCGTCTTCATCGTGCGCATGGCGCGCGGCATATCGCCATTCGCCGCCGACCGCAACCACATCCACCACCGGTTGCTGGACATGGGTCTGGGCCATCGGGGCACGGCGGCCATCCTCTACTTCTACGCCATCCTCATCATCGCGCTCAGTCTCATCACGCGGAAGTGGCACCCGAATGTGGGGCTGATGGTCCTGGGTTCCACCGCCTTCGTGCTGGCCATGCTGCCCTTCGTACTTCCCAAGCGCAAGGACGAGGCATGAGACGCTGGGCGTTGGTGCCGGTGCTCTGCTGGGCCATGTCGGCGCACGCCCAGCCCGCCTGGTTGCCCCTGAGTCGCGATGTGGAGCGGCCCCATGCGAAAGGCCTGCAGGCCGTAGGGTCGGAGGCGCACACCGCCATACGCCCCTACCGCCGGGAAGAGGTCCAGGCGCTTGCCGTGGAGGACAGCATCCGGCTGAGCGCCGTGCTGCCCGCTTTGGACCGATGGGCGGGCGTGCGCAACGGCCGGAAGTTCCGCTGGGGACCCTTGCTGGACGCCTCAGCGGGTTTTTCAGCGATGGAGGAGCAGCCTCTGTTGCCGAGAGCCGGCGCGGGTTTCTGGTCCGACCTGGACCTCGGCGACAAATGGTCCTTCCACCTGGACGCCCAGACCTGGGGCGAGCGATTCGTGGACTATATGGACACCCTGGTGCGCGCCACGCGGGTCGCTCCCGGCGAAGGCTATGCCTATGGCGATGGGCCCGAATTCGGCCACTTCGAGGTGAACGGGCAGGTGAGTTGGGACCCCGGGCGCTTCTTCAACCTCACCGCTGGCCGCGGACGGAACGCCATCGGTGATGGCCACCGCTCGATGATGCTCTCCGATGAAGCGGCCTCCTACCCATTCCTGCGGATCACCACTTCGGTCTGGCGCATCCGGTACATGAACCTCTTCGCCCGCATGAGCGACATCCGCGGATCGCGTGGATACATCGGCGACTACCGGCCGAAGTACGCCAGCATGCACTACTTGAGCTGGAACATCACCAAGCGGATCAACGTGGGACTCTTCGAAGCGATCATGTGGAGCGCCGGAGACAGCACCTATCCGCGTGGTTTCGACCTGCACTACCTGAACCCCCTCATCTTCTACCGCCCGGTGGAGTTCCAGATCGGATCGCCGGACAACGCGCTGCTCGGCGGATCCTTCAGTGTGAAAGTGTGGAAGCACACGATGGTCTATGGGCAGGTGATGCTGGACGAATTGCTGCTGGACGAGGTGCGCGGCGGCAAAGGCTGGTGGGCCAACAAACAATCGCTGCAATTGGGCGTGGTGGCCCGCGAAGCCTTCGGCGTGCACGGCCTGCACTTGCGTGCCGAGTGGGACTACGTGCGTCCCTTCATGTACACCCATTCGGACACGCGGCAGAACTATGCCCACTTCGGCCAACCGCTGGCCCATCCCTTCGGCAGCAACGTGCAGGAAGCCATCGTGCATGCCGAGCGTGACCATGGCCGCTGGATGTATGGGCTGCGCACCAGCATGGCATGGTTGGGCAGTGACACGGAGTACAGTTACGGGAACAACATTTTCCGCCCCGAGCGCGACCGGCCGCGGGATGCGGGTGGCAACCCGGTGAACTACGGCTACTACCCCGGCAACGCCAGCCTGGTGACCCTGTTCCATGGAGAAGCGCGAGGCGGCTTCTTGTTGGATCCGAGTACAGGCACCCGGCTGGAAGCCTCCTACCTGTACCGGCAGCGTGATGCGGAAGGCGGCAATACCACCACCACGCACTTCTTCCGGCTGGGCGTGGTGTGCCATTTACGCGAGCGGCATCCGGAGCAGGAGGTGCGCTACCTGCTGCCCTGAACCGCTGGCAGGTGATTTCCCCGCGAAGGGTACTTTTGCGCCGCTCCGTTCGCCCGAACCCCTCTTGGCCCGTTCCGCCGCATACGCCGCCTCTTCGCCCTGGTCCAGGGTCCGCGAATTCGCCGTCCTCTTCAAGCTGCGCCTCGCCTCCCTGGTGGTGGTGAGCGCTGCGCTGGGCTACCTCATGGGCATCCCGGCGGGTGCCTTTTCCTGGGCCGGACTTTTGGGCCTGGTGGTAGCGGGTACCCTGCTCACCGGGGCCAGCAACGCCTTGAACCAGGTTCTCGAGATCCGGGAGGATGCCCTGATGGCGCGTACGGCCAACCGCCCCCTGGTGCGCGGCACGCTCACCTCCGGCCAGGCCGTGGTGGCCGCCTTCGTAGCCGGAGGCCTGGCCACGCTGATGCTCTGGCTGCAGTTCGGGCCGCTCACCGGCATCCTGGGCTTCATGTCGCTCTTCATGTATGTGGCGCTCTACACCCCGCTGAAGAAGCACAGCGCGTGGGCCGTGTTCGTGGGCGCCTTCCCGGGGGCTTTTCCGCCCATGATCGGCTACGTGGCCGCCACGGGCCAGTTCGGCCTGGGGCCGGGTCTGCTCTTCGCCATGCAGTTCATGTGGCAGTTCCCGCACTTCTGGGCCATCGCCTGGGTGCTGCACGATGATTACCTGCGGGCCGGCTATCGCCTGCTGCCCTCAACAGGGGGCCGTGATGCGCGCAGCGCATTTCTGATCCTTTTGTACACCCTGTTCGTTGTTCCGGTCGGCATGATGCCCTGGGTCTTCGGTCTTACTGGAACGGCTTCCATGGTGGTGGCCGTGGTCACAGGCCTGGTGATGCTGGTGCCGGCCTTCCGACTGGTCCGCTCGCACGCGACCCGGGACGCCAGGCATCTGATGTTCGCCAGTTTCCTCTACCTGCCGTTGACCCAGCTGGCCTACGTGCTGGACCGCCTATGACCAACGGGAGCTACACCCCTGAAGAGGAGCGTCAGCGCGCTTTCCGCGCCCGGCGCACCATGACACGCCTGATCGTATTCGCCATCGTGATGTTCTTCGCCGGACTCACCAGCGCCTACGTGGTGAGCATGAGCGGCGGCTACTGGGTGCGTTTCGATCTGCCCAGGCCATTCACTTGGAGCACGGTGGCCATCCTGCTGAGCAGTCTTACCGCCCAGTTGGCCCTGAGGAGCGCCCGGCGGGGGAGCCCCGGCCGGCTACCCGCCTTGTTGCTGGCCACCCTGGTGCTCGGCAGTGCCTTCGCCTGGTTCCAATTCCAAGGCTGGGGCGAATTGGTGCGCAAGGGCAACTACGTGGTGGGCAAGATGCTGGACAATTCCGGCCTCTACGGCGAGGAGTGGACGATCACCTACAAGGGCGAGACCCTGGTGCTGGAGAACGGCGATTTCTACCGCCCCTCCGACGGCCCGCAGGCCAAACCGCTGAACGCCGAACTGGATGAGCAGCGCAACACGGCCAGCAGCTATTTCTACGTGCTTACGGCCGCCCACCTCGCGCACCTTTTCTTCGGCCTCGTGGCGCTGGTGGTGATGACGATCATGGCCCTGCTGGGCCGCTACTCGCGCGACGACCACGCAGGACTCTGGTCCGGCGTGGTCTATTGGCACTTCCTCGGCGGGCTGTGGGTCTATCTCCTTTTGTTCCTCAGCCTGATCCATTAACATTGCGCCCGGAAAACCACGACCATGGCAGGTGAAGCGACCAAGGCTTTGAGCAACGACGTCCTCTGGGGCGGCGGCCGATCCCCGTTCAGCATCAGCTACGGGAAAATGATGATGTGGTTCTTCCTGGTGTCGGACGCGCTGACCTTCTCCGGCCTGCTGGTGGCCTACGGCTTCGTGCGCCACAGCACCACGGATGCCTGGCCCATCGGCGACGAGGTTTTCCGGGCCCTGCCCGGCCTCTCGGGCGATTACCCGCTGATCTACGTGGCGCTGATGACCTTCATCCTGATCATCAGTTCCGTGACCATGGTGCTCGCGGTGGAGGCGGGTCACCGCATGGACAAGAAGGGTGTGATCAAATGGCTCTTCCTCACCGTGATCGGTGGCTTCTTCTTCGTGGGATCGCAGGCTTGGGAGTGGTACCACTTCATCCATGGCGGCGGTGGCTACATCACCACCACCGAGGGGGCCAAGTACTGGGTCATGAACGATGACCATGACACCCACGACCCCGTCAACGCGGCGGGCTTCCATCTGCTCACGGCCAAGCCCGGCCACTACCTGATCGGAGAGGAGCGCATCGAGGGCCCTGCTGCCGTGAAGCTCTGGGAGGACCGGGTGGCCTACATCGACGGGGCCAACATGACCCGCAACGAGTACGGCCCGCCGCAATACGCGAACTTCTTCTTCTTCATCACCGGATTCCACGGCTTCCACGTGTTCAGCGGGGTGGTCATCAACCTCATCGTCCTGATCATGGTGATCAAGGGGGTCTTCCATCGCCGGGGCCATTATGAGATGGTGGAGAAGGTCGGCCTCTACTGGCACTTCGTGGACCTGGTCTGGGTTTTCGTGTTCACCTTCTTCTACCTCGTCTGAAATGGAGCGCGACGACATCATCGAGTACAGCCTGGACGCCCACCACAGCGAGGAGGCTGGCCGGGCCATCCGCAAGAAGATCTATTTCGTCACGATCCTGCTCACCCTGATCACCTGTGTGGAGGTGGGGCTGGGCATCGTGTGGAAAAGCTGGTTCCCCGATTCCTGGGGCATGGTGAAGTGGACCTTCATCGTCCTCACGCTGGTGAAGGCCACCTACATCGTGATGACCTTCATGCATCTGGGTGATGAGCGCCGAAACATCCGCGCGATCATTCTGCTGCCCTACGCGTTGTTCATCCTGTACCTGATCTGGATCGCGATCTGGGAATCGAACTACGTGAATTGGATCTGGAACAACTTCCTCTGAGCCGGGCACCGAAGCCCGCCAGCCCAGCGGTTAAATGGCTGGTGTTGGGTGGCATCGCGCTGTTCGTGGCCAGTCTCTTCATCTTCTTCTCTCCCGCGCTGGGCCTGGTGAAACACAATTTCACCTACCTGCCCTACTACGGCCCCAAGGAACCCGTGCTTGTGGAGCGCGACGGGAAGCCGGTGGTGGATACGATCTACCATACGGTGCCGCCATTCCGTTTCACCGACCAGAGCGGCAGGCCATTCACCGACCGGGACACCGAAGGGAAGATCCTGGTGGTGGACTTCTTCTTCACGCGCTGCACCACCATCTGCCCGCGCATGAAGGTGCGCCTCCAGCAGCTGCAGTTCAAGCTCGACGACAAGGCCTTCAGCGATGTGCTCATCCTCAGCCATACCGTGGACCCCGAGTACGACACGCCCGAGGTGCTGATGGCCCACGCGAAGCAGCTCCAGGCCGACACCAGCCGCTGGAAGTTCCTTACGGGCGACAAGCAGGCGCTCTACACCCACGGTGCCGACGGCTTCTTCCTGGCCGCACGTGAGGATGTGCTGGCGGACGATGGCTTCCTGCACAGCGAGCAATTCGTGCTGGTGGACAAGAACAAGCACATCCGCGGCTACTACGACGGCACCACCGCCGAGGGGATGAACGCCCTGGCCGCCGATCTGAAGATGCTGTTGAAGGAGGAGAAGATCAAGGCGAAGGAGGCGCGTGAGGCCGGCCGCTGAACAAGGACCGGTGCCGGACGTTCCTGCGACAACACCATGAAGCCGTATCCAACCGCCCTGCTGCGCATCGCCGAAGGTCCCGCCAAGCGGTGGATCTGGGCCTTCTCGGTCACCGTGTTCCTGGCCGTGGTGCTGCTGAACCGCGTGCGCATCCTGGCACCCGAAGGGATCGACCCGCACATCTTCGCCCGCATCAACGCCACGCTGAACACCTGCGTGAGCCTCTTGCTTTTGGTGGGTCTATTCACGGCCAAAGCGCGCCTTTGGACCGCGCACCGTGCCGCCATGCTCGGGGCGATCTCCTTCTCGGTGCTCTTCCTGGTCTCCTACATCCTGCACCATCTCTTCACCGGCGATACGACCTACGGCGGGGAGGGCCCCATCCGCTGGGTCTACTACCTCATCCTCATCACACACATCATCCTGGCCGCCGGTTCATTGCCCTTCATCCTGCTCACGGCCTACAAGGCGCTTTCGGCGAAGTATCCTGAGCACCGCAAGATCGCCAGGCGTGTGTGGCCGGTATGGTTCTATGTGAGCGTGAGTGGAGTGGTGGTCTACTTCATGATCAGCCCCTACTACTGATCCGTGCGGGTGTCGGACCCAGCATTCCGCCGTATACATTTGTCCTGCTCATGTTCCGCCATCTGCTCCTTCCACTGGTCGTGATCCTGGCCATGTCCGTACCTGCGGATGTGTGGGCGCAGGGCTGTTCCATGTGCAGGGCCGTGGTGGAAAGCGACCGGGGTGTCTTCGGCGGACGTCAGGAGATCGGCGCCGGGCTCAACACCGGGATCCTCTACCTGATGGCCGTGCCCTATGTGCTGCTCTTCCTGCTCTTCCGCAAGCGACTGGTGGCTTTCGTCAAGGAGATGTCGGGTGCGCAGGGTTGAGCGTGTCGTCCACCTACCTTCGCGCCCATTCGTTCTTTCGCATTCCCACTTGCATGTGGGACGCTTATCCAGAAAGGCTGAGGGATCTGGCCCTTTGAAGCCTTGGCAACCGTCCGGTGGTCCCACCCCCGGAAAGGTGCCAAATCCAGTCCGCCGCATGGCGGAGAAGATGAGCCGTGATCGGGTCCTTGCCTTGAAGCGAACAGGGTATGCCTCATCCGGTAACAACGGGTGGGGCTTTTTTATGACCTGGAATGAAGACGATCGAACAACTCGCAGCAGAACGGATCCTGGTGTTGGACGGCGCCATGGGCACCATGATCCAGAAGCTCGGCCTCACCGAGGCGGACTTCCATCCGAAGGGCATGGAGGACCACAAGATCCTGCTCAAGGGCAACAACGAACTGCTCTCGCTCTCACGCCCCGAGGCCATACGGAAGATCCACGAGCAATACCTCGCGGCCGGTGCGGACATCGTGGAGACCAACACCTTCAGCGCCACCAGCATCGCACAAGCGGAGCATGAGTGCAGTCACCTGGCGCGCGAGATGAACCTTGCATCGGTGCGCTTGGCGAAGGAGGCCTGCGCCAAATACACCGCCATGGACCCCGGCAAGCCGCGCTTCGTGGCCGGTGCCATCGGGCCCATGAACAAGACCGCCTCGCTCAGCCCCGATGTGAACGACCCCGGCTTCCGCGCCGTCACCTTCGATCAACTTGTGGCCGCTTACAAGGAGCAGGTGGAGGCCCTGCTCGACGGCGGCGTGGACATCCTGCTGGTGGAGACCATCTTCGACACGCTCAACGCCAAGGCCGCCTTCTACGCCATCGACGAGGTGTTCGAGGAGCGGGGCACCCGCGTGCCGCTCATGTGCAGCGTCACCATCACCGATGCCAGCGGGCGCACCTTGAGCGGCCAGACCATCGAGGCCTTTCTGATCAGCATGCAACACGTGCCGCTCTTCAGCATGGGCCTCAACTGCGCGCTGGGTGCGGCCCAGATGCGCCCCTACCTGGAGGCGATCGCCGACCATGCACCCTGCCGCGTGAGCATCTACCCCAACGCCGGCCTGCCCGACCAGATGGGCGAGTACCGCGAAACGCCCGAGGTCACCGCCCGCCTCGTGGGCGAGTTCATGGCCAACGGCTGGGTGAACGTGGTGGGCGGGTGCTGCGGGACGACGCCGGAGCATATCGCGGCGTTGGCGAAGGAGGCGGCGAAGTACGCGCCGCGTCAACTTCCTGTTCTAGCGTGATCGTGATCATCTCATTGTCCGATCGTCTGATCATCTGATCGACATGTCCATCCCCACCTACTCCGGCCTCGAGCCCCTGCGCATCTTCCCGGGTTCCAACTTCGTCAACATCGGCGAGCGCACGAACGTCACGGGCAGTGCGGCCTTCCGCAAGCTGATCAAGAACGGCAACTACGATGAGGCCGTGAACGTGGCGCGCCAGCAGGTGGAGAACGGCGCGCAGATCATCGACGTGAACCTGGACGAGGGCCTCATCGATGGTGTGGCGGCCATGACGAAGTTCCTCAACCTCATCGCCGCCGAGCCCGACATCGCGCGCGTGCCGGTGATGGTGGACAGCAGCAAGTTCGCCGTGATCGAAGCGGGGCTAAAGTGCCTGCAAGGCAAGGGTATCGCCAACAGCATCAGCCTGAAGGAAGGGGAGGAGGAGTTCCTGCGCCAGGCCAGGATCGTGCGTCGGCTCGGTGCCGCCGTGGTGGTGATGTGCTTCGACGAGGAGGGACAGGCCGACAATTTCGAGCGCCGCATCGCGATCGCGGAGCGCGCCTACCGCCTGCTCACGGAGAAAGCCGGTTTCCCGCCCCACGACATCATCATCGACCCGAACATCCTCACGGTGGCCACGGGCATGAGCGAGCACGACCACTACGCGGTGGATTACATCCGCGCGGTGGCCTGGATCAAGCACAACCTGCCGGGTGCCTTGGTCAGCGGCGGCGTCAGCAACGTGAGCTTCAGCTTCCGCGGCAACGAACCCGTGCGCGAGGCCATCCACACCGCCTTCCTCTACCACGCGATCAAGGCCGGCATGGACATGGGCATCGTCAACGCTGGACAGATCGGCGTGTACGACGACATCGAGAAGGAACTGCTGGAACACGTGGAGGATGTGCTGCTGGCGCGTCGTCCCGATGCCACCGAACGCATGGTGGCCTTTGCCGAGCAATTCAAGGGCGCGCCCAGCGCCGAGGTGGTGGCCCAGCAGGCAGCCTGGCGCGAAGGCAGCGTGGAGGAACGCTTGAAGCACGCGCTGGTGCATGGCATCACAGAGTTCATCGAGGGCGATACCGAAGAAGCGAGGGAGAAGCTGAGCGACCCCGTGGCCGTGATCGAAGGCCCGTTGATGGCCGGCATGAACGTGGTGGGCGATCTCTTCGGAAGCGGCAAGATGTTCCTGCCCCAGGTGGTGAAAAGCGCGCGGGTGATGAAACGCGCCGTGGCCTATCTGGAACCTTATCTCTTGGAGCGCAAGGCCACCTTGCCCATCGCCCAACAGAGCACCGGCGCGAAGAAAGTGCTGCTGGCCACGGTGAAAGGCGACGTTCACGACATCGGCAAGAACATCGTGGGCGTGATCCTGGCCTGCAACGGCTGGGAGGTGATCGACCTGGGGGTGATGGTGCCCAGCGAGAAGATCCTGGCCGCCGCGAAGGAGCACAAGGTGGATGTGATCGGTCTAAGTGGTCTGATCACGCCCTCGCTGGACGAGATGGTCCACGTGGCCAAGGAGATGCAGCGTGAGGGATTCTATACGCCATTATTGATCGGTGGGGCCACCACCAGCCGCGTGCATACCGCCGTGCGCATCGATCCGCACTACGACAAGCCCGTGGTGCATGTGATCGACGCCAGCCGCTGTGTGCCCGTGGTGAGCGAGCTGCTCAGCGAGGACCGGCGGGAGGCCGCTGCCACGCGGTTCAAGGCCGAGTACAGCACCGTGCGGGAGCAGTATGTCGGGCACGAACGCAGCAAGGAATACCTGCCGATCGAGGATGCGCGTGGCCGTGCCCTGCGCATCGATTGGGTATCCGAACCGCCCGTGGCACCACGCAGCACAGGCGTCTTCACCTACCGCAACTTCCCGTTGGACCAGCTGGTGCCCTACATCGACTGGACACCTTTCTTCCAGGCCTGGGAGCTGCACGGCCGCTATCCCGCCATCCTGAAGGATGCCGTGGTGGGCGCCGAGGCCACCAAGTTGTTCGACGATTCGCGGAGGCTGCTGGACCGCATCGTGAAGGAGCAGTGGCTGCAAGCCCATGGGGTGGCCGCCATCTGGCCCGCCAACGCTGTGGGCGACGACATCGAGGTGTACAAGGATGCTTCGCGCGGCGCCACCCTGGGCCGCTTCCACACCCTGCGCCAGCAGTTGAAGAAGACCGCTGGCCAGCCCCAGTTGGCGTTATCCGACTTCATCGCATCCAAGGAAAGCGGCCTCATCGATCATGTGGGCGGCTTCGCGGTCACGGCAGGGCAGGGCATTGAGGCCCATGTGAAGCGCCTGGAGGCCGAGCACGACGACTATGGGTCCATCCTGCTCAAAGCCCTGGCTGACCGCCTGGCCGAGGCCTTCGCCGAGAAGCTGCACGAGGTGGTGCGCCAGGATCTCTGGGGCTATGAGGCGCGTTCCTTCACCAATGAAGAGTTGATCAAGGAGGCGTACCAAGGCATCCGCCCGGCGCCGGGCTATCCCGCCTGCCCGGACCACACCGAGAAGCCGGAGCTCTTCCGCCTGCTCGAGGCCACCAAGCACACGGGCATCACCCTCACGGAAAGCATGGCGATGTACCCCACGGCGGCCGTGAGCGGCTGGTACTTCGCCCACCCCCAGGCCAAGTATTTCGGTGTGGGCCGGGTGGCACAGGACCAGGTGCTTGATCTGGCGTCCCGCAAGGGCTTGGAAGCCAAGGTCATGGAGCGGTGGCTGGGCAGCTTGCTGGCCTACGAACCTTGAGGCCCCGCCGTGCGTATCGACCGCCCGTGCGAGTATCCGTATTCCATGCCGCATCGCTGCTCATTCTCCTGCCCGCCCAGCTCTGGGCGCAGGGGCAGGTGTCTCCCGGCCTGACCCAGGCCAATGGGGATTGCACCGGCGCGATCGCCATCACCGACTCCATCTTCCGCCAGCCCCAGGCCGTGCGAGGCTTCGGCAACAAGCTCGAGATCAAGGAGAACCCCAGCGACCACAAGCAATGGTTCGAGCGGGAACACCATACCACTTGGTACACTTTCCGGTCACCGGTCACCACCACGCTCACTTTCGACATCATACCGGACAACATCGAGGACGACATCGACTTTCTGGTCTTTGAAGGAGCCATCCCCGGCATTTGCGACAAGATCGCCAGCAAGCAGGTGACGCCCGTCCGCAGCAACATTTCGCGCAACGACAAGGGCGACGGTTCCCGCTGCGGACTGCGCAAGGATGCACCGGACGCTTATGTGCGCAGCGGGGTGGGCAGCAGTTGGAGCCGTGCCCTTGAGGTGCAGCAGGGCGACCTGTTCTACCTGGTGGTCGACTACCAGAACCGTCCACTGGCCGGCTACACCATCCATTTCCACTACGATCCACCACCCCCGCCCGAAGTGGAGGAGAAGGTCAAGCCCAAGCAGAAGCTGGAGGTCGCGATCCTGGACGCGGCCACAGGCAAGCCCGTGGAGGCGAACATCACCATCGATGGGATGGTCTTCGACAAGGTGGTGGAGGGCAGGGGGAAGAGCCGCTATGAGTACGAGATGGACGTGTACCGCAACCTGCGCATCGGATGTGTGCGCAAGGGCTACATGTTCACCAGCATGAAGGTGAAGGGCACTTCCGATCCCGTGGTGAGCGTGGAGGTGAAGCTCACGCCCATCGCCCCGGGTGAAAAAGTGGTCCTGGACGACATCCGTTTCGTGGGCAACGACACCAAGGTGATGCGCCAGAGCGAATCATCACTCCTGATGCTGTTGCAGTTCATGACGGAGAATCCGAATGTGCGCATCGAGATCCAGGGCCATGTGAACGGGCCCACCTTCAAGAACAAGAAGGAGTTCATCGACCTGAGCACCGAGCGGGCCAAGACGGTGTACGACTTCCTCATCGTGAACGACATCGGTCCGCGCCGCCTGGGCTACGTGGGCCTGGGCAACAGCCAGATGCTCTACCCGGAGCCCAAGAACAAGGAACAAAGCGAGGCCAACCGCCGGGTGGAGATCAAGGTGCTGGGGATGTGAGCCCCGGTGCGCCTTC
Source organism: Flavobacteriales bacterium (assembly GCA_026129465.1). Classification (NCBI taxonomy): domain Bacteria; kingdom Pseudomonadati; phylum Bacteroidota; class Flavobacteriia; order Flavobacteriales; species Flavobacteriales bacterium. The sequence goes on from JAHCIA010000001.1 coordinate 3,069,388, forward strand.
CGCCCCGTCCTTCCGCCGCTCATCACAAGCCGTCCCTCCTGCCGGGGCACCCCGGTAGTTTTGCCTTGCCCACGTTCCGGCCTGCGGCCTGCAAGGGCGAACCTATCCCGACATGCGCATCCTTCCCATCACGGTCGCCGCGGCCCTTGCGTCGTCGCTTTCCGCCCAGCAATACCTCACCCTCCAACAGTGCATCCAGCGCGCGGAGGAGAAGAACCTCATGGTGATCAACGCGTTGCTCGATGAGGAGATCTCCCAGGCGGCGCGCAGCCAGGCGAAATGGGACCTCGCGCCCGACCTCAACGGCTTCGCTTCGCACTCCTACAACTTCGGCCGGGTGGTGGACCGCTTCACCAACACCTTCGCCAACGACCGCGTGCGCAGCAACAACTTCTTCCTCAGCGCCAACGTGGGGCTATACGAAGGTGGGCGCAAGATGAACCGCATACGGCAATCGGAGCTGGATGTGCAGACCGCGGAACAGGCCCGCGAGGCCATGCTGAACGATGTGCGGCTGGAGGTGACACAGGCCTTTCTGGATGTGCTGGGTCTGCGGGAGCGGATCAAGGCCGGTGAGGCGCAGGTGGCCAACACGCAGGAGCAGATCGTCTTCACACAGGCCCTGGTGGAAGCCGGTCGCATGCCGCAGGCGGAACTGTTGACACTGCGTGCGCAGCTGGCCCAGGAGGAATTGCAGTTGACCGATGTCACCAACCAGCATGACCAGCGCCTGCTGGCGCTGGGCCGCACCATGCAGATGCAGCTGAACGAGTTGGTGCGCTTCGACATCCAGGCGCCTGACATCAACGGACTGCGCATCGTGGAACCCGCGGCCGGCGCGGAGGAGGTGCTGGAGGCCACGCTGAAGACCAACCCCAGCTACGCGCAGGCCGAGCGGACGATGCGGAGTGCTGAGAAAGGGATCGATATCGCCAGGGCGGACCATTTGCCATCACTCTTCCTCGGCGCTTCCGTGGGAACAGGCTATTCGGGCCTCAACCGCCGTGTGGTGGGCGAGCCCATCATCGGAAGCCCGCAGGCCATCGGCTTCACAGCGGGCGGCGAGACCGTCTTCGCACCGAACATCGGCTTCAACACCGAGCTCACGCCCTTCGGTAGCCAACTGGACCAGAACCTCAACGAGACCGTGGGCCTGCAGTTGAACATCCCCATCTTCAACAACATGCGCATCCGCACCAACGTGGCCCAGGCCCGGATACGGCATGAACAGGCGCGCAACCGCATGACCATGGTACGCGACGACCTGCAGCGCAACGTGGTGGACGCCTTGGTGATGCAACGCAGCGCCTACCGCCAATACCTCGCTGCGGATCGCGCCGTGGAGGCCGGCACCCTGGCCTTGGAATACGCCCAGGAGCGATTCAACGCGGGCGCCATCACCTCCATAGAACTCATGGCCTCCAAGACCCAGCTCAACCGCAATACCGCCGAGCTGATCAACGCCAAGTACCAGTACCTGATGGCCAGCAAGTACCTGGATATCCTGCAGGGGATACCGGTGGCATTGTAGCGCCTGCTCGTCGGGCGCAGCAACAGAACGCCTGATGTCGCGTATTAGTCAATATCGACTAACTTTGTTGTCGATATTGACTAAGCGCCCATGCCCCGCGATACCAAGGAACTCATCCTCGACAAGGCCAAGGAGGTCTTCAATGTACGCGGCTATGACGCCGTGACGCTGCACGAACTGGCCGCCGAGCTCGACATGAGCCGCGGCAACCTGGCCTACCATTACAAGGACAAGGACCTGCTGCTGGAGGCCATCGTGGCCGAGATGTGGGAGCGCATAGAGGAGGACCGCCGCAAGTTCCGGCCCTTCCCCAGCTTCGAGAACCTGCACAACGAGGTACAACTCTACTACAAGTACCAGCAGGAGTACGCCTTTCTCTTCCTGAACCCGCTCCTGCTGAACCACCCGGCGGTGCAGGCGCGGTTCCGCGAGATGACGCGCAAGACCATCGCCGACAACGAGGCCTCCCTCGCCTTCGCCATCAAGAACGGCACGCTGAAGCCTGAGCCGGTGCCGGGCTTATACCACAACATCGCCTTCATCACCTGGATGCTCGCGTTCTACTGGCTCTCCCAGCAACTGATCCGCGGTGAGCGCACCCGTGAGGATGGTGAGAAGGTGATCTGGAGCCAGCTGATACCGCACCTCACCGCCAAGGGCCTCAAGGACTTCAAGGCCTTCTTCGGCGAGGACTACTTCAACAACCTCGGTGAGCCGCTCCGCATGGAGACCGCGCACACCTTCACCTTCTGATCCATGGCCGTTCTGCAAAGCAACGTGAACACCGCCGCCGAAAGCGCCCGCGCCAACCGCGCGGAGATGATGAAGCTGCTGGAGAAGCTCGGCGGCCACATGGAGGAGAGCCGCTTCCAGGGAAAGCCCGAGACCTTGGAGAAAGCCCGCAAACGCGGCAAGCTCCTGGCCCGCGAACGCATCGAACTGCTGCTGGACCGCGACAGCCCCTTCCTCGAACTCCTGCCTTTGGCAGGCATGAGCGTGAAGGGCGGCTTCGGCGCGGGCGGCACCAATGTCAGCGGCATCGGCATCGTGCAGGGCAAGTTGTGCATGATCAACGCCAACGTGGGTACACGCAAGGGCGGCTCGGTGGACCAAGCCACGCTGCTGAAGGCGCTGCGCATCGGCAAGATCACCGAGGAGAACCGCCTGCCCACCATCAACATGGTGGAGAGCGGCGGCGCCAACCTCACCGACCAGGACAAGGTGTTCAACTACGGCGGCGAGACCTTCCGCCAGATCACCCAGCGAAGCAAGATGGGCATGACGACGATCGCTGTCGTCTTCGGGAACGCCACGGCCGGCGGCGCATATGTGCCCGGCATGAGCGACTTCTCCATCTTCCAGAAGAAGGCCGCCAAGGTCTTCCTGGCCGGTCCGCCGCTGGTGAAGATGGCCACCAACGAGGAGAGCACCGACGAGGAATTGGGCGGCGCCGAGATGCACAGCCGCGTATCGGGTGTGAGCGACTACCTCGCCGAGGACGAACTGGACGGCATCCGCATCGCACGCGAGCTGATGCAATGGGTGAAGGTGGAGCGACCGCACCTGGTGCCACAAGGTCCCATCGCCGAACCGAAGTTCGATCCCGAGGAGATCCTCGATGTGGTGCCCGCCAATGTGAAGACGCCCTTCGATGTGCGTGAGCTGATCATGCGTGTGGTGGACGGCAGCGAGTTCACCGAGTTCAAGCCCGAGTACGGCGGCACCATGGTCTGCGGCTGGGCAAGGATCCACGGCTATCCCGTGGGTATCCTGGCGAACAACGGTGTCATCTTCAGCGAGAGCGCCAACAAGGGCACGCAGTTCATCCAGCTCAGCAACAAGAACGACATCCCACTGCTCTTCCTGCACAATACCACCGGCTACATGGTGGGCAAGGAGTACGAGGAGGGCGGTATCATCAAGCACGGCGCCAAGCTGATCAACGCGGTCAGCAACAGCGAAGTGCCGCACCTCGCGCTGATGATCGGCAGCAGCTACGGCGCCGGCAACTATGGCATGAACGGCCGCAGCTACCACCCGCGCTTCCTCTTCGCCTACCCGAACAGCAAGATCGGCGTGATGGGCAGCGAGCAGATGGCCGGTGTGATGGAGATCATCCAGCGCCAGAGCGCCGCTGCTGCAGGCAAGGAGTACGACGAGCAGCAGGGCGCGATGATCAAGGCCATGCTGATCCAGGAGGCGGAGAAGAAGGCCAACGCGTGGCACAGCACCAGCGAATTGTGGGACGATGGCATCATCGACCCGCGCGAGACGCGCAATTACCTCGGCATGGCGCTGGCCATCGTCTACAACAGTCCCATCAAAGGCACGGAAGGCTACGGCGTATTCCGCATGTGATCAAGGAACATCCATGAACACGGCGCGATACGAAGAAGTGAGGGAGGTCCTGGCAAAGGAGGGGGAGCAACGGCTGCGACCCCTTCAGGGTCGTGGTCCGGTCGCCTGCACATTCTCAACAAGCTGTGACCCCTCCGGGGTCATTCCTCCAATGGCGTGCTTTCTGACCCCGAAGGGGTCACAGCCTGTAGCCCGCAGGGCGTTTGAGGGCAGTAGTGTATTTCCGACCCCGAAGGGGTCGTAGCCGATGGACCACAACACATGTTTCGCATGACCCCGCGCGTCATCAACGCCATCCTCATCGCCAACCGGGGCGAGATCGCCAGCCGCGTCATCCGCACCTGCCGGAAGATGGGCATCAAGGCCATCGCGGTGTACAGCGAGGCCGACCGCAATGCGCCCTTCGTGGCCCAGGCCGATGAAGCTGTGTTCCTCGGAGGCCATGCACCTGCCGAGAGCTACCTGGACATGGACAAGGTGATCGCGGCCGCCAAGGGTTGCGGCGCCGATGCCATCCACCCCGGCTACGGCTTCCTCAGCGAGAACGCGGCCTTCGCGGAGCGCTGCGCGAAAGAGGGCATCGTATTCATCGGTCCGCACCCCGGCGCGATCGCCGCCATGGGCTCCAAGAGCGAGGCGAAGACCCTGATGATGAAGGCCGGTGTGCCCGTGGTCCCCGGCTACCAGGGCGAGGACCAAAGCACCGAACGCCTGATCAAGGAGGCCACTGCGATGGGCTTTCCGGTACTGCTGAAAGCCGCTGCCGGTGGCGGCGGAAAGGGCATGCGCATCGTGCACGACGAAGCTGGCTTGAAGGCGGGCATCGATGCCGCCAAACGCGAGGCGAAGAGCGCCTTCGGCGATGATGAGCTCATCGTGGAGAAGTACATCGCCAGCGGCCGCCACATCGAGTTCCAGATCTTCGGCGACCAGCACGGCAACGCCATCCACCTGTTGGAGCGCGAGTGTACCATCCAGCGTCGCTACCAGAAGGTGATCGAGGAAAGTCCTTCGCCGGTGATGGGGGAGGACCTGCGCCAACGCATGGGCGAAGTGGCCGTGAACGCCGCCAAGGCCCTGCGCTACGACAACGCCGGTACGGTGGAGTTCATCTACGACGACAGGACCGGCGATTTCTACTTCCTGGAGGTGAACACCCGCCTGCAGGTGGAGCATCCTGTGACGGAGGAGATCACCGGGCTCGACCTGGTGCGCATGCAGATCGAACGTGCGCAGGGCATGCCCTTGCGTGTGAAGCAGGAGGACATCCGTGGTAATGGCTACGCCATCGAATGTCGCTTGTACGCCGAGGACGCGGCCAACGACTTCATGCCGGTGACCGGCACCGTGGAGCGCTTCAGCTGGCCTGCGGTGGATGGGCTGCGCATGGAATCGGCCGTGCAGAGCGGTTCCGCTATCAGCGTGCACTACGATCCCATGATCGCCAAGGTGGTGGTGCATGGCGAGGACCGCGCCACGGCCCAGCGCAAGATGGCGTACGTGCTGCGCCAGTTGGTTTGTCTGGGTACCACCACCAACCAGCACTTCCTGCTGAAGCTGATGGAACACCCCGAGTTCCAGGCCGGGAAGTACGACACGCACTTCATCCGCGATCGCTTCGACCTCGCTTCGCTGGAAGCCACCGGGGAGCATTTGCAGCTCGCGGCCATCGCATCCATGTTGCACGGCTGGCACCAGCGCGAAGGTCAACGCACCTTGCTGCGATCCCTGCCCAGCGGTTGGCGCAACAGCTTCTACGCCCACCAGCAGGTGGACTTCTTCCACGGCGACCAAACCCTTTCCGTAAAGTATCGTGCACTGAAGAACAGCTTCGAGCTGCTGCTCGGCGAAAGCACGCACACCCTGAAACCGCAGGGCGTGTATGGCGACTTGGTCCGTTTCGAACTGGATGGCGTGCAGCACCGCATGACCGTCGTCCGCCGGGGCATGGAGCGGTTCGTACACGGCGAGCGCACCGGTCCGCTGCGGCTGGTGGAGAAGGAGCGCTTCCCCGCCAAGGAGCGGGAGCGGGTGAAGGGTGGCTACACCGCACCGATCCCCTCGCAAGTAGTGAAGGTGCTGGTGGAGAAGGGCCAGTCCGTGAAGCCCGGTGATGGCCTGCTCGTCCTCAGCAGCATGAAGATGGAAAGCACCGTTTCCGCCGCCGAGGAAGGCGTGGTGGAGGAGGTGTTCGCTGCCGAGGGCAGCAGTGTGGAAGCGGGGGCGTTGCTGTTGAAACTGAACACGTGAGGATCAGATGATGAGAGGATCAGATGATCGGATAATGACCTGACGCGATGGAACTCTACAGCAAGGACCAACTCACCAACGCCCTCTCCGAGACCTACGCCTTCCTGGAGGTGCAGCAGAGCGGACAGGTGCTCACCATTCGCCTCAACAGGACCGAGAAGAAGAATGCCCTGCACCCGCACATGGTGAACGAGCTGGCCTTCGCGATGAGCTACGCCAAGCATGAGAAGAGCGTATGGGCCGTGGTGCTGGAGGCCCAAGGCGATGTGTTCTGCGCCGGGGCCGACCTCAAGGCCTTCATGGGCGGCGACAACAACTTCTCCTCCACCATTCCGAAGCCGAATGGTGAAGTGCTCATCGGCGAGCTCTTCAACAAGGTGTACAAGCCGGTGATCGCCAAGGTGGGCGGCGACGTCTTCGCGGGCGGCTTCCTCTTCCTCGCGGGAAGCACCTACGTGGTGGCTGCGGAAGGGCTTCGTTTCGGTCTGCCCGAAGTGAAGCGCGGTCTCTTCCCCTACCAGGTGATGGCATCTCTGCTGAACGTGATGCCCGCCCGCACCGTGATCGACTGGTGCATCCGTGGCTACGACCTGCCCGTGGAGCGTGCCAGGGAACTGGGCCTGGTAACGCACTGCGTGAAGCGCGATGAACTGGACGGCACCGTGCAGGGCCTTCTCGATGAACTGCTGGTCAACTCGCCCACCGCCATCCGCATGGGCCTGGAGGCCTTCGACCACATCCGCCCGGCCGAGGCCGAACACGCCTACCTGCTGCAGATGCTCCAGAAGACCGTGGGCACCAAGGACGGTATGGAGGGCCTCACCGCCTTCCGCGAGAAGCGCGCACCGAAGTGGACCGGCGAATAACAACGAACGAACCGAACGAGCATGTCACAGGACAAGGTCATCATCAGTGCGGCGCTCACCGGGGCGGCCACCAACCGCAGCCACTGCCCGCACATCCCCTACACGCCGGTGGAGATCGCCGAGGAGGCCAAGCGCGCCGTGGATGCCGGGGCCGCCATCGTGCACATCCATGCCCGTGAGGACAACGGCATGCCCAGCTGGCGCACGGAGGTCTTCGAGGCCATCAGCAAGGAAGTGCGCGAACGCTGCCCGGACGTGATCATCAACTACAGCACCGGCGCCATCGGCCTCAGCACCGCCGACCGCATCAAGCACCTGCCCGCCACCAAGCCCGACATGGCCGCCTTCAACATGGGCAGCATGAACTACGCGATCTTCAGCAAGAAGCAGAAGCAGTTCTTCTGGAATGGCGTGTTCGAGAACAGCTTCGACACCATGATGGCCGTGGTGAAGTGCATGAACGAGAATGGTATCACGCCCGAGATGGAGTGCTTCGACACGGGCCACATCCGCAACGCCGAGCCGCTGCGCGAGATGGGACTGCTGCCCGCCAACGCCTGCTACAGCCTGGTGATGGGCGTGTTGGGCGGCATTCCCGCCACGCCGGAGAACCTCATGCACCAGATCAGCCAGGTGCCCAAGGGCGAGTTCTGGCAGGTGATCGCGATCAGCCGGAAACAGTGGCAGATGGCCGCCATCGCCTGTAGCATGGGAGGCAACTTCCGTGTGGGGCTGGAGGACAACTTCTACCTGCCCAACAACGAGATGGCGAAGAGCAATGGCGAATGCGTGGAATGGGGCGTGAAGCTGGCCCGCATGATGGGCCGCGAACCGGCCACCATCGCCGAAACGCGTGCAATGTTGAACATTCCCTTGCGCGACACGGTGGCATCCTGACAACCGGCAACCGGCATCCATGTTCCACGAAAGCACATTCCAAGGAAAAATAGCGTTGGTCACCGGTGGCCGTTCCGGCATCGGCTACGCCATCGCCAAGCAACTGCTGCAGCTGGGTGCCACGGTGATCATCGTGTCGCGCAAGGAGGAGCCGCTGCTGAAGGCGCAGCAGGAACTCGCAGCCTTCGGCAATTGCGATGCACTGGCCTGCGACATCCGCGACACCGAGCGCATCGCCGTGCTGGTGGAGCACATCAAGCAGAAGCACGGCCGGCTCGACATCCTGGTGAACAACGCCGGCGGTCAGTTCCCCGCGCTGGCCGAGTACATCAGTGACAAGGGCTGGAAGGCCGTGGTGGAGAACAATCTCAACGGCACCTTCTTCATGACGCGCGACATGGCGAAAGCCTTCTTCATTCCGCAGAATGACGGCACCGTGGTGAACATCGTCGTCGACATGGCGCGCGGTTTCCCCGGCATGGTACACACCGGTGCCGCGCGGGCCGGGGTGGAGAACATGACCAAGACCCTCGCGCAGGAGTGGAGCCAGTACAACATCCGCCTCAACTGCGTGGCGCCCGGCATCATCGAGTCCTCGGGCCTTTCCACATACCCACCCCAGGTGCAGGAGATGTTCAGCGAAGCCCGCAAAGCCATTCCCCTGAAGCGCTTCGGCGACCCGCAGGACATCGCCAACGCGGTGTGCTTCCTCGCCAGCCCGCTTGCCAGTTACATCACCGGCATCACACTCTACGTGGACGGTGCCCAGCATTTGAACTTCGACAAGATGGGACTGCCCAATGTCCTTCGATCATTCCTCTGATGATGTCATCCGTGTCCATCCGTGTCCATCCGTGGTTCAATGAACCAGAGCGCTGCGCCAGCAGTGCTCATCCGCGTTCATCTGCGTCATCCGCGGTTGCATTTCCTACCGATCCCCGTTCATGACCACCACCCAAGCCACAGCCCTCGTCAAAGGCGCCGAGTTCCTCATCAAGGCCTCACGCCCCGAGGACATCTTCACGCCGGAGGACTACACCGAGGAGCAGCACATGTTCCGCAAGTCCATGCGCGACTTCCTCGACAAGGAGTTGGAACCGATCAAGGACAAGTTCGACACCGTGGAAGGCACCACCATCGCACCCGGACTGCTGGAACAGATGGGCGAGCTCGGCTTCCACGGCATCGGTGTGCCCGAGTCCTTTGGTGGCCTGGGTGCCGACTTCAAGACCGAGCTGGCCTTCGGGGAGATCGCCAGCGACAGCTTCTCCTTTGCGCAGAGCATCGGCGTGCATACGGGTCTCGGCATCTATCCCGTGCTTTACTACGGCACGCCCGAGCAGCAGGCGAAGTACCTGCCGGACATCATCGCGGCGAAGATCAAGTGCAGTTACTGCCTCACGGAACCCGGCAGCGGCAGCGATGCCAACGCCGCCCGCACCCGCGCCGTGCTCAGTGCCGATGGCACGCATTACGTGCTGAACGGCCAGAAGATGTGGATCACCAACTCGGGCTTCGCCGATGTGTTCTTCGTCTTCTGCAAGATCGGGGATGACAAGAACCTGTCCTGCCTGATCGTACACAAGGAATACGGCGTGAAGCTGGGCGCGGAGGAACGCAAGCTGGGCATCCACGGCAGCAGCACGCGGCAGGTCTTCTTCGAGGACGTGAAGGTGCCCGTGGAGAACCTGTTAGGCGAGCGCGACAAAGGCTTCAAGATCGCCATGAACGCGCTGAACGCCGGGCGCATCAAGATCGCGGTGGCCAACAGTGCCATCGCAAAACGTGCGTTCCGTTTGGGTGTGAGCTACGCCAACCAGCGCGTGCAGTTCGGTCAGCCGATCGCATCGTTCGGGGCCATCCAGCGAAAGATCGCGGCCATGGCCACCCGCATCTACGCCAACGACAGCGCATGGAACCGCGTGGCACACCAGGTGGACCAGGTGCTGGAGAGCATGATCGCCGGTGGCATGCCCGAGTTGGAGGCCAAACAGCGCAGCGTGGCCGAGTTCGCCTTGGAATGCGCCATGACCAAGGTCTACGGCTCCGAGATGGAGCAGTTGGTGGTGGACGAAGCGCTGCAGATCCACGGCGGCATGGGCTACAGCGCCGAAAGCGAGATCAGCACGCTGTACCGCAACATCCGCGGCAACCGCATCTACGAGGGCACCAACGAGATCAACCGCCTGCTGATGCCCACCACGCTGCTGCGCAAAGCGATGAAGGGCGAGGTGGCCCTGATGCCCGCCGCCATGCAGGCTTTCCAGGATCTTCAGGCCGGCAAACTGAACCCCGCAGCGGACACGGGTGAGCCCTTCGGCTTGGAATTGTCCTTCCTCGAGTGCGCGAAGACCGTCACCATCCTAGCCGCCGGGCAGGCCATGCAGCGCTTCCAGGAAGCGATCAAGGACGAGCAGGAGGTATTGATGGAACTGGCCGACATGCTCATGCACGTCTACCTCTTCGAGAGCGCGCTGCTCCGTACCATGAAGTACGGCGAGGGTGACACCGCCACCGTGCGCAAAGCGATGACCAACGTGCTGATGCACGACACCGCCGAGGTATTGCGCCATGCCGCGCGTGAGGTGGTGTGTGCCAGCGCGCAAGGCGACATGGCCGCCATGACCGTGAAAGCCCTCACGCGTCTGCTGAACCTCCCGCCACAGGACCTGAAGGAAACGCGGCGCACGGTGGCCGCACATTTCATCGCACGCAACGCCTACGAACTATGAGAGGGATGATGAACCACAGAGGCACAGAGGGCACGGAGAAATGCCCTTGGATCAAGTGGCGAGTCGCTCCTTCCCCGTTTCCTGCGGATCCGGATCCGCTCTGTGTCCTCTGTGCCTCTGTGGTTTCACGCATTTCATTTTTCTGAGGTGAACACCGACGCCCTATACCAGGACCTCCGCACTCCGCTGGACGACTTCCTTCACTGGGAGAAGACCACGCCGGACGCCCTATTCCTGCGGCAGCCCTACGGCCGGGAGTGGCACACGTTCACCTATGCGGAGGCAGGCACCATCGCGCGTCGCATGGTCGGCGCGTTGCGTATGCTTGGCTTGCAGAAAGGCGACCACATCGGCATCCTCTCCAAGAACTGCTACCACTGGATCCTCGCCGATCTGGCGATCATGATGGGCGGCTACATCTCGGTGCCCTTCTATGCCAGCACGCCCAAGACATCGCTTGCGGACCTCATCGCCAAGAGCGACATCAAGGCCCTCTTCATCGGCAAGCTGGAACACTGGGGCAACAAGGCGGAAGTGGTGCCGCCCAGTGTCACGTGCATCCGCTTCCCGCACTACGCGGGCAATGCCACAGTGGACCTTGGTCACGAATGGGATGTGCTCATCGCAGCCCAGAAACCCGTGCAGGATATCCACAAGCCTGCCCTCGATGAGCTCTGGACCATCCTCTTCACCAGTGGCACCACGGGCAGCCCGAAAGGTGTGATGCACAGCTACCGCACTCCGGCACTGATCATCCGGGGTGAACGGCTCACCAATTTCATCGGCATCTTCCAGGTGCCGCACCAGAAGTACTTCAGCTTCCTCCCACTGAACCACGTGGGCGAACGCATCGGTGTGGAGATCAGCTGTCTCGCATCCGGTGGCACCATATCCTTCGGCGAAAGCATCGACACGTTCATCCACAACCTGCAGGACACACAGCCCACGATGCTCTTCGCGGTGCCGCGCATCTGGACCAAGTTCCACCAGGGTGTGCTGTCGCGGATGCCTGAGAAACGCCTCAGCATGCTGCTTTCCCTGCCGGTGATCGGCGGTATCGTGCGCAACAAGATCCGCACGGGGCTGGGCATGCGCGATGTGCGCACCGTGGCCACCGGCGCCGCGATCACACCGAAGCACATCAAGCGCTTCTTCCGCAAGCTGGGCATCCACCTCATTGAGAGCTACGGCATGACCGAGGCCTGCGGGTCCATCAGCAACGGCGTGGATCGCGACACACCGGAGAACAGCGTGGGCCGTGTGGTGCCCTTCTGCGAGGTGCGCATCGACCCGGACAACGGCGAGATCCTGATGAGGACGCCGCACGCGATGATGGGATATTACAAGGAACCGGAGATGACCGCCCAGGTGCTGCGCGATGGATGGATCCACAGTGGCGACAAGGGCCACATGGACGACAAGGGTTTCCTCTACCTCACCGGCCGCATCAACGATGCGTTCAAGACCGCCAAGGGACAGTTCATCGTGCCCAATCCCATCGAGGAGCGGTTGTCCACCTGCCCGCACATCGAACAGGTGTGCCTGGTGGGCATGACCTGCCCGCAGCCGATCGCTTTGGTGAACCTCAATGCCGCGTCGTTCAAGGCGGACCGAAGCACCATGCAGGCAGTGCTGGCCGAGCACTTGGAGAAGGTCAATACCGACGTGGCGAACCACGAGCGCATCTCGACCCTTGTCATCACACGGGAGACATGGAGCGAGGACAATCAACTGCTCACGCCCACGCTGAAGGTGCGCCGCGAGCAGATCGACGCGCGCTACGGGGAACATTACCTGGGTTGGCACAACCACAGCGCCACCATCATCTGGGACAAAGCATGAGCAACGGACGTTTCCACAACATCTCAGAGGCCGAGCGGCTCTTCGCACTGCAGCACACAGACGCCAACCTGCAACTGGCCAAGGAGATCAGCGTGAAGGAGCGTATCACCCGCATCCGGAAGATCGAGCGCTACCTGCTGGACGAACGGCACATGGCCGAGTGGACCGACGCGTTACGGCAGGACCTGGGACGCGCCCCCGAGGAGAGCAGGGTGATCGAGCTGCTCCCCTTCCTGGTGGCCTGCAAGCACGTGTACGACAACCTGCACGGCTGGGTGAAAGACCATCCGGCGGGTACACCGCTGGCCATGGCCGGCCTGAAGGGGTGGACCCGGTACGAGCCGAAGGGGCATGTGCTCATCATATCGCCATGGAATTATCCCCTGCAACTCACCGTTCTGCCACTGATCCACGCCATCGCCGCCGGGAACGTCGTGCTGATCAAGCCTTCGGAGATCTCGGCGCACACATCCGCCTTCATTGATCGGATGATCGGCGATCTCTTCGACGAGCGCGAAGTGGCCGTTGTGGAGGGCGATGTGCCCACCACCACCGCCCTGCTCAACAAGCCCTGGCACCACATCTTCTTCACCGGCAGCCCGGCCGTGGGCAGGATCGTGATGAAGGCCGCCGCCGAGCACCTCACGAGCGTGACCTTGGAACTGGGCGGCAAATCGCCGGTGATCGTGCACGACAGCTATGACATCACCAAGGCCGCGCGCGACATCGCCTGGGCCAAACTGCTCAACAAGGGGCAGACCTGCATCGCACCGGACTACGCCCTGATCCCCGATGGCGAGCTGGAGGACTTCCTCAAGGCCTATCGATCGGCCGTGGACCGCATGTACGACCCGCAAAGCCAGGGGTTGAAGCGGGCGAAGGACTATGGCCGCATGGTCGATGGCCGCAACTTCAAGCGGGTGAAGGCACTGATCGTTGACGCTGTGGCGAAAGGCGCGCGCATCGCCATTGGCGGGGACATGATCGAGGATGAGCGCTTCATCGACCCGCATGTGCTCATCGATGTCACACCGGACATGGGCGTCATGCGGGAGGAGATCTTTGGTCCCGTGCTGCCGGTGCTCACCTACCGCGATGTCAAGGAGGTGCCTCAGATGATCGCACGACTGGAGCGTCCGCTCTCGCTTTACATCCTCAGCCACGACCGAAAAGCCACCGAGTATCTGCTGCGCACCACCACCGCCGGCACCACCGCGATCAATGAACTGATGGTCACCACATCGAATCCCATGGTCCCCTTCGGTGGGATCAACAACAGTGGGATCGGCAAGGCCGGTGGGCACCGCTCGTTCGTGGAGTTCAGCAACGAGCGCGGCATCCAGAAGCGGACCTGGGGCACATTGGCGCCGCTGAAGCCGCCCTTCAAACCCTTCTTCATCAAATGGGCCATGCGCCTGTCACGCCTATGAGGACGGCATTGATCACCGGCGGTTCCAGCGGCATCGGCTACGCCATGTCAAAGCGCTTCGCACGCGACGGATACCGCCTGCTTTGGGTTGCGCTTGATGAGCAGGAGCTCATAAAGTCCAAGGCCGCTTTGCAGACGGAGATCGACCATGCGCAGGTGGAGTTCATGGCCATCGATCTCTCCGAACCGGAGAGCGCGCAGTCCGTGTACGACTGGTCCGCGCAGCACGGCTGGGCCGTGGATGTGCTGGTGAACAATGCCGGCTTCGGCACCTACGGTTATGTGAGCGACATCCCGGTGGAACGCGAAGAGGCGATGATCCACACCAATGTGCTGGCCACCTACCGGCTCACACGTCTCTTCCTGGACGATATGCTGAAGCGCGATGCGGGCACCATCATCCAGATCGCCTCCAACAGCGCCTTCCAACCCGTGGCCCGCATGAACACCTATGCCGCTACCAAGGCCTTCGTGCACCAGTTCGGCCGTGCCCTGCAGGAGGAACTGGAACTGAAGAAGAGCCGGGTGAAGTGCATCACCGTGTGCCCGGCCGCGATCAAGGACACCGCCTTCCGTACCGCCGGACACATGGACGATGCGAAGACCTTCAATGGCCTGGCGGCGACCACCGCCGATGAGGTGGCGGATGATGTCTGGCGTGGTTTCGTAAGGGGCAGCACCTTCATCGTCACCGGCGCCCGCATGCGCTTCCTGCATGGGATCCGGCGATTGGTGCCCTACGTGTTGCAGCAATGGATGGTGCGGCGCGAAACTGCGCGGGCCAACGACAATTGATACCTGACAACGGACAACCCTTCATGGACAGCTACTACTTCACCGAAGAACATGAACTCTTCCGCGAAAGCCTCCGCTCCTTTCTCCAGAAGGAAGTGGTGCCGCACATCGAGATCTGGGAGGAACAGGGCCGCATCCCGCGCGACATCTGGAAGAAGATGGGCGACATGGGCTTCCTCGGTCTGGGTTACCCCAAGGAATACGGGGGCATGGAGCTCGACTTCTTCTACGACGTAGTCTTCTGCGAAGAGACCTCGCGCGTCTTCTCAGGCGGCTTCACCATCACCCAATTGGTGGTGCAGTACATGAGCAGCCCGTACATCCTGAAGTATGGCAGCGATGCGCTGAAGAAGAAGTACCTGCCGGGCATCATCAGCGGGAAGCTGGTGGGCTGCATCGGCATCAGTGAACCAGGCGCGGGCAGCGACGTGGCCAACATTCAGACCACCGCCGTGCGCCAGGGCGACCACTACGTGGTGAACGGCAGCAAGACCTTCATCACCAACGGCGTGTACGGCGACTTCATCGTGGCCGTGGTGAAGACCGACCCCAAGGCCGGTGCCGGTGGGGTAAGCCTGCTGGTGATCGACAAGGACCTGCCGGGCATCACCACCACCAAGCTGAAGAAGCTGGGCTGGCATGCCAGCGACACCGCCGAGCTGGGCTTCGAC
The DNA here is from genome assembly GCA_026129465.1 of Flavobacteriales bacterium. NCBI lineage: Bacteria > Pseudomonadati > Bacteroidota > Flavobacteriia > Flavobacteriales > Flavobacteriales bacterium. The sequence goes on from JAHCIA010000001.1 coordinate 3,084,759, forward strand.
AACGTGAAGGTGCCCGCCGAGAATCTCATCGGTGAAGAGGGACAGGGCTTCTACTACCTGATGGGCGGCCTGCAGCTGGAGCGACTGGCCGGCGCCATCAGCGCCTATGCCGCCTGCGAAAGCGCACTGACCTACACCCTGGAGTACATGGCCGCCCGCGAAGCATTCGGTCGCCCGATCAACAAGTTCCAGGTATTACGTCACCGTGTGGCGCAGATGGCCTCGGAGATCGAGAGCACCAAGCAGTTCGTGCGCCACTGCAGCCACATGCACGCCGACGGCCACTACGCCGTGAAGGAGTGCTCCATGGCCAAGCTGCTTGCCACCGAACTCAGCGACAAGGTGATGACCACCTGCCTGCAACACTTCGGCGGCTATGGCTTCATGGAGGAGTACAAGATCGCCCGCATGTTCCGCGACAGCCGCGTGGGCACCATCGGCGGCGGCACCAGCGAGATCATGCGGGACATCATCGCCAAGATGGTGATCGATGAGGTGAGCTATGCCAGTGCATCGGAGAAAGCCCCGAAGGCGGCTGCGCCGAAAGCTGTGCCTGCTGCGGAACCAACACCAGCTCCAGCTAATGCAAGCAGCAATGGCAATGGTGTCGACTTCAACCGCCTGCTGGAAGGTGTCCGCGAGCGTTCGGCCACGAAGAAGCCACTCGGCAAGACCCTCAAGTTCGACTTCGGCGAGCACAAGCTCTTCCTGGACGGCACCGGCGACAGCAACATCGCCACTGCCGACGACAAGGATGCCGACTGCACCGTGAAGGTGAGCCTGGAGGACTTCCTCGCCCTCACAAAAGGCAAGCTGAACCCCATGACCGCCATGATGACCGGCAAGCTGAAGATCAGCGGCGACATGGGCGTGGCCATGAAACTGCAAACGGTGTTCGGATGAAATGCAAGCCGCAGATGGCGCAGATGACGCGGATGGAATGTGTCAATGCCAAGTTCCATCCGTGCACCTGTACTGTCGACCCATCGGGCCGACGAACGGGTGCAATAATCGTATGAAACACTAAACGAAAACCCCAACAACCATGACCCTGAACGACATCCTCCCCCTCGTGAACCAGAAGGCCGCCAACGCTGCAGCCCTGGGCAACACTATCCGCTTCGACCTCGGTGACGACAGCGTGCACGTGGACGGCACCGGCAGTGGCAATATCGTCTCCACGGAGAAGAAGGACGCCGACTGCACGGTTACCGTATCCGCCGATGTGTTCCACCAACTGCTCACCGGCGACCTGAACCCGATGGCGGCGGTGATGAGCGGCCAGGTGAAGATCGGCGGCGACATGAGCATGGCCATGAAGCTGCCGGCCATCTTCAACAGCTGAGGAGGGGAGTATCGATCACCGCAGAGAAGCGGGGGCGCGGAGAACGCGGAGGTTGAACCCGGATGCTTGGCTGCCTTCGTGGTCGGGAAGCTGTTGCTCAACCTCTGCGCACCTTTGCGTCTCCGCGGCCCTGCGGTGAATTGTTCCTCCGATGCCCCTCCTCCTCGCCATAGAGACCGCCACCAAGCTCTGCTCCGTGGCCTTGGGCCGTGATGGGCAGGTGTTGGCCATCCGCGAGGTGGACAGCGAGAAGCTCGCACACGCCGAGAAGGTCAACGTCTTCATCGCCGAGGTGATGGAAGAAGCGGGCCTGCCGCTGAAGGACCTCGATGCCGTGGCCGTGGGCATTGGGCCGGGCAGCTACACGGGCCTGCGGATCGGACTAAGTGCCGCCAAGGGCTTGTGCTACGCGCTGGACAAGCCCATCATCGGAATCTCTACGCTGGCCGCGCTGGTGCAAGCCGCACGCACCGCGCATGGACAGCTGCAGGGCACGTTGTGGCCCATGATCGATGCGCGGCGCATGGAGGTCTTCGCGCAGCCATACGATGCCGATGGCCAAGCCTTGGCCGATGTCGCACCGTTGATCCTGGACGAAGCCTGGGCCGCGCTGCCGGAGGCCCGCGTGGTGTTCGGCGATGGCGCCGACAAAGCCGCGCCAACTTGGGCCGGACGCGCAGGTATCACACACTTGCCCGGCATTCGCCCCACCGCATCCGCCATGCTGCCGCTGGCCGAGAAACGCTGTCGGGCCGGCAGCTTCGATGAGCTGGCCTATCTGGTGCCAGTGTATGGGAAGGGGGCCTCCGTGGGCAAGGCGATGATGTGATCGGGACTCTTCCGCTTCAGTTCGCGAACACCACCACCTTGAAGGTCATCATCTGATCGGGCGGGCTGAACTTCTCGCCGTAACGATCGATCATCACCTGCACTTTGCCAACGCCTTTATCGAAGCGCCAGTTCAGTCCGAGTGGCGCGCCTTGGTGGGCCAGCAGGGGCAACTCGGCCCAGTTGTTCGCGGAGCGCTTCACGTAGACCCGCACCGTGCCGCTCTGGAGGACCCCCTCGTCGATGATGTTCACCGTCTTGATCACGTCGTATCCGTGGGTGTCATCACCCGGTATGCCGTAGGCGCTCCATTCGTCGGCCTTCACCTTGAAATGGTGTTCCTGCCCCAGGAGGCCATTGTCGCCCAAGGGTGGGCGCGGCGCGGCGTTCTCGTCCTTGTCGCAGGCGCTGAATAGGATCGCACATATCAGGATCGGAATACGGGTGGCGCGCATGCGGCGGCGGTGTTGTGATGCAATGTTACGCACCACGGCGCGGCTCACAGACCGGCGAGGATCGCCAGCAGGGCGATCATGGGCACATCGCCGCGAACCTGCAGGATGGCGTCGCTCTTGTTGGCGAAGGGACCTTCGGCCAGGTGGACCATGTTCCCGTCCAGGATGAACGCGCCTTCGCTCTTGTTGCAGAAGGGGCCTTCGCCGCGGAACACCTTGTTGCCTTCCAGCATCAATGCGCAGCCGCCTTTGTTGCAGAAGCTTCCATGGCACCGGTACAGGTGGCCGCCATCGGCCAGGAAGGCGCCCTGGCCGCGACCGCCGAAGGGGTCGGCGCTGTGGTAGACCTCCGTGTCGTTGAACACGAAGATGCAGGGGCCTTTCTGGCCGAAGGGACCCGAGGCCGTGTGGATGCGGCCGCGCTCCACGATGAAGGCGGCGTCACCGACCTGCCCGAACGGCCCGTAGGCCCAGTGGATCACGGTGGACTGTGCCTGCAGGAGGCAGGGAAGCAGCAGGGCGATGAGCGATGCGAGGCGCATCCGATGGCGTTCAGCGCCGCTCCGTGCGGAAGCGCAGTACTTCGATGTTGTTCGTTCCGATATCCAGCGTCAACCGCGCTTTCAGCATGCCATTCTCCTCGTAGAGGTATTCGTCGCGGTTGATCTGTTTGTCGTCGTGGAAAAGCGCGCCATCGGTGACATTGCCCGCCGCATCGTACTTCCAGGTGCGGCGCAGGGTGCGTGGCTGGGAGAGGTCGGGTTGTTCGGTGCGCCCCGCCAGCCGGCCCTTTTCGTCGTAGTCGAAGGTGATGCGCGAACGCCGGTTGTTCACCAGGTAGCGGTCCTCGATGCTGCGGAGATAGCCCAGCCGGTCGCTGGTATGCGTCTGCTCGCGGTAGGGCAGGCCCAGGCTGTTGATGTACATGCGTTTCCACACGGTGTCATTCACCGTTTCGTAGCGGAAGTGCTCGTCGCTGATCTCGGTGATGGCCCCCGGCCTCAATTCGTAGCGGTTGGTGCTGAGATTCTCGATGCGGGTGAAGGTCTCGCGCACGGGTCGACCCTGTTCATCGCGTACCACGTCGAAGCCGAAGTAGCCGCTGAGGTCGTTCCGAAGGCGGCGCACCAGGTCGCCTTGCTCGTCGAAGGTGAACATGGTGGAGGCTGTGTCGCGGCCGCTGCCAGGCTGCCCGAAGCTGTGGTTGGAATAGGCCGTTCGTCCCTGCTCATCGAATCGGTACACATGTTTTTCCGGCTTGGCCAGCATGGGCCGGTTGTCCCGTTTCACCGATTGTTCGCCCGTGATGGTGTGGATGCGGTTGCGTGCGATGAACTGCGGGTTGAATCGCAGTTCTCCGGGGTCGTCCGGGCCGGGCTGGATGAGCACCACCTGCGCCGGCAACAGCGTGACCGAGGTCAAAAGTGGAAGGAGGAGCAGGCGTTTCATGTTATTTGCTTCAAGGCTTCTTCCACCGTGGGGACAGGCAATTGGCAGGACTTGTCCACGCAGACAAAGATCGTGCTGGCAGGCAGGAACCTGTCCTTCAACAGCGGGAGATCACTTCGCTTGTTACCACCCAGAAAGACCCGGTTCGGCAGGTAGTGTGCGGCGAATTCCCCGCGCAAACGCAGGGCTTCCGGGCCGGTGATGGCGATCTCCGGGCAGGGGAACACGTGCATGAGCATGAGTTGCGCCCAGTTGCTGTGGCCGCTGGGGTAGCCTGCCAGGTCGTCAGCCACGGTGCCCAGCATGCGCCGGCTCATGGCGAGATAGCGCTCCTCGTCGAGCAGGGTGCCCAGCCCGTGGAGCGCTTTGGCCATGCTGCTGTTGGAGGCGGGGATCACATTGTCGTGCATCTCGCGCGGCCGGGTGATCAATGGCGGGTCCAGGTCACTGGTGAAGTGGAACAGCCCGTTGGCTTCGTCGTGGAAATGCCGGATGGCATGCTCCGCCAACGCTTGTGCCTCGGTGATCCAGCGCTCCTTGAAGGTGACGCCGTACAACGCCAACAGTGCCTCGATGGTGAAGCAGTAGTCCTCCAGGTAGCCGTTGATGGTGGCCTTGCCTTGCTTAAGGCTGTGCCACAGACCGCCGTTGGGGCGTCGGCAGGTGCCCAGCAGCAGTTCCATGGTGTGCTCGGCGGCGGCCAGCCATTCCCCCTTGCCGAACACCTCATAGGCATCACACAGGCCGTGCACCATCAGGGCGTTCCAGCTCACAAGGGCTTTGTCATCGAGCCCCGGCCGTGCCCGCTTGTTGCGTGCTTCCAGCAGCCGACCATTGATGGAAGACACACGTTGACGGAGTTCCTCCTCGGCGATGCCGAACTCCGCCGCGAAGGCCGCATCGTCCTTTTGGCGCAGCAGGATGTGGTCGCCGTGCTCCCAATGGCCGCGTTCGTTCACGTTGTAGTAGGCCGCCGCCAGGTCGAATTCCGCCCCCAGCTGGGCCATCAACTCGTCCTTGGACCACACGTAGTACTTGCCCTCCTTGCCCTCGGTGTCGGCATCCAAGGCGCTGAAGAACGCGCCGTCCGCACCGTGCATGTCACGGAAGAGGAATTCAAGAGTCCGTTCCACGGTATAACGGTACAAGGGCTTCCTGAACGCCTGATACGCCTGGCTGTAGAGCGACACCAGCTGGGCGTTGTCGTAGAGCATCTTCTCGAAGTGCGGCACCTTCCAGAGCACATCGGTGCTGTAGCGTGCGAAGCCTCCGCCCACATGGTCGAAGATGCCGCCTAGGGCCATCTTGTCCAGCGTGAGATCCACGTGCCGCTTCAGGGCGCGGTCGTTGGTGAGCCAGGCGTAGCGCAGCAGGTACTGATAGTTGTTGGGCAGGGGGAATTTGGGCGCTTTGTCGGGCCCACCGTGCACATGGTCGAAATGCGGTTCCCAGTTGGCCACCATGGCCTCCAGGTCGCCCCGGTGGAAGTCCTCGGTAGGCACGGGATCCACCAGCGTGGCGGCCTCCACGCCCTTGGTGAGGCGGGTGGCATAGGCCCTCACGCGTTCGGGTTCGCGCTGCCAGGTGTCGTGCAGGTCGGTGAGCACCTTGGTCCACGTGGCGGGCGGGAAGTAGGTGCCACCGTATACCGGGCGGCCATCGGGTAGGGTGAAGCAGTTCAGTGGCCAGCCCCCGCGCTGGGTCATCAGCTGCACGGCGGTCATGTACACCTGGTCCACGTCGGGCCGTTCCTCCCGGTCCACCTTGATGCAGACGAAGTGGGAGTTCATCAGCCGGGCGATGGCCTCGTCCTCGAAGCATTCGCGCTCCATCACATGGCACCAGTGGCAGCTGCTGTAGCCCACGCTCACCAGCACCAGCTTGCCCTCGTCATGCGCCTTGTCGAATGCCTCCTCGCCCCAGGGATACCAGTCCACCGGGTTGTGCGCGTGCTGCAGCAGGTAGGGGCTGCTTTCCTGCGCCAGGCGGTTGGCAGGGCGGGCGGCGGTATTTTGCCGGGCCATCATGATGGAACAAAGGAAGCCCGCCCCATGGCGGCCGGTCCGTGCCCGGCGCCCCATGCATCAACAGAAGCCGGTGAAGGGCGGGGTGCGGGAGCAGTCCTGGCCAAGCACGCTCATGGGTTTGGGTCTGTTCGTCGCGGTGGTGAGCTTCTTCACGGTGGCCTCCTGGACCCTGATCCGACCTTCCACCTTGCTGCGGGTGCTGTTGGTGCTCTGTTTCATTGGCAATTTGATGCCCTATGCCAGATCGGGATTTCGCCTGGGCATGGAGCGCTTGGAGTGGTTCCTGTTCAATCTGCTGGCTGCGGGGCCACTGCTGACCAGCTTGCTGCTGTGGCTGAACTTCCTCGGCCACGGCCCGGCCACGTACAGCGACCATCGGGTGGACCATGTGGAAGGGGGCCGTACCCGGTATGTCTACTTCTTCGTGGATGGCCACTTGGACGAACTCGTGCTGGCGCGTTCACGCTACCGCGATCGGCACGACCAAGTGGGCCATACCATCCGGATCTCGCAGGCTGATGGGCTCTTGGGCGTACCGGTGATCGTACGTTGGGAGGCGGTTCTATCGGGCCAGTGACCCCAGTTCCACGGTCTCCTCCACCTCAAAGGGATAGCGCTTCCGCAGCAGTCCGGCCTGCCCCAACACAGTGCCTTTCGCCCCGATGGTGGCCTCCCCGCTGAGCGCGCTGCCCAGCATCACCATCAGCAGGTTCAAACCTTTGAATTCGGCGTGGAGCGGCACGCGGTGTATCTCGTTGCTGCGCCGGGGCAGCACCAGGTTGGTGTCCAGGTAGCCCTTGCCCACGTACGTGCCATTGAGGTAAAGGTCCACGTCGGGGTCCTTCACGTGGATCCTGTAGCCGTTCGGATTCTCCAGTTTCACCAGCGCGATGAGCGAAACGCCCTTGCTGTCCAGCTTCTTCAGGTCCACGTCCACGATGTCGTGCATGGCCACTTCCTTATAGGAAAGGCAGCCGGAAAGGAGCACGGCGATCACCAGGAGGGTCAGGTCACGCATACGGGGGAGGGGGAACCGGGTGTATCGGTCCGCAGCGGGCGGAGGGAGGCGGTCGGCAAGGTCCGTGCCGCTGCGTTCGCGTCGCATCATTTGGTGGCCACCATGAAACAACTGCTGCCGAAAGGGATCCTGCGGCATTTCGCCACCCTGTTCTTCTCCCAGGCCCAGACCGCGCGCATGACCCGGTCCAGGGGACCTGACCCGGTCCGGTGCTCCTGGTCCAGGGTCTTCCGGTCGCTGGGTCCGCGGCGTGATCCCAGTCTGCTGGGGATGGAGCGCATGAGGAAAATGGGCAGGGGCAGTGGGGAAAAGAAATAGGTGCCGTAGGTCATGCTGAATCCGGCATTCGTCAGCACTTTTCTGAGTTCGCCCAGGGTGTATCGCCGGAAATGACCGGCCTGCTCGTCCTCGTTGGACCAAAGGAACCCATAGGCGGGCACCGAGATGTAGATCCTGCCGCCCGGCTTCAGGTGGCCATGGGCCAGCTTCAGAAAGCCAAGGTCATCCTCGATGTGTTCCAGCACATCGAACAATCCCATCGCCTCCATGCGCTCCGGCGGGAAGCCGGCGTCCTGCAAGGTGGAGCAGGCCACATGTTCTATTCCCCGGGCCTTGGCATTTCGTGCTCCGGATGGACCGGGTTCGACCAGGACCACCGGGTACCCGGCGTCCTGGATCCCTTTCGCAACGAAACCGTTGCCTCCGCCGATGTCGAAGAAAGCCCCACCGCCATGGAAGTTGCGGATCGCGGCGATGATGATGTCGTTGCGGTGGCGGAACCAGAAGGATCGATCCTCGATCCGCAAGTAATCGTCATTGCCGTCTTCAGGATAGGACACACGGGACTGGACCTTGGCGTAATGGATGCCGTCGTCCTTGCGCTGAAGGTTGGTCGCTCTGCTCAGCGGATCCATCGCCTTGTGGTATGAAGGACCGCCTGGGCCGCGCCCAATGGGTGGTGCCGCATCTCGCTCCGCGATCAGGCACCGTTCATCATTCCCGCATAGTGGTGGAAGAAGCGCGGGATGGAGCGGATGCCCTGGAAGTAGTTGAACACGCCGTACTTCTCGTTGGGGCTGTGGATGTTGTCACTGTCGAGCCCGAAGCCGAAGAGTACGGTCTTCAGCCCAAGTTCTTCCTCGAAGAGCGCCACGATGGGGATGGAGCCGCCGCCGCGGGTGGGGATGGGCTTTTTGCCGAAGGTCTCCTCCATGGCTTTGCTGGCGGCCAGATAGGCAGGGCTGTCGATGGGTGTGACGGCCGCTTCACCACCATGGTGGGGCCTCACCACCACCTTCACGCCCGGCGGGGCGATCTTCTCGAAATGGTCCTTGAAAAGCTTGGTGATGGCACCGCTCTTCTGGTCGGGCACCAGGCGCATGCTGATCTTGGCGTAGGCCTTCGAGGGCAGCACCGTTTTGGCGCCCTCGCCGATGTAGCCGCCCCAGATGCCGTTCACGTCCAGCGTGGGCCGGATGGTGCTGCGCTCCTCGCTGGTGTAGCCCTTCTCGCCGCGCACGGCATCGATGCCGAGGTCCTTCATGAATACCTGTTCATCGAAGGGTGCTTCGGCCAGGGCCTTGCGCTCGGCGGCGCTCAATTCCTGCACGGCATCGTAAAAGCCCGGGATGGTGATGCGGCGGTCGGCATCGTGCAGGCTGGCGATCATCTCGCACAAGGCGTTGATGGGGTTGGCCACGGCACCGCCGTACACCCCGCTGTGCAGGTCGCGGTCCGGACCGGTGACCTCCACCTCCACATAGCTCAGGCCCCGCAGTCCGGTGTTGATGCTGGGCACGTCGTTGGCGATCATGCTGGTGTCGCTGATCAGCACCACATCAGCCGCGAGTTTCGCCTTGTTGGCGCTGACGAAAAGCCCCAGGTTGTCGCTGCCCACCTCCTCCTCTCCCTCGATCATCACCTTCACGTTGCAGGGCAGGCCGCCGTTCCGCATCATGGCCTCGATGGCCTTCACATGCATGTAGAACTGACCCTTGTCGTCGGCACTGCCACGGGCGTAGATCATGCCGTCCTTGATCACCGGGTCGAATGGGCCGCTGTGCCAGAGGTCCAAGGGGTCGGGCGGCTGCACATCGTAGTGGCCATAGACCAGCACGGTGGGCAGCTTGGGGTCGACGATCTTTTCGCCGTACACGATGGGGTGCCCGGCGGTGGGGCAGACCTCCACCCGGTCCAGGCCGGCCTCCTCCATGCGCTGTTTCACCGCTTCGGCGCAGCGGGCCACATCGGCCTTGTACTTGGGGTCGGCGCTCACGCTGGGGATGCGCAGCAGGTCGAGGAGTTCGTTGAGGAAGCGGTCCCTGTTGGTCTCGATGTAGGTATCCAGTTGTTGCACGGGCGGCTGGGTTTTCGGTGGGTGGCGAAGATAGCCGCCATGATGCGCCCGGAACGCCCTGGCCCCTTGGGGCAACCTTTGGCCACCCCCGTGGGTCTACTGTTCCGACGACAAACCCTACCTTCACCTTTCCACTTTCGCGCAACCATGACCTATCGCCATCTTCTGGGCTTCCTGCCCCTTCTGTGGGCCGCCCATGCGCAAGGCCAGATGAACGTCTCCACCGCGCTCACGCCCAACCAGTTGGTGCAGGATATCCTGCTGGGCAATGGGGTGCAGGCCTTCAACGTCACGTACAACGGGGTGCCCAGCCCGCCCGGCGGCCAAGCAGGATCGGGTTCATTCACCGCCATCAATACGAATCTGGGCTTGGAGGCTGGGGTGATCCTGTGTTCGGGATTCGCCCAGAACGTGGCCGCTCCGGCCTCGGGCTTCCAGAGTGATTGGCTGAATACCGGCAGTGACCCAGACCTGGTGGCCATCTCGAATTCGGCGATCAATGACAAGGCGGTGCTGGAGTTCGACTTCATTCCCATCGGTGACACGCTGCGCTTCCGGTACGTGTTCGGATCCGAAGAGTACCCGGAATGGATCTGCAGCTTCAACGACGCCTTCGGCTTCTTCCTCAGTGGGCCCGGCATCACCGGACCCTACTCGAACAATGCCGCCAACATCGCGCTCATCCCCGGTACCGCCATTCCGGTGACGATCAACAATGTGCACAACGGACTGAACAACAACCCCAACGCCCCCGGGTGCCCGGCGCAGAACCCGCAGTTCTACATCAACAACGGTTTCGGTGGGCAGGTGGTATACGATGGCATGACGGTGGTGCTGACCGCATTCGCCTTGGTGGAGTGCGGCGCCACCTACCACATCAAGCTCGCCATCGGCGATGCTTTGGACACGGCCTTCGACAGTGGCGTTTTCCTGGAAGCAGGCAGCTTCACCAGCACAGGCAACGTGATCCCCTCGCTGGAAGAGTCCTTCGGGGTGATGCCAGGCAATGTGATGCTCGAAGGCTGCGGACCCTATGAGCTCGTGTTCACCCGCCTTGGGGACCTCAATGAGGAACTGATCGCCGACCTGGTCATCAGCGGCACGGCCACGCCCGGTGTGGACTATTTCCCGCCCATCCCGGATCAGTTGGTCTTCCCGGTGGGCGAGGAGACGGTAAGTCTCTTCCTGGACATTCCCTTCGATGGCGACGGGCCGGAGACGATCATCATCGCCATCACCTCCCTGATCGAATGCGCCAACATCATCGTGGAGACCGTGTTCACCTTCAACATCGACACGGCGCCACCGATCAATGTGGCCACCAACAACCTCAACTCCATCTGCGGGCAATCCCATGTACTGGCTCCCACGGTCACGGGTGGCCTGGGTCAGTACACCTTTCTCTGGAGCACCGGGGAGACCACGCCGACGATCACAGTGTCACCTGGGGTGACCACCACCTACACCGTGGAGGTGGGTGATGTCTGTGGCGTACTGCCGGTGCAGGGCAATTTCACCATCACCCTCCCGGTCTATCCGCCGTTGGACATCGAGGTGAGCCCACCCACGGAGGTGGACTGCATGAGCACCGGCCCGATCAGCGTGATCAATGCTTCCGGTGGCGACAACAACTTCACGTACCAGTGGACGCTGAATGGCTTGGTGGTGGGCAACACGGCCACGATCGACGTGCCTTCAAGCCCGCCCACCTGGTATGTGGTAACGGTGACCGACGGCTGCGGCACCTCCATCCAGGACAGCGTGCTTGTCAGCACTGTGCCATTGCCCGATGTGGAGGTCACCCTGAACCCCTACCAGACGGTGATCTGCTCCGGCGATCCCACCACGCTGGAGGTGGCCAACATCATCGGCGGCAATGGGGTCTACAGCCTGGCCTGGACCAACCAGATCGGACAGACCATCGGCACCACCTCGGAACTGACGGTGAACGTGGACGGCAGCCATACCTACACGCTTACGGCCACCGACCAGTGCCAGAACCAGGGCTCGGCATCGATCACCGTATACCTGCCGATATACGATCCGTTTGTGCTGGAACTCACACCGGACCAGACCATTTGTGCCGGTGACGACATCACCTTGCACGCCCAGGTGTCGGGTGGATCGGGCTACTACTTCATCGACTGGCACGGCCTGAACTTCACCGACCCCATCATGGTGGTGGAACCCGACCAGTTGACCGAGTACGTGGTGACCGTGACCGACCAATGCGGGGAGCAGATCACCAAGCGCGTGCGGATCGATGTGGAGTACGTATTCACCAGCATCGTGGTGACCAACCAGGGCCAGGACGACTGGTACCTGCAGGCCGCCACATTGCCCTTCGCCGAGACCTGGCTGTGGGACATGGGTGACGGCACGCGCTACCGCGGCAAGGAAGTGGTGCACAGCTATTACGACCTGGAGGACCATTGGGTGACCCTGTGGATCACCACGCCCACGGGATGCACCGGAGTGGATTCGGTACTTTTGCGCGCCCCGGCGCACATCTACTTCCCCAACGCGTTCACGCCGGACGGTGATGGCATCAACGACTTCTTCGGCCCGATCGGCCATTACATCGACGAGTTCGAGATGACCATCTTCGACCGCTGGGGCATCGAGGTCTTCAACACCAAGGACATGACCATCCAATGGGACGGCCGTGTCAACGGTTCGGGTGATCCCGTGACGGGGGTTTATGTATACATGTACAGGGCGAAGGGCCATTACTTCCCGGCTGTGGAGGGTTATGGCCATGTGACCTTGATCGCTGGTTCCCAATACTGATGAACAACATGGACTTGAAGCAGAAGGCAGGTGCGGTCATCATGATGGCCATGGGGATGGGCACGGCCCACGCCCAGTTGCAGGTGAGCACGAATCTTACCGTGCAACAATTGGTGACCGATGTGCTCGTCGGTTCCTGCGTGACCGTGAGCAACGTGACCTACAACGGAACCGCCAACCCGCCGGCGGGCAATGGCCGGGGTTCGTTCAACTCGATCAACACCAACCTGGGTCTTGGTCAGGGCATCATCCTGTCTTCGGGCAATGTGCAGAACATCCCCGGGCCGGCATCAGGATTCCAGAGCGACTTCCTGGGCACTGGCAGTGACCCTGACCTGGTGGCCATCGCGGGGGTGGGTATCAATGACAGGTCCGTCCTGGAGTTCGACTTCATCCCCACTGGTGACACGATCCGCTTCCGTTACGTGTTCGCATCAGAGGAGTATCCCGAGTGGGTATGCAGCTTCAACGATGCTTTCGGTTTCTTTCTGAGCGGTCCGGGCATCACTGGTCCCTATTCGAACAATTCGGCCAACATCGCGCTGATCCCCGGTACCACCACACCGGTGACCATCAACAACGTGAACAACGGCCTGAACAACAACCCCAACTCACCCGGTTGCCCCGCCCAGAATCCGCAGTACTACATCGACAACGGTACGGGCGGACAGCTGGTCTATGATGGCATGACCGTGGTGCTCACGGCCACGGCGGTGGTGCAGTGCGGGGAGACCTACCATATCAAACTCGCCATCGGCGATGCTTTGGATACGGCCTTCGACAGCGGAGTGTTCCTGGAGGCTGGCAGCTTCTCCAGTGTGCCCTATGTGCCGGAGATAACCCCAGGCCCCACCATTGTGGGCAACATCATCTATGAAAGTTGCATCGAGCTGGATATCGTATTCCGCAGGACCTCATGCAACGAGAATGAGGAGGATGTCGTGTACCTCTCCTACGAGGGTACGGCTGAGAACGGTGTGGACATCGTTCCTCCCCTGCCGGACGAGATCGTGTTCGGACCCGGTGTCTCCTCCATCACGATACCCTTCGAAGCACCGCTGGATCCCGATGGCCCCGAGACCTTCATCATCAACATCGCGGCGCTGGACTGCAACGGCAACCTCGCCACCAACAGCTTCGAGTTCATCATTGACCAGCTGCCGGACCTGCAGGTGACAGGCACGGGTGGCAGCATCCTATGCGGGGAGAACATCACGCTGACGGCAACGGCGGGTGGTGGTTTGGAGCCATATGGCATCAGTTGGGCCCCAGGCGGAGAGGACACACCGTCCATATCCGTATCGCCCACCGCCACCACCACCTACACTGTGACCGTGACGGACTTCTGCGGATCGCAGGTGACCCTGGATTATGAGGTGGTCCTGCTTCCCGCGCCGCCCCTGGTGATGAACATCATCGGCAGCGCTGATGTGCTTGAAGGATGTGGCACCGGGCAATACAACATCATACGTCCTTCCAGCACCACGGGCGATCTGGTAATTACGCTCACGGGCTCAGGCACGGCCACGCAAGGCGAGGATTACAGCCTGCCGCCCACGGTGACCATCCCCGCAGGGCAGCAGAACGTGATCTTCAACTTCAACCCCTTCGCGGACCAGATCATCGAAGGCAATGAAACGGTGACCATCACCGGCACCTACACCAACCCCTGCGGACAGACGGTGACGGCATCGGTCACCTTCACCATCATCGATGTGCCACCCCTGGTGCTGGAGATCAACAACATCCTTTCCGAATGCAGCCCGGACAGCGCGGAGATCTTCGTGTCCGCGACCGGTGGTCTGCAGCCCTATGCTTACGAGTGGTACAACGGCGCCACCGATCCCTTCATCTGGGTGGGTCTGCAGAACAGCGGGCTGGCCGCGGTGACCGTGACCGACGCCTGTGGCGGATCGGCCACCATCGCCGCCACCATCACCATCGAATGTGAGGTGGAAGTGCCGAACGTTTTCACGCCGAACGGCGACGGCATCAACGATTTCTTCGTGATCGCGGGCCTCGGCAACCAGGAGAACACCGTACGCATCTTCAACCGCTGGGGCCAGCTGATCCTGGACGCCAAGAACTACCAGAACAACTGGGCCGCGTTGAACGTGCCCGATGGCACCTACTACTACGAAGTGCTCGTGCGGAACCGGGAAGCGAAGACCGGTCACCTGACCATTCTGCGCAATCGCTGGTAAGCGCCCGATCCTATCCGACCCACAGTGATGAGCCCGTCATCTCGGCGGGCTTTTCCATGCCCATGAGGGCCAGGATCGTGGGGGCCACATCGGCCAGGATGCCGTCGCGCAATTCATGGACCCGTTCATCGAGCACCACCAGGGGCACCGGATTGAGGCTGTGCGCGGTGTTGGGCGTGCCGTCCGCATTGCGGGCCTTGTCGGCATTGCCATGGTCGGCGATGATCACCACCGCATAGCCTTGGGCACGCGCGGCCTCCACCACCTGCCGGGCGCATTGGTCCGTGGTCTCCACCGCTTGGATGATGGCCTCGAAAACGCCCGTATGGCCCACCATGTCCGGATTGGCGAAGTTGAGTACGACCAGCCCCGCCCCACCTTGATGCAACTCGGGCAGGATGGCGTCCACGATCTCGCGGGCGCTCATCTCGGGCTTCATGTCGTAGGTGGCCACCTTGGGCGATGGCAGCAGGATCCGTTCCTCCCCTACGAAAGGCCTTTCCCGGCCACCACTGAAGAAGAAGGTCACATGCGGATACTTTTCCGTTTCCGCGATGCGGATCTGCCGCAGGCCAAGGTCCGAGACCACTTCCCCCAGGGTCTTCCGCAGATCGTCCTTGCGGAAGATCACGCGCACATCCCGGAAGGTGGCGTCATACTCGGTCATGGTCACGTAGTGCAACGGAATGGGTGACATGCCCTGTTCGGGGAAGGTCTGCTGGGTCAGGGCCTGTGTGATCTCCCTGCAACGGTCCGTGCGGAAATTGAAGCACACCACCACGTCGTCCTTGCCTATCGCGGCCAGCGGGCGCCCATGGTCCCCGACCACCACATGTGGCTCGATGAACTCGTCCGTTTTACCCGCGGCATAGCTGTGTCGGAACGCGTCCAGGGGGTCGGTGATCGGTGTGCCCTGGCCCCGGACGAGCAGATCGTAGGCTTTGGCCACGCGTTCCCAGCGCTTGTCGCGGTCCATCGCGTAGTAGCGCCCGATGACGGAGGCTATCCTGACGGGCAGTCCGCGCATGTTGTACAGGAACCGTTCAGTGTAGCCGAGCCCGCTGCGCGGGTCGGCGTCGCGGCCATCGGTGAACGCGTGCAGGAAGATCTCCTTCACCCCGCCGTCGGCGAAAATGCGGCACAGGGCTTCTGCATGCCTTCGCATGCTGTGCACCCCACCATCGGACAACAACCCGATGAGGTGGAGTCTGGCCCCCGGCAAGCGCGCCCGGTCGATCACCTCCTTCACCTCGGGGTCATTGGACAGACTCCCATCCGCGATGGCCTTGTCGATGCGCACCAGGTCCTGGTGTACCACGCGCCCGGCGCCGATGTTGAGATGCCCCACTTCGCTGTTCCCCATCTGGCCTGCCGGCAGACCCACATGTTCGCCGTCGGTGAGCAGGCGCGCATGCGGCGCGTTGGCGAGAAGGTCGTCCATGAATGGGGTCCGCGCGGCCGCTATGGCATCCGTGCGGTCCCCGGCGCCGATCCCCCATCCGTCCAGGATGATCAGCACCGCTTTGTGATGCGCGCTCAATGCTCGGGAAATGAGGCTGCGAAGATAGACCCGCCACCGGGGCGTTCCTGAACGGTGACCTGACCGCCCAGGCGCTTGGTAAGGCGGTCCACGATGTAAAGCCCGAGACCCGTGCCCTGCGACTGGCGCGTCTCTTCGTTCCCGGCTCGGTAGAAGCGCTGGAAGATCCGTTCACGTTCCTTCGGTGGTATGCCCGGTCCCTCGTCCGCCACTTGAATGCGCCAGCCTTCCCGGCCTTTCAGCACCTCCAATAGTATCGTGGTCCCGGGGGGGGCGTACTTCGCGGCGTTCTCCACCAGGTTCTCGGCGATGCTGCGCAGGGCGGCACCATCACTTTTTACAATGAGTTGACCGGGTCCGCTGAGGTCCAGCCGATGACCATGCGCATGGCCGGCACGTGCACGTTCCATCACGCCACGCAACAAGGCCATCACCTCCACTTTGGAATGGTCCAGTGCCAACAGACCTTCCTGGGCCTGCGTGGCCAGAAGCACTTTGTCGGTCAGCGACGCCAGGCGATCCACCTCGCCCAAGGCGCCGGTCTTCAAGGCGTCCAGGTGTTCAGGAGGCACTCCCGGGCGCGCGAGTGTTTGCAGCTTCAGTTTGATGGCCGCGATGGGGGTGCGAAGTTCATGGGTCACCGCCAGCAGGAAGTTGCGTTGAGACCTTGCCAGTGCCAGGTCGCGGCGCATCGCCCGCCAAGTGAGGAGCAGCAGAACGATCAGCAGCAGGAAGAACACGGCCCCTTCGCCCATCACCATGCGCCTGCCACGGCCCGGTTCGGCCAGGGCACCCGGCTCGCCGCCCAAGGCCAGAACCTCCATGGCCAGGCGGTGGGTCTCCGAATCCTGCCTCAGGAGCAACACGGCCCACCAGGCGAACTGCGCCATGATGTAGACCGCCATCGACCCGAACAGGATCATGGTGCTGCGGCGTGGATGGTCGGTCATGTCCTGCGAAATTAGACCCGGTGCCGTTGGTGGGCGCTGTGTAAATTGCCCGCCTTGCCATGGACATCCAAGCAGCCAAGGCCTATATCCTGCGCCGGTTGAAGGAGGAGCTTCCCAAGGAGCGCACCTATCACAGCCTGGAGCACACGTTGGATGTGTACGCCAGTGCCATCGACATTGCGGCCATGGAGGGTGTCGGAGGAGAGGACCTCGTGCTGCTGAAGATCGCGGCGCTATATCACGACTCTGGATTCCTGCTCCAGGATCTCGAGCACGAGGAGGCGGGTTGCCGTATCGTGCAGGAGCACTTGCCCCCCATGGGCTTTACCGATGAGCAGGTGGTCCGTATCCGCTCCATGATCATGGCCACCAAGGTGCCCCAGAGCCCCTCCAACCATGTGGAACGCATCCTGTGCGACGCCGACCTCGACTACCTGGGCCGGAATGATTTCAAACGCATCGCGGCCACGCTGTACGAGGAGCTCATGAATTACGGGGCGATCAAGGGCGAGCTTGAATGGAACGAGTTGCAGGTGCGCTTTCTGGAGAACCACAAGTTCCATACGGCCACCAGCATCGGTTCGCGCGAGACGGCCAAACAGGCCTATCTGGAAGAGTTGCGCCGGTGGCTTCGCCAGCATGCGGGCAGCGCATGATGGAAGTAGAAAGCCCCCCGGGGTCTCCGGAGGGCTCTGCTTTGGTGGTGCCTCCCAGAATCGAACTGGGGACACACGGATTTTCAATCCGTTGCTCTACCAGCTGAGCTAAGGCACCGAACTTCGAGGGCCGGCCCTGGTATGAACCCCGGCCCACGAGGGCGGCAAAGATAGACAAGTACCCCACCCATGGATGCTGAACTCGTGTTGGTGATAGATGTGGGCAACACCCGCATGAAACTTGCCCTGTTCCGGGCGGGAAGGGTCATCCGTCATCGGGCCTTTGGGCATGGGGACGTGGCTGGCGTTACAGCCTTGCTCAACGGGGCGCGTCCCCAAGCCGTGGTCCTCGGATCCGTTTCCCATCTGGACAATGGTTTCGCCGACCAACTCGCCCGGATCGCCCCGCTGACCATCATGCGGGGCGACGGTCCTTCACCATTCCCGAGCAAGGTGCAGGAGCGCGCCACGCTGGGCGTGGACCGACTGGCCAATGTGGTGGCGGCCGCATGGCGCTTCCCAGGCCGCGCAGCGCTGGTGGTGGATGCCGGCAGCTGCGTCACCTACGATCTGGTGGAGCCCGATGGCACCCATGCCGGTGGCATCATCGCGCCGGGGATGGCGATGCGTGCCCGCGCCATGCATGCGTACAGCGCCAGACTACCCGAAGTGGAGCCGGGCCAAGCGCCGGTCCGATGGGGTCTCCGCACCGACGATGCCTTGGCGGCGGGCATCCACCACGGCATAGTAGGCGAGATCGATGGGCACTTCCGCAGCGTGCGCGAGCGTTATACGCAGGCCGTATTGCTGCTCTCGGGCGGGGATGCGATGCGGTTCGCCAAGGCCTTGAAATGTGGCATCTTTGCCGTCCCTTTGCTCACCCTTGAAGGCCTCCATGCCCTATACCTCCACCACCGCGCGCTCGCTGGCGATCGTCATGGTGCTTTGGGTGGCGCGGGTCTCGGGCCAGGAACAGCAGGGTAGTGGCTCGGTCTACTCGGCCTATGGGCTGGGCGACCTGATGGGCAATCTTCAGGTGCAGCAATCCCTCATGGGTGGTGTGGGGGTGGCTGTGGCCGATCCCTACGGTGTTTCACCCTTGAATCCCGCCGCGCATGCTTTTCTTCTGCGGCCTGTGTTCGAGACCGGGGTCAAGGGTCGCTGGGTGGCTTCGGAGATCGGGGAGGAGTCCAATACCGGTGGAGGCATGGAGCTGACCGGCATCAGCTTCGGGGCGCCCTTTGGCCAGGGGCGCTGGGGCATGGCCTTGGGACTGAGTCCTGTGAGCCGTGTGGGATACGACATCGAAGACCGGATGCAGGTACCTGGGCAGGAGACCGAGGTGGAGTTGCGTTACCTGGGTTCGGGCGGCTTGAATCGCGCCTTTCTGGGTGTGGGCCACATGCTGTTGCGCCGAGCGGACTCCCTGGGCAATGGCGGTCGCCTGGCATTCGGTGCCGAGGTGGACTATGTGTTCGGCGCGGTGGAGGAGACACGCAAGGCGATCTATCCACGGGGATCGGGCTTCTACAACGCGAACATCTTCTCCTCCTTGGTGCTGCGTGGCCCCACCGGCAGGCTGGGCGTGCAATATCATGGTGATCTGGTCAGGAAGCGCGATCGTGATGATGACGGCCTGCGCTGGATCGTTGGGCTTTCGGCCGAGTTGCCCACCCGTATGCCCGCCCGCCGCACCCAGGTGGTGAACAACTACCTGCTGGGAAACACCGGTGTGGAGTTCCCCATTGATACGATCTCTTTCACCGATGGACAGAAAGGACGGTTGCTGCTGCCCCTGCAATGGAACCTGGCCGTGTCCGTGCAGGACGCCCGCTGGATGGCCACCGCCGAATACCGCCGGCGCGATTGGCAGCGCCTGGAGGCCGATGTGGCGGACCTTGCCCTGAGGACCGAGTTGGGAACCCAGGTGTACCATGGCTTGGGCTTCTCCTACAAACCATCGGGCGACGGTCGCGGAAATTTCTGGTCCACCACGATCTACCGCGCAGGATTGCGCTATGTGGAGGACTACCTCGTGGTGCGCGGTGAACCCATTCGGGAGTTCGGCATGGCCTTTGGCCTTTCCATGCCCGTGATGTCGAGCACCACCCGCAGCCGGGTGTCCATCGGCGCCGAGTTGGGCGAGCGTGGCACCTTGGAGCAGGGCCTGATCAGAGAACGATTCGCCCACCTGTTCGTTGGGCTCTCCATCACCCCCGACCTCAGAGAGCAATGGTTCAAGAAAAGAAGGATCGAATGAGCACACCGAAGATCATGATCGCCATGGCCGCCGCGCTTTTCGCGGTGCAGGCCGCCAAGGCCCAAGGGAAGTATGGCGCCACGCCGGAGGACAGTGTCACCTGCGTGCAGAACCTGTCGCTGTACCAGGAGTTCATGAAGCAGAACTCCCTGAACGATGCCTACGCCCCATGGCGCCGGGTGCTGGACGTGTGCCCAGCTTCCAGCAAGGGTGTCTACCAGAACGGCACACGCCTGTTGAGCACCTTCATCCAGAAGGAGAAGGACCCCGCCCGCAAGGCCGCGCTGACCGATTCGCTCTACGTGATCTACGACCTGCGCATCGCCCATTTCGGTGAGCAGGCTTTCGTGCTGGGCCGCAAAGGCGTGGACATGCTCATGTTCAGCCCGGACCGTTGCCAGGACGCCTTCAACATCCTGAAGGAGTCGGTGGACCTGGGTGGCGCGCGCAGCGAGGCCGGCACGCTCAGCGGCTACTACCAGGCGCTGAACTGCCTTTATGGACAAGGCAAGGCCACCAAGGACCAGATGCTTCAGGACTACGTGACGATCATGGAGCACATCGATGCCAACCTGTCCAACGAGCACATGAAGCCCGAAGACCGCGAATACTTCGTGAAAGCGAGGGACAACGTCTACGCCATGTTCTTCAAAGTGGCGGAATGTGAGGACATCGGCCGCATCGTGACCGACATGCTCAAGACACGGGCGGATGACCAGGAGCTGAAGGTGCGCCTGCTGCGTGTGCTCAACAGCAAGGAGTGCACGGAGGAGAAGGTCTACTTGTCGCTCGCCCAACAGGTGCATGAGGCCGCACCCAGCAGTGAAAGCGCCTACAGCCTGGGCATGTACCTGGTGAAGCGTAACGATCTGGGCGGCGCGGCGCGCTATTTCAAGGAGGCCGCCGACCTGTGCAACGGTTGCCCCGACAAGGTGAGGTACCTCCTCAAGGCAGGCCAGGTGGCCAGCGCCAATGGCAACCATTCGCTCTCACGCGGCTATGCCGGCCAGATCCTGCAGATCGAACCGCGCAATGGCGAGGCCATGATCCTGGTGGGCAATGCCATCTCGGCCCAGGCCGGCGGCTGCGATGCGCCACAATCCTGGGGCGTCTACTGGCTGGCCTATGACCAGTACAGCAAGGCCCGCAGCTCGGACCCGAGCGTGGCGGACAAGGCGGGCGATCGCATGGCGGCCAGTCAGGCGCGCTTCCCCACAGCCAGTGAGGCCTTCTTCCACCAGCTAACGGACGGGCAGAGCTTCCAGGTGAACTGTGGTGGTCTGAACGAGTCCACCACGGTGCGCACCCGTAAGTAGTACCGCCGTGGGCCGCGTCCACCGCACGATCCTGCTCGGCATTCCCGCCCTCCTGGGGGCGGGAATGTTCTTTTCATGCCGGAACGATCTGGACAAGGTGGCCGCCGTGGAGATGCCCGAGGCCGGTCCGGACCGGGTGACCTTCGACGCCGAATACCTGATGTCCGATTCCGGCCATGTGCGCAACCGCTTGCGTGCCGGCCGTATCGCGGAATGGACAGGGGGAGAGCGCCAAACGGAGCTTGCCGATGGCCTGGAACTCATTTTCCTGGATGCTGATGGTGGGCAGCGCGGCATGCTCACCGCGCAACGGGGCACCATCCGGCCGGAAGAGCGCCGCATGGAAGTGCAGGATGATGTGGTCTTCATCAACGTGCGTGGCGAACGCCTGGAGACCGAGCGGCTCGTGTGGTCGCAGGACAGTGCCCGCGTTTCCACCGACCGGCCGGTGCGCATCCAGCGCGGCCAGGATGTGATCCACGGCGTGG
Source organism: Flavobacteriales bacterium (assembly GCA_026129465.1). Taxonomy (NCBI): domain Bacteria; kingdom Pseudomonadati; phylum Bacteroidota; class Flavobacteriia; order Flavobacteriales; species Flavobacteriales bacterium. Next base: position 3,106,441 of record JAHCIA010000001.1, read on the forward strand.
GGCTCGATGCCGCCGAGGACATGAGCAGCTACACCATCAGGCGCATCACCGGCGAACTGTACCTTGCCCCGGACAGCGTGGAATAGGATGCGCAAGATCAACCGGTTCATGGAGCATTTCTGGCTGGCGGTGGCCATCGGCACCGGCGTTTCCGCGCTGTGGGTCATCGTGCAGGATGGTTTCCAGGCCGGCCGTCAGTGGCTCTGGTTCCCGGGCATCGCCCTGGCCATGTTCTTCTTCCGGCGCGTCACACGGCGTCGCTTGGAGGCCATGGACGATCGCGACCGGGAGCGGCGGGCCTGATGCGCATCCGGCACATGGTATTTTCGTCCAACCCGCCTTTCGGCATGCCATGCCTGTGATCGGTACCGATCTCATCCTCATCCTCGCCGCTCTGGTCGTCTCGGCCCTGTGTTCCGGCCTGGAGATCGCCTTCGTGAGCAGCAACAAGCTCTACGTGGAACTTGAGCGCAAGCGCGGTGCCCTCTGGGCCCGCCTCGTCTCAGGCCTGTTGAAACGCCCTGCCCGGCTCATTGGTGCCTTGCTGGTGGGCAACAACATCGCGCTGGTGGTCTATGGCGCAGTGATGGCCCGGATACTGGAGCCCTGGCTGCATGGCTTCGGCTGGGGCGGTGGCTTCGTATTGGCGGCACAGACCATGATCGGTACGCTGGTGATCCTGGTGCTCGCTGAATTCCTGCCCAAGACCCTGTTCCGCCTGGACCCCAACGGCGCCTTGGGGCTCTTCGCCGTGCCGTTGCAGTTGCTCTACATCGTGCTTTGGGCCCCCATGATGGTCATGACCGGACTGGGCGAATTGCTGCTACGGGCATTCGGGGTGCGCGTGAAGCCCGGCGAAACGGTCTTCGGTCGCATCGACCTGGACGCTTTTATCCGCGAGATGGGCGAAGGCGGGCGCCGCGAAGGCACGATGGACGCCGAGGTGGAGTACTTCAGGAACACCTTGGAACTGAGCAACACCAAGGTGCGTGACCGCATGGTGCCCCGTGCGGAGATAGAGGCCGTGGAAGTGGACGTGTCGATCGAGGAGTTGCATGCACGCTTCGTGGCTTCCGGCATGAGCAAATTGCTCGTGTACAAAGGCAGCATCGACAACATCATCGGCTATGTGCACGGCTACGAACTGTTCCGCAAGCCCCGCAGTGTGCGGGCCATCCTCCGCGCGGTGAACTTCATTCCGGGCACCATGCCGGTGGACGAGCTGTTGCGCATGTTCACCAAGCAGCGCAGCCATGTGGCCGTGGTGGTGGATGAATTCGGTGGCACGGCCGGCATGCTCACCATCGAGGATGCGGTGGAAAGCATCGTGGGGGACATCGAGGATGAGCACGATCTGCCCGATGGCGGTGACGAGCGGTTGGGCCCGCACCTTTTCCGGCTTGAGACACGTGCCGAGGTGCGCCACCTCCGCGAGGACTTTGACCTGGCCATACCCGAAAGCGAGGAGTACGACACCCTGGCGGGCTACATTCTGCAGAGCACAGGCGACCTGCCCGAAGAGGGCCAGGTCCTGGAACTCGGTCCTTTCCGTATCACGGTGACCCAGGTCTCGCAGAACCGGATCCATGAGGTGAGGCTGGAGGTGACCGACCCCGAGCGGGGCTACCTCCACAGGCCGTAAAGGCCTTGCCCACAGGACCTTCCCGCAGGCCTGAAGCGTACGGGGTGGGATCCTATATTTGCACCCCTTATTCCCTGGAACATGGCAGTTATCGGCAAGATCCGCGAGCGCAGCGGGTTGCTTTTGGTGATCGTGGGCGGCGCGCTTGCGGCCTTCATCCTCACGGACCTGTTCTCGGGCCGAGGCGGCCAGCGTGACCAGGTCCTCGGCGAGGTGGGCGGTGAGGAGATCAGCTTGCGCCGCTTCGAGCAGCGGGTGGGCGAGGAACTCGACAGTTACCGCAATGATTTCGGGCAGCAGGTCACCAGCCAGTTGCAGGAACAGATCCGCAGTTCCGTGTGGAACGAGATGGTGAAGGCCCATGTGCTCCTGGGCCGCGTGGAGCGCGCCGGGTTCGCCCTCACCAAACCCGAGTACGACGACATCCGCTTCGGCAACAACATCCTGCCTGAGTTCCGCAACCAGCCCAATTTCCAAGGCCCCGATGGCCGTCCCAGTCCGGAAGCGCTGCAGCAATACTTCAGTTCGGTGCAGCTCAATGCGCCGGTGTACCACGCCATCCAAAAGCGCCGCATCACCGAGAACCGCCTATATGCCAAGTACAACAACCTGGTGAAGAAGAGCATCTTCGTCAACCGTGTGCAGGCCGAGGATGATTTCCACGGCAAGAACACCAAGGTCTCCTTCGACATGGTGGCCCACCGCTACGACCAGGAGCCCGACAGCCTTTTCCCGGTGGGCGACCGCGACCTGCGCCGCTACTACGACCAGCACCGCAACGATCCGAAGCACCGCCAGAAACCGGCGCGCCGGTTCGAGTATGTGAAGTTCCCCGTAAAGGCCACCGAGGCCGATCGCCTGCTGGGTCGCCGTGAACTGGAGGACCTCCGCGAGGAGTTCGCCAGCACGCAGGAGGATTCGCTCTTCGTGGTGATGAACAGCGAGTCGCGCGCCTATGTCCTCACGCCATACGCGGAAGGGACCGCTGATGCCGAGACCGACACACGCATGCTGGAAGCGGCCGTGGGCGACGTGGTCGGCCCGTATGCCGAAGGCGAGACCTGGAAGCTGGTGAAGGTGAAGGAACTGAAGGCCGTGCCTGAGGCCCGTGTGCGCCACATCCTCCTCAGCACCCAGCAGGGCAAGGGGGAGGACGAGCAGAAGAAACGGGCCGACAGCCTGCTGACGGTGGTGAAGCGCGACCGCAGCAAGTTCCCCGATCTCGTCTCCAAGTTCAGCGATGATCCCGGCAGCGTGAACAGTGGAGGCGTATACGAATGGTTCGATAAGTTCCGCATGGTGCCGGAGTTCACCGAGGCCAGCTTCGATCAGAAAGTAGGTGCCATCACCATCGCCAAGACCACATATGGCTTCCACATCGTGGAGGTGCTGGGCCAGCGCGATCGCATGGAGCGCATGGTCGCCACCATCGATCGGGGCATGCGGGCCACACCCGCCACCTACAAGGAGGTGTACAAACAGGCCAATGAATTCTCCCTGCGCAACAAGACCCTCGCCGCTTTCCAAAGCGCCGCCGAGGAAGCCGGCCTGGAAGTGGTGAAGGTCGACGAGCTGCGACCCGACATGCGATTCGTGATGGGCCTGCAGCAGCCCAACTCCACCATCAGCTGGGTGAATCGCGCCAAGGTTGGCGACGTGAGCGAACCGCTGGATGCGGGCGATGACCATGTGGTGGCGATCCTCACCGGCATCCGCGAGGAAGGCCCGCCTGCGTTGGATGATGTGCGTGAACTCTTCACCCGCGAAGTGATGAAGGAGAAGAAAGGCGAGGAACTCGTCAAGCGCATGAAGGGCAACACCGACCTTCCGTCCCTGGCGCAGACGCTGGGCACCACGGTGCAGCCGGTCTCCGAGATGCTGCTCAGCGCCACCAGCATTCCTGGTGGCTACACCGAGTTCGAGGTCATCGGGCAGATCTTCGCCATGGAGACCGGCCAGACCAGCGTGCCCCTGAAGGGCGAGACCGGCGTATTCGTGGTGAAGGTGACCAACACTTCTGCCACACCCGAGCCCGGTGATGTGGCCACGGAGCGTTCCAGCCAGACCACCCGCATCCGGGGCCGTGCGGAGAACGCGCTTTACAACGCGCTGCGCGAGGCGGTGGGTGTGAAGGACGACCGCAGCCGCTATTACTGAGCGCGGGTCACCGCAGCTGGCTCAAACGCTCGGCATCAAGTCGCAGCAGGATGGCCAGGAGGATGGTGAAACTGATCATGCTGCTTCCGCCGTAGCTGAAGAAGGGAAGCGGTATGCCGATCACCGGCGCCAGGCCGATGGCCATGCCCACGTTGATCATCAGGTGCAGGAAGAAAATGCTGGCCACACAATAGGCATAGATCCGCGTGAACCGAGAGCGCTGCCGGTCGCTGATCCAAATGATGCGCAGGATGAGCGCCGTAAGCAGCAGAACCACGAACGAGGTGCCCAAGAAGCCCCATTCCTCGCCCACCGTGCAGATGATGAAGTCAGTGCTTTGCATGGGCACGTACTTGTATTTGGTGAGCGTACCCTGCAGCCAGCCCTTGCCCGTGAGACCGCCCGACCCGATGGCCGTCTGGCTCTGTTTCACGTTGTAGCCCAAGTTCTGTGGGTCTTCCAATTGGCCCAATGTCACCAGGATGCGGTCGCGCTGGTGTTGTGCCAGAACCTTGTCGAAGGCATAATCCACGCTGCCGATGAAGGCCGCTGAACAGACCACGCCCACGACGATGTAGGTATACAACGGCCTCCGCGATCGTTTCACCACGAAGCTGCGCACCACCCACCAGGCGATCCCGGCGGCGAAGGCGATCAGTATCATCAGCAGCCAGGGGCCGGGCAATTCACGGTCGGTAAAGGGCAGACCGAAGCTCGACTCGCGCAGGATGAGCGAAAGCACCGAGAGGATGCCCGCCAGGATGGCCAGCAGCAGCACGTTGCCTGAGAGCCCTTCTCGGTAGAGCACCAGGATGAAGGCGCCGGAGACGAGCGCTGTGCCGGTATCGGGCTGCAGCATGATAAGTGCCACGGGGGCGAGGATGATGACCCCGGCGATGACACGTGAACGAAGGTCGGCCAAGGCCTTCAGGCCACTGAGGTAGCGGGAGAGCGCGAGGGCGGTGGCGAACTTGGCGAACTCCGCGGGCTGGATGCCGAAGCCGCCGATGGCGAACCAGGCCCTGGCGCCCTTCACTTCCTTGCCGAAAAGCAGCACGGCCACCAGCAGCAGCAGCACGAAAACGTAGACCCCGAAGGCCGAATCGCGCAGGAAACCGCCCCGCACCAGCAGGATGCCCGCGCCAAGCACCAGGCTGACGCCCATCCACACCGCCTGCTTGCCATACTCGCGGCTCGTGTCGAACATGCTGGGATGGTCCGGGTCGAAAGCGGCCGAGTAGATGTTGGCCCAGCCGAGGAACATCAGCAGCAGGTACATCAACAGGATCGGCCTGTCGAGGTTGTGGGCCACATTCTCGCGCGCGCTGGTCATGGGCGTCGCGGTTTCTTGGGCGGCTTGCGGTAGTCCTTCTCGGCGGCGATCAGGTCGGCCTCCTCCATGCGTGCCACCACCTCCGGCCGCGTGATCTCGCCGGTGAGGTATTGCTCGATGATGAGGCTGGCGATGGGAGCGGCCCAGGTGCCACCGAAGCCGCTGTTCTCCACGTACACGGCGATGGCGATGCGCGGGTCCTCCATGGGTGCGTAAGCGATGAATACCGCGTGGTCCTTGCCGTGCGGGTTCTCGGCCGTACCGGTCTTGCCGCACACGGTGATGCCTGGAACCCTGGCCTGGCGTGCCGTGCCACCGGCCTCATGCACCACACGCCGCATACCCTCGTGCACCAGGTCGTACCAGCGCGCGCTGATGCCGGTCTCCTTGCGCTCCCTGTAGCGGGCCTGCGCGCTGTCCGGATGTCCGATGGCGCGCACCACATGCGGCTCGATGTACCAGCCCTTGTTGGCGAAGATGGCCGCGAGGTTGGCCATCTGCAGCGGTGCCACCAGCACTTCGCCCTGTCCGATGCTCGCCGAGTAGATGGTGCTGAAGGCCCAGCGTTCCTTGCCGTACTTGCGGTCGTAGTAGGCCGGTCCAGGGATCAGGCCGCCCTTCACCGAGGGCAGGTCGATGTCAAGCTTATGGCCCAGACCGAAGCGGTGCATGTAGGTCTCCCATTCGGCCAGGCCCAGCGCCGCGTCCCGGAATCGGCTCTTGCGGTCCAGGTCGCGCTCCACCAGCCGCCGGAACACATTGTAGAAATAGGGGTTGCACGAATACTGGATGGCCTTCTCCACATCGGTGGCCGTGGGGTGGTTGTGGCAACCCACCAGGGCACGGTTGCAGGGGTAGCCGGTGTTGGGCTGGATGACGCCCAGTTCGAGCGCGGTGAGCGATTGCACGATCTTGAAGATCGAGCCCGGAGGATACTGCGCCTGCAGCGCCCGGTCGAAGAGCGGCTTGATGGGGTCGCGTTGGAGCTGCCCGTAGTTGGTGTTGCGCACCCGTCCCACAAGCAGTTCGGGATCGTAGGCCGGGCTGCTCACCATGCACAGCACCTCGCCGGTCTTCGGGTCCAGCGCCACGATACTGCCCTTCTTGTTGCGCATGAGCTTTTCGCCCAGCAGCTGAAGGTCCAGGTCGAGGCCCGTGAAGAGATCCTCACCCGCCACGGCCAGGGTGTCGTACATGCCGTTCTTGAAGGGCCCCTTTTCGTTGTTGTGCACGTCCACCAGCACATACTTCACACCGCGCCGCCCGCGCAGCGCTTCCTCGTAGTACTCCTCCACGCCGCCAACTCCGATCACGTCGCCCGCCTTGTAGTACTTGTCCTCCTCCACCTTCTTCGGACTCACCTCGCTGAGGTAGCCCAGCAGGTGCGGCGCGGTACGTGGTGGATAGGTGCGCAGGGTCCTGCTCTGTCCATAGAAACCGTTGTACTTGTGCAGATGGACGCTGATGGCGGCGAACTGCTCGGCGGGGATCTGCTTCTCGATGACGCTGGGCTTGTAGCGCGACCAGACCATCGCTTCCGCCAGGCGCCTGCGCAGGTCGTCCACACTTACCCCGATCAGCGTGCAGAAGGCCAACGTGTCGAAGGGCTTCACCTCGCGGGGCACCACCATCAGGTCGTAGACCGGTGTGTTGGCCACCAGCAGCCGTTCCCGCCTGTCGTAGATGAGCCCGCGCGAAGGATAGACGGTGACCTTGCGCTCGGCCATGTTCGCCGCTTCGGCCTTCCAACGGCCGTCAACCACCTGGATCCAGAAAAGGCGCAGGATGAAGACCAGGGCGATGAAGACCACCCCGGCGATCAGCACGTATTTGCGCGAATCGAGGTTCATGCCCTTCCGCGTTCGGGCCGCGCGGTGAGGAATTGCGCCAGCATGCAGAGCAGCAGCGTGAAGGCCGCGCTGAGCAGGCCGCGCAGGAGGGTCTCACCGAAGCGTTCCCACCGGAGCAGTTCAACGTTGAAAAGCCACAGGTGGTGTATGAGTGTGAGCACGCCCGCATAGGTGATCCACCAGGTGACGCCCATGCGCAGCAGTGTGGGCCGCATGCCATACTCGTACCCTTCGCGCGGGGCGATCATGCGCAACAGGTGGATGCGAGCGAAACCCATCAGCACGCAGGCGCTCATGTGCATGCCCGGCGTGTCGCTGAAGAGGTCCATTGACATGCCCGTGGCGGCGCTGATGAGCAGCACGGCCCAGGCGGGCAATTCAAAGGGCAGGAGCAGCAGGAAAAGGATGTACAGGTAGGGCACCGCATAGCCGTTGGCCACGTCCAGGTGGTCCAGCACCAGCACCTGCACCAGCAGCAGCGCCACGAAACGGATGATATGGAGGGCCGCGGTGTTCATCGTGTATGGTGCGCCGCCTCCAGCGTGTCGCGTTCCATACGGAACAGGTCCGTCACCACGTACACATGTCCGCTGCGGGTCATGTCCTCGGTGAGGCGGATGGTGATGTCGTGGTAGTTGCTGCCGGGTTCCACCTCCAGCTTCTCCACCACGCCCACCGGAACGCCTTCGGGGAAGATGCCGTCACCACCCCGGGTCTCCACCGTATCGCCCACGGCCACGCGCGCGTGCTTGGCGATGTCGATCACCGAAGCGGTGCGGGGGTCATTGGTATCCCAATAGAGCAGGCCGAAATGCCCGGTGCGGCGCATGCGCACACTGGTCCGGATGTCGGGGTTCAGCACGCTGATCACAGAGGCGAAATGCGGGCTGACCTGCCGGACCACGCCCACGATGCCGTGCGGGCCGATCACGCCCATGTCCGCTTGCAGTCCGGTGGTCATACCCTTGTCCAACGTCAGGAAGTTCCGCTGCTTGTGCCAGGTGCTGTTGATCACCCGGGCCGTCATGTAGGCATAGCGCTGGCGGTAAATGGTGTCCCGTATCGTCACGAACAGGTCGGCCACGGGGGCGTAGGAGCTCGCATCGCGGCTGCGCAGATCGGCGTTCTCCTCCGCCAGTGCGCGATTCACCTCCTTCAGGCCGGCATACTCCGTCACGGACGACCACCAGCCATAGACGGTGCCTGACAAGGCGTTGCTGCTGCTGATGGCCTGGGCGCGGTGGTGCGCGTTGCCGCTGTGGAGCAGGATGAGCGAGACCACCATCAACGCCAGGAAGAGCAGCGTGTTCCGGATTCGGTGAAGGAAGCGGAAGAGGTCACGCATGGATCATGAGTGGCGAGTATGGAGTGCTGAGTGGGGAGTGCTCCACTCTCCAGCCATTGGAGCACTCCCCACTCAGCATTCCCCACTCATTACTCTCTCATTAGGAACTGGAAGCGGTCGATGTTCTTCAAAGCGATGCCCGTGCCACGCGCCACGGCGCGCAGGGGGTCCTCGCTCACGTGTACCGGCAGTTTGGTCTTGATGCTGATCCGCTTGTCCAGGCCGCGCAGCAATGCGCCGCCGCCAGCCAGGTAGATGCCGGTCTTGTATATGTCGGCGCTCAGTTCGGGCGGGGTTGCCTCCAGGGCGCTGAGGATGGCCTCCTCGATCTTGCTGATGCTCTTGTCCAGCGCTTGTGCTATTTCGCTGTAGGTGACGGTGATCTCCTTGGGGATGCCCGTCATCAGATCGCGGCCGCGTACGGCATAGTCCGGCGGGGGGCTGTCCAGCTCGGTCATGGCAGCGCCCACCTCGATCTTGATCTGCTCAGCGGTGCGTTCACCCACCAGGATGTTGTGCTGGCGCCGCATGTACTCCTCGATGTCCTGCGTGAGTTCGTCGCCCGCCACGCGGATGTTCTTGTCGCACACGATGCCGCCCAGGGCGATCACGGCGATCTCGCTGGTGCCACCGCCGATGTCGATGATCATGTTGCCCATGGGCTCCTCCACGTCGATGCCGATTCCGATGGCGGCCGCCATGGGTTCATGGATCAGGTACACCTCCTTGGCACCGGCGTGCTCCGCGCTGTCGCGTACAGCCCGCTTTTCCACCTCGGTGATGCCGCTGGGGATGCAGATCACCATGCGCAGGTTGGGGGTGAAGAGCTGCCGGCCGGGCTTGATCATGCGGATCATGCCCTTGATCATGTCCTCGGCGGCCTTGAAGTCCGCGATCACCCCGTCCTTCAGTGGGCGGATGGTCTTGATGTTCTCGTGGGTCTTGCCATGCATCTGCTGGGCCTGGCGCCCCACGGCGATCACCTTGCCGGTGCTGCGGTCCACGGCCACGATGCTGGGCTCGTCCACCACCACCTTGTCGTTGTGGATGATCAAGGTGTTGGCGGTGCCGAGGTCGATCGCGATCTCCTGGGTGAAAAAGTTGAACCAGCTCATGGTCCGGTAAGGGATCAGTGTTTGAAGTGTCGGATGCCGGTGATGCACATGGCCATGCCGTGCGCGTCGCAATAGTCTATGCTGTCCTGGTCGCGGATGCTGCCGCCGGGGTGGACGACCGCGGTGATGCCGGCCTTGTGGGCGATCTCCACGCAATCCGGGAAGGGGAAGAAGGCGTCACTGGCCATCACGGCGCCATGCAGGTCGAAACCGAATTTCGTCGCCTTGGCGATGGCCTGTTCCAGCGCGTCCACCCGGCTGGTCTGCCCGGTACCGCTGGCCAGCAGTTGGTAGCCCTTGGCCAACACGATGGCGTTGCTCTTGGTGTGCTTCACCAGCATGGTGGCGAAGACCATGTCCGCGAGCTCCTGTGCTGAGGGGGCATTTTTCGTGGCCGTTTTCATCACGGCTGCCGATGGCAAGGCGTTGTTGACGGCCTGGGTCAGCATGCCACCAAGGGCCGAACGCCAGTGCCGGGGCCGATGGCCCTTTCCCTTGCGGCGCAGGATGATGCGGTTCTTTTTCCGGCGCAGCACCTCCAGCGCGTCCGCATCGAAGTCCGGTGCGGCGATGATCTCGAAGAAGATGGTGTCGATGGCCTCGGCCGTGGCCTTGTCGATACGTGCGTTGGTCACCAGCACGCCACCAAAGGCGCTCACGGGGTCTCCCGCCAGTGCCGCGTCCCAGGCTTCCTTCACCGTGGCCCGCACCGCTGCGCCGCAGGCGTTGTTGTGCTTCAATATCGCGAACGCCTCGACTGCGCTCGGCGTGTCGGCTCCGCTGGCCTGCCCGGAGCGAAGTCGAAGGGTGGCCAGGTCATCGATCAGCTCCAGCCCGGCGTCCAGGTCCAACAGGTTGTTGTAGCTGAGTTCCTTGCCGTGGAGGCGATCGAAAAGGCCGTCCAGGTCGCCGATGAAGGCGGCCTGTTGGTGCGGGTTCTCGCCATAGCGCAGCGGGTGCACGGGCCGGCCGGCCACAGGAGGAAGGCCCGCATCGTTCCCGCTGAACCAGGCGTGTATGGCGCTGTCGTACCGGCTGCTCACGCCGAAGGCCGCCGTGGCGAAGGCCTTCCGTTGATCCAGCGTGGTGACCCCGTTCTGCTCCTTCAGCAGCTGAAGCAGTTCGGCGTACTGGGCCATGGACGGCACAATGGTCACATCGGCATGGTTCTTCGCCGCCGCGCGGATCAGGCTGATGCCGCCGATGTCGATCTTCTCGATGATCTCACTCTCGCTGCCGCCGGCCTCCACCGTGGCCTCGAAGGGGTAGAGGTCCACGATCACCAGGTCGATGGGCGGTATGTCGTACTCCTCCAATTGCGCCACATCGCTGGCCAGATCGCGCCGGCCCAGGATGCCACCGAAGACCTTCGGGTGCAGGGTCTTCACCCTGCCACCCAGGATGCTGGGGTAGGTGGTGAGGTCCTCCACGGGTGTCACGGGTACGCCCAGCCCTTCGAGGAAGGTCTGTGTGCCGCCGGTGGAGTAGAGCCTGACATCCAGGCGGACGAGTTCGCGCACAAGGGGCTCCAGACCGTCCTTGTGGTACACGGAAAGGAGCGCGCTATGGATGCGTTTTTGCCCGGCCAATGTGGTATTCCTGCGGGGTTGGCCCGCGTTCCCGGCGCAAGTTTACATCGCGGACCCACCGATCTCGGGCACGCGCGCACGGCGTTATGCGAAGGTTACCAACACCCGGCGCGCGGCTCAGAATTGGAAGCCGATGCCCAAGTGGACGTTCACCAGGCGCGTGGGTGAGCTGATGGTCTCGTAGGAGACATCGCCGCCGCTGGTGATGCTGATCGAACGGGGGTCCACGTAGGTGACCTTGCCGCCGTTGAGCCGTTCCACGCGACCCTCCACATAGAAGCCGCGCGTGGGCGCCACCTGCACACCTACGGCCCATCCGGCACTGCCGGTGAAGGCGCTGGCATTGCGCTCCTTGCTCAGCTCCTCGTTGGTGCCATCCACCTTGATCCGGGTGCGCGTGGTGAAGTGGCGCAGACCGGCCATGCCCTCGATGTAAGGACTCACCTTGCCGATCACGGGCTTGAAGCGCAGTGTGCCATGGTAGCCATACACGTTGCTGCGCACGGTCAGGTTCCCTGTGGTGTTGGGGTCCAGGTTCTCCTGTTCCACTTCCACCAGCCTGCTCTCGCCGCCCATGCTGCCCCAGGCGAAATCGAAGCCCCAGTCGAAGGGCAGCAGGCGCATCGGTACACCAAGGTCCGCGCTCACGCCCACGATCTCGCGGCCCCAGCTGTCGGCGAAGGCGCCCACAGGTATGCCGATCTCCAGACCGCCTCCCAGCGTGGCGGGCCGGTCCCGACCCCAGAAGCGGTCGCGATCGCGCTGGGCGAAGGCGCCGCTGGCGAGCAGCAGGGTGAGCAGGAGGGTGGTGGCGCGCATGGCGTGGGTGGTCGCGGCCGGGTTTCCAAACCCCATGCCGTGGCCGCGAAAGTAGCCCAAGCCTGTGTCGCGTTGCCGTTCTTTGGCCGCATGGAAGCGGGATCGTGGTGGATCGAGGCCGGCCTGTGGGGCCTGTTCCTGGCCACCTTTCTGGCCGCCACCGTGGTGCCTTTCAGCTCAGAGGCGGTGTTGGCGGCCATGGCGCTGGGACCTTGGCCAGCGGCCACCCTCTGGATCGTCGCCAGCACGGGCAACACGCTGGGCGGCCTCAGCTCCTATGGTCTCGGTCGTTTGGGCGACTTGGCCCGTATCGCCCGTTGGGTGCGCACCGATCCCGAGCGTGCGGCGTATTGGAAGGTCCGCATCGCGCGCTTTGGCGTCTGGGCCGCTCTGCTCACCTGGCTGCCCTTCGTGGGTGATGCGATCGCCATCGCCTTGGGATTGGCGCGCGCGCCCTGGTGGCCCGTGGCCGTGCTCATGTTCGCCGGCAAGGCCGCACGCTATGCGGTGGTGCTGGCGCTGATGCGATGACAATTGGACGGGCCGGGCTCAATCCCTGTAGAACCACTCCCGCTTCTCCTTGTCATAATAGAGCCGACCATCGGGCCATTCGATCAGGGTCTTGTCCTGCAGGAAGGCATCCACGTTCCCGGTAGCCACCATCTCCTCGAAGAGCACCAGCCCGCGATCGATCAACTCCGGCTCGGGCATGATGCGCGTGTTGAAGATCTCCTCGAATTCCACCATCGCCAACTGGCCGTTGGTGCGGAACCGGCCACCCACACCGCGTTTGTCGCCCTCCACGCTGCGCGCCGGCCGGATAAGGTAATACCAGTGCGTGCTATCTGGTGACACGTGGTGATACACCTGCTGGAAGGAGGCCGCGTGCTTCACATAGTAGGGGCGGAATTCCTTGTCCGTGCGGTCGCGGTTGATGGCAGTGGTGGGGCGCTTGTAGATGAAGGTGACCATGTTGACCAGGAGGCTGTCCTTCGCCGTTCCGGGGAAGTAGCGCTCCACGTCGTAGCGCGCACGGGCATACGCGATGGCTTCGGCACGGGTAGGCGTTGCTGGAGCCGCGGCCTTGTCGGTATTGATGCTGTTCGCACGTTTGTCGGTGGCCTCGCAGGCGGTCAAAGCCAAGGCGAGCAGGAGGATCGAATGCGGTTTCATGCTGGTGGCAAGTAATGAAGCCAAGGGAGGAAGGCCTCCCCTGGCTTCAAATTTCTGGTTCCGTGGATGATCAATATGTGGTCAGCGCGCTGTTCCAGTCCACCCAGCCGGCGGTCCAGTCCGTGGTGCCGAAGGCGCCGCGGAAGTTCACCTGCTGGAAGAAGGCCGGCATGCCATTGAAGCTGGCGCCGCTCAGCAGTGCGGACCCGGCGTTGGGCAGCACATTGGGCGTGCCCAGGTCGAAGATCGACTCGTTGATGCCGGCGTCCTGCCACTTGTCCATCAGCTGGTTGCCCCAGCCACCGGTGTTGAACCAGGCGGCGATGTCGAAACCGTCCACATCGGTCTTCAGGGCGTTGCCGCGCGGATTGTTCGGGTGCTGGGCGCCGTTGGCGGGCGCGTCGGTGTAGATGGTACCCGCACTGCCCCAGCCATTGCCGCCCCAGTGCTCCACGCCGGCCAGGACCGTGTTGCGCACGCGCAGTTCGTTGGCTTGCGCGGCGGCCACGCTGCCCGAGCCGTTCAGGAAGAGACCATCGGGGTAGCCGGTCATGAAGCTGTTGTGGATCTTGATGCGGCTGTTGCGGCGCAGTTGGGCACAGTGTTGGAATTGCAGGCTGATCGGCGTTTCACGGGTCTTCTTGGGCCCGATGAGGGTGATGTTGCTGAAGGTGGCGCTGGTGTAAGGCTCGTTGCTTGAACCCTGGCCGTCGTTGTCCACCTCGAAGCCGTTGGAGCCGCTCTGGTCGGCCAGGCTGGCGCCTCGGATGCTCAGGGCGAACTGGATGTTGCCGCTGAAACCGAGGTCCACGTCGAAGTCATCATCCAGGCCGCGATAGGCCACCAGGTACTTGCCGTCCACGTTGCCGCCGAACCACTCGAAGGCGTCGTCCAGGCCATAGGCGCACAGCACGTATTCGATCACCGTGCTCTTGCCCACACTGCCCAGGGTGAGGGAGTTCACCTCCTCATTGGGGTTGATGGGGATGCCGGCGAAGTTGATCTGCACGTAGCGGATCACGCCGCTGTTGTCGTTGTCGTCCGTACCACCGTGGAATGCGGCGTAGCCACCCTCCAGTTGGGCCTCGCCGCCGGGTACGTTGTTCTTTGCGCGGCCGCAGATCACCAGACCACCCCAATCGCCGGGCTGGCGCAGGCCGGGGGCCTTCTCGCTGGTCATGATGATCGGGTTGCTGGCGGTGCCCTCGGCGAAGATCTTGCCGCCACGCTGCACCACCAGGGTGCCCTTGCTTTCGAAGTCACCCAGGATCACCGTGCCGGCCGCGATGTTCAGCACGCCACCGTCCTGAACGCGCACGAAGCCGTTCAGCTTGTAGATATTGTCGTTGGTCCAGTTCACCGTGCCGGTGATGTTGCCGGTCACGTCCACCACCTGTGCGGCAGGGGGCGGAGGCGTGGGGGGATCGGGATCGGGGTCGTCCTTTTTCTTGCAGGAAGCGATCAAGACCATCGTGGCGATGGCGAGAAGCGCGGCTTTGGAGTGCAGCTTGCTCATGGGTCCTTGGGGTTGGATGTTCACAGGTGTTTTGCGCCACAAAGGACCCCAGCACGTGCTACCTTGACATTATGCCTTGGTGATGAATAGCGCATCATATGGTTAGTGCCACGTTAAACCCGGTGATGTTCATTTAACAGTCGCGGATCACGATCCATGCTCATTCAACACGTGACCCCGGCATCCGTGGCTTGCGCCTGGACACCGGGGCCGTGGACCGGCATGGGCCGGATCAGGGGGTGGCGTCGCGTTCGCCGCGTTCCAGCCGCAGACCAAGACCCACCATGAAGGTGCGCCCCGGGCGGTAGCTCTGGATGATCTGGTCGTTCACACGGTCGAATACACCGTCCTTGTTGGCATCCTGCAACAGCACGAAGCTCTGGTTGAACACATCGCCCACGCCGAATCTCACGTCGAAGCGTTGGGTCAGGCGCACACTGGCGGTGAGGTCGAGCAGGTTGCGCGGCATCTCGTAGATGTCCGGATAGGCGTCGAAGCCGATGATGAAGATGCGCGGTCCGATCACGTTGTACAACGCGCTGAGTTGGAGGCCGCGCTCGCGATCCTGGTAGTAGATGCCGGCGTTGACGATGTAGGGGCTCTGGCCCTGCAGCGGGCGGTTGTTGCTCTGGCCAAGCCCCTCCATGCCCAGGTTTACCTCGCTGTCGATAAGCGAGGCGTTGGCCACCACGGTGAAGCGCTCCAAGGTGCGGTTGCTGGTGAGGCCCATCAGCGACTTGCGCACCTCCACCTCGATACCTGTGCTGCGGGCGAAACGCGCGTTGCCGAAGGTGAAGGTCTTGATGCCGCCCGATCCGCCGCCGGGGATGAAGAGCGTCTCGATCGGGTCCTTGAACTCCTTGTGGAAGAAGGCCACCGAAAGCATCTCCGTGGGGCTGGGGTAGAACTCCCAGCGCAGGTCGTAGTTGTCGATCGTGGGCGTGCGCAGGCTGTCGCTGCCCACCTTCACCAGGTTGTAGTTGAAGTCGTAGAAACCGAAGGGCGCGAGTTCACGGAACTCGGGGCGGTTCACTGTTCGGCCATAGCTGAGGCGGATCAGTTGACTGGAGGTGATGTTGTACGCGAAGTTGGCGCTGGGCAGGATGCTCAGGATCGGGTTGTCCACGATCACCTTTTCCCCGGTGAGCAGGGCGCTTTCCAACTGTTGCTGGTTGTACTCCAGGCGCACGCCGGTGTTCAGCGTCAGCTTGTCCTTTATCAGTGGCAGGTCGGCGCCCACGTAGAAGGCGGTGAGCAGGTTGTTCGCGGTGTAGCTGTCGCTGGGGTTGCTCTGTTCGGCGATGCGGATGCCGGTGGTCTGGTTGATGTTGTCCGGGTGGAAAAGCGAATCGATGGAGGCTTCGATGAGGCCTTCGTCGAAGAGCAGGAAATTGCTGCGCACATAGCCGATGTTTCGGGCGCCGAATTCACGCGCGCGGCGCTCCATGTAGATGCCGGTGCGCAGCTTGGGAGAGAAGCGGCGCTCGGGTGCCAGTTGGTGCTCCAAGGCCACGCTGCCGGCCTGGGTGTTCTCGCGCATCTCGCTGTAGAAACGGCCCAGGTAGTTGGGGGAAAGGGGAACGCCCACGAACAGGGTCGCCTCGCCGGTGAGCGTGTCCACGTTGCTGCGGTAGCGCCGGAAGTCCGGCTGATCGCGGTAGCTCCAACCATAGCCACCGGTCCAGGTGAGCTTGGTGCGCTCCTCGTTCCAGAAATGCTTGCCGGTGAGCTGCCCGCTGTAGATGCCGCGGTAGACCTGGTCGAAGCTGTGGTTGTCCGGCACGTACTGGAAATCGTAGTCGATGCCCGTGCGGTGCACGTACTGCGTCATGTTGAACACCGTGAGCAGGTTCTTGAACTCCAGGGTGCTGTTCGGGCTGGTGCGCACGGCGAAGTTGCTGAGGATGCCCGTGCGCACACGGTGGTTGAACTGCTGGTCGTTGAACTCGTAGATCGGGAAGCTCCTGTTGTTGATGAAGTCGTAGGCGTTGTAATCGGCGCGCTGCACCTCGAAGATCTCCCTGGAGTTGCTGTAGTTCACCGCGGTGATGTTGCCGGCCTCCTTGCCGAATAGGGTGAACTTCGAGGCGTTGGTGATGGAGATGTTGCGGTCCACCATGGAGTTCACCGTCTCCGGCAGCCAGTTGTTTCTCAGCGAGCGGCCCACCTCATTGATGCGGCCGTTGTCCGAGGATTGGTCCACGTTGCGGATGTCACGTGGGAATCCGGCGGGCAGGTCGTTGTATCCGTCGTTCAGGCCCAGGCTGTGCAGGAAGGTGCGCGGGGTCTGTTCGAAGTCGCGCATGGACGAGCCCTCGCGGAAGGTGGTGCTCACATTGGCGCTGAAGAAGCTCTGGTTGGGGATGCTCTTGGTGTAGACCTTCACCACGCCGCCGCTGAACTCACCCGGCAGTTCCGCTGCGGGGCTCTTGTAGATCAACATGCGGTCGATCAGGCCAGCGGGAATGATGTCGAAGGCGAAGGAGCGCACGTCGGGTTCCATGCTCGGGGCCGACACGTCGTGCAGTTGCACATTGCTGTAGCGCTCGTTCAGGCCGCGGATCATGATGTAGTTGTTGCCGATCACGGTCACCCCGGGGATCCGCTTCATCACCTCACTGGCATCACTGTCCTGGCTCTTGCTGATGGTCTCGCTGCTCACCGCGTTCACCACCTGCATGCTCTGGCGCGTTTCCATGATCACGGCGCTCTCCGTGTCGGTGCGGCGTGTGGCCACCACGTCCACCGTCTTGATCTCGATGGCCTGCGTCTTCAGTTCGATGTTGGCCGTCACGGTCTGTCCGGCCACGACCTTGATGTTGCGCTCAACAGGCTCGTAACCCACGAAGCTCACCAGCAGGATGTGGTCCCCTGGGTCGGCTTGGAAACTGTACTTGCCGTCCAGGTCCGTGGTGGCGCCGGTGGTGGTGCCCTTGATCGCCACGTTCACGAAGGGCATGGGCTGCACCTTGCCGGCCTCGGGGGCGGTGATGGTGCCGCTGACGGTGCCTTTCTGGGCGGCGGTTTGAAGGACCAGAAGAAGCGCGAGGGAGAGACCGAATGATCGGTACATGTGGGTGGCGGATGGCGAAGGGGCTTTCCGCGCCGCAAAAGTCCTCCGCGCCCGTTACGAGGTCATTCCCGCCATGTTAACGGTCGGTTACCGGTCTTAAGGGGATCTTATCCTTCTGTTAAGCCCGCTCCTCCAGGAACCACCATTTCGGATGGTCCTTCCGGCCTTGGGCCTCCTGCCACATGGCCACCAGGCGATCCTGGAGCAGCGTGGTGGCTTCCTCCACATCGTCGGCCACGAAGACGAAGCGCAATTCCTCGCGCCCGATAGTGCCTTCCCCGATCATGCGGTCGATCTGCTGGAGCATCGGCCCCCAATAGTCCTTGCCATAGAGCAGGATCGGGAAGTTCTTCACCTTGCCGGTCTGGATCAGGGTGATGGTCTCGAAGAGTTCATCGACCGTACCGGCCCCGCCGGGCATCACCACAAAGGCGGCGCTGTATTTCAGCAGCAGCACTTTGCGCACGAAGAAGCGTTCGAAGGTGAGGCTCACATCCAGGTAAGGGTTGGCCTCCTGTTCCATGGGCAGCACGATGTTGCAACCCACGCTGCGGGCGCCCACATCACGCGCGCCCCGGTTGGCGGCCTCCATGATGCCGGGCCCACCGCCGGTCATGATGGTGAAGCCCACCCGGCCCACGCGCCGGGCCAGCTCGCGGGCCGCTTCATAGTAGGGATGGTCCTCCCGGAAGCGGGCGCTGCCGAAAAAAGTCACGCAGGGCCCCACGAAGTGCAGGTGGCGGAAGCCCCGGATGAACTCGCGCGCGATCTTCAGCACGCTGAGGAACTCGCGCCAGCGCGAACGCGGACCCGCCAGGAAGCGAAGGTCGATGAGATGCTTGTTGCCCGGTGGGACCATGGCCGGCGAAGGTAGAGGGGCAGGAACGGACACCCATGGGCGAACACCGGAGGCCTGGAGATGTTCCCTTGCCGCCCGGCGCGCCATGCCGCCCCCGTACCTTTGCGGCGCATCACTTTCATGGAAACCCCTGTCCGGCCCGAAAGTCCTCGGATCAAGCCCGTCCAAGAGCGGCGCAACGTGGTGATCCTCTTCGCCGGTGACAGCGGCGACGGCATCCAGCTCACCGGGAGCCAGTTCACCGATACCAGCGCGCTCTTCGGCAACGACGTCAGCACCTTCCCCAATTTCCCTGCGGAGATCCGCGCCCCCCAGGGCACCCTGGCCGGCGTAAGCGGCTACCAGCTCCACTTCGGCAGCGTGGAGATCTTCACCCCCGGCGACCAGTGCGATGTACTGGTGGTGATGAACGCCGCAGCGCTGCGCAGCAACCTGGCCACGCTGAAACCCGGTGGCACCATCATCGCCAACAGCGACGGCTTCGATGCGAAGAACCTGCGGCTGGCGGGGTACATCGACAAGCAGGACCCGCTCACCGACGGCACGCTGGCCAACTACACCGTGCATGCCATCGATGTGACGAAGATGACCCGCAACGCCCTGGCGGACACCACGCTGGGCATGAAGGAGAAGGACCGCTGCAAGAACATGTTCGTGCTGGGCTTCATCAACTGGATGTACAGCCGCAGCCTGGAGAACAGCGAGCGGTTCCTCGAGCAGAAGTTCGGCAGGAAACCCGAGCTGCTCGATGCCAACAAGAAGGCGCTGCTGGCCGGCTATAACTACGGGGACACCAGCGAGACCTTCACCACGCGCTTCGAGGTGAAGCCCGCGCCGCTGCCCAAGGGCACCTACCGCAGCATCACCGGCAACCAGGGCATCGCCCTCGGCCTCATCGCCGCCGCGCAGAAGGCCGGGCTGGACCTGTTCTACGGCAGCTACCCCATCACGCCCGCCAGCGACATCCTGCACGAACTGGCGCGCCACAAGAATTTCGGCGTGAAGACCTTCCAGGCGGAGGACGAGATCGCCGCCATCTGTTCGGCCATCGGTGCCAGCTACGGCGGTGCGCTCGGCGTTACGGCGAGCAGTGGCCCGGGTATCGCCCTGAAAGGCGAGGCCATGGGTCTGGCCTTCATGCTGGAGATCCCTTTGGTGATCGTCAACGTGCAGCGCGGAGGGCCCAGCACGGGCCTGCCCACCAAGACCGAACAGGCCGATCTGTGGCAGGCCGTCCATGGACGCAACGGCGAAGCGCCCATCCCCGTGCTCGCCGCCAGCAGCCCCACCGATTGCTTCGAGATGGCCTACGAGGCCGTGCGCATCGCCATCGAGCACATGACGCCGGTGATCCTGCTCAGCGACGGCTACATCGCCAACGGGGCCGAGCCATGGCGCTTCCCCGAGGCCGCTGACCTGCAGGCGATCAACGCACCTTTCGCAAAGCCCAAAGTGGAGGGCGATATGGAGAAGTTCCTGCCCTATCTGCGCGATGAGAGAGGCGTGCGCCCCTGGGCCGTGCCCGGCATGAAGGGCCTGCAGCACCGCATCGGCGGCATCGAGAAGGAGGACGGCACGGGCAACATCAGCTACGACCCGCTGAACCACGAGAAGATGGTGCGGCTGCGCGCGGAGAAAGTGCGCAAGGTGGTGGAGGGCGTTCCCCCGCTGGACCTGAGCAACGGCGTGGACAGCGGCGACCTGCTGATCCTGGGCTGGGGCAGCACCTACGGCGCGATAAAGACCGCCGTGAACGAGCTATGCGCCGAGGACAAGTGCGTGGGCCATGTGCATGTACGCTACCTGTACCCCTTCCGCAAGGAACTGGGAGAGTTGATCTCGCGCTTCAAGCGCGTGCTCATCCCCGAGATGAACAGCGGCCAGCTGCGCCAGCTGGTCCGCGCCGAGTTCCTCGTGGACGCGCAGGGGCTGAACAAGATCCAGGGCATGCCCTTCACCTCCGCGGAGATCAAGGCCGCCGCCATCGAATACCTGAAGCGATGACCACCGCGAACGAAGTCGTGAACGGCAGCGGCGCCCCGGCGAAGCTCAACTACGCCTCAGACCAGGAGGTGCGATGGTGCCCCGGTTGTGGCGACTACTCCATCCTGAAACAGGTGGAGACCATCCTCAAGGAACAGGGCAGGCCGAAGGAGGAGATCGTCTTCATCAGCGGCATCGGGTGCAGCTCACGCTTCCCGTACTACCTCGACACGTACGGCATGCACAGCATCCACGGACGGGCCCCCGCCATCGTCAGTGGCCTGCGCGCCGTGCGGCCCGAGTTGAGCGTGTGGATGATCACCGGGGATGGCGACGCGCTCAGCATCGGCGGGAACCACTTGATCCACCTCTTGCGCCGCAACGTGGATGTGAACGTACTGCTCTTCAACAACGAGATCTACGGCCTCACCAAGGGGCAGTACTCGCCCACCTCGCCGGAAGGGGCCATCACCCGCAGTACGCCCATGGGCAGCGTGGACCATCCGTTCAATCCGCTCGCCCTTTGCAAAGGCGCCGATGCCACCTTCATCGCACGTGCCATGGACCGCGATCCCAAGCACCTGCGCGATGTGCTGCTGGCCGCCGATGCCCACCGCGGCACCAGCCTCGTGGAGATCTACCAGAACTGCAATGTGTTCAACGATGGCGCTTTCGAAGTCTTCACCGAGAAGGCCAGCAAGCCCTTCCACACGCTCTTCGTGGAGCACGGCAAGCCACTGGTGTACGCCAACGGCACCAAGGGCATCAGGCTCGATGGCATGACACCCGTCATCGTGGACCTCACACCCGGTGCAGCCTTGCCGGATGACCTCTGGACCCACGATCAGCACGACAGCTTCAAGGCTTCGATCCTCGTGCGCCTCTTCGATGACCATGCGCAGGGTGGCCTGCCTGCCGGACAGACAAGTGCCATGCCTCGACCATTCGGCGTGTTCTACATGGCCTCGCGTGCCACATTGGAAACGAAGTTGAACGCACAGGTGGCGCTGGCCAAGGAGAAGAAAGGCTCCGGCGACCTGGACGCGTTGCTCAGAGGGGAAAGGACGTGGACGATCGGGTGAAGCGCATGGTCACACGGTCGGGTGCGCATGGCAGCCACCCTGTTCGGCCATGCTGAGCCGAAGCTCACCCAAGTCGTGCTGCAACGCGCTGCCGCATGCGTTTTGGCAGAACGGGCAGGCGTGGGCTTCCCCGGCCGTGTCGATGTAGAGGAACCGCGAACCCGCACCTGAGCAGCCCACGGCGCGCTGATAAGCGCCATAGTGATCGACGATGGGATACTGCCGGTAGGAGGTATCGTGGTGGAGGTCGCGAACGAATTGGTCGAGCACGGCGTGCTGCACCGGCCCCAGCTCCACATCCTGGCCATGGAAGTTGCCTGCTGCGCGCGGTTCCACCAGTCGTATGAAATGGACCTTCAACTCACCGGCGAGCCGGGCATAGGCCATCAGGTCCTCCATGTTGCAGAAGCTACGGACCGGCACCAATGACATGGCCACCACCAGTCCGGCCTCGCGGGCGTTCACCACGGCACGGCGGGCCCGCTCGAAGCTGCCTGCGAGTCCCCTGAAACGGTCGTGTTCCCTGGCGTCCCAGTGGTCCAGGCTGATGGCCACACCGGTCGCGCCGGCGTTGCGCAGGGCTTGGGCGCGTTCGGCCGATAGACCATGACCGGAACTGAGCACCCAGAAGTCGGTGAGCGATGTGTCGCAGTTGCGCAGGATGAACAGCAGGTCATCGAAGCGGCTCATGGGTTCGCCTCCGCTGAATTCGATCTGCGCGACGCCGGTCGACTGGAGCGACCGGACGATGCGGACGACCTCTGCGGCCGTGATCGCGTCAGGCTCGTTCAGCACGGCGCCCTCGGAACAATGCGCGCAGCGCAGCGGGCATTGCCGGGTGAAGGCGATGATGGCCAGGGTGAGTCCGGGCAGGTGGCCGGGTATCGGATGTACGCGATGGAGCTCATTGGTCAGGAAGGTGTCCCACGCTTTGGATGGGCGGCCGGGGTATGTGAGCATGTGGAACACGCGACCGCCCACTTCCACACAGCGGCCCATGTGACGCACGGCGCGATTCTCCATCACCGTGATGCGGAGCTTCCGCAGCGCCATGCGGACATCCGATCCACTGGGATAGTGGGCACGGGCAAGCCGGAACGCATCGGCCATGGCACGCCAGCGCGCCACCTTCAACCCCCAGCCGTTGATCATGGAAGACCCCATGTCACAATGCCACCTTCAAGGGATAGGCCCGCGAATCCTCGTACCGTTCCCGGGAGTAGCGCGGGAGGGCATCAGCATCCTCGAATGTGCGCAGGTACAGCAGACTCGGCCGATGGGGAAGCGGATCGCGGAGGATCTCGTAATGCCCGGCGGCATGCAGGAACAAGCTGCGCTGGGCGCCTTCGGGTGCCGGGGTGGCTTGGAACACGATCTCGGTCATGTCGTCGAGTTCCGGTTGGATCAGGTGGATGCCATCCTCCTCCATCAGGACCGATAGCATGTCGCGCCCATCCTGATCGGTGGCTTTGACAGGAACCAAGGACGAGCAATTCAAAGCTTGCGTCGTGCCCATGTCCAGTGCCACGCGGTCGATCTCCCAGAAGAGATATCCGGTGGACAGCCGGATGACCACTTCGTCGGCCGATGCATCGCCCAGATCGATCTCGAGCACATCATCCCGCCATGCGATCGGACCCATGAGTTCGAACTGGCCGGCCTCCTTCCATTCGCCCGACCGCTGGAGAACATGCACGGACAAGGGCATCCGCTGCGCCTTGGCCCAGGCGTGCAATTCCTCGGCACTGCGGCCCAGGTCGCGCTGTCTTACGCGGTCCGCGTACGTGCCCAGTTCATCCAGGAAGAGTCCGAAGAGATGGTCCAGCCAGAAGGTGTTCTTGGCGGTGACCATGAGACGGGCCATCGGTGCATCCGTTGGTCTGTCGAAACGCAGCTCGATGGTCTCACGGGCATCCTGTGTGGCATTGTCCGGGTCGCCATGCCATGCGATCCCATCCATGGTGGCAAGCGTTCCGGTCAGGTCCACGCCGTTGTGGGCGCGGGCCATCATGGGCGCAGCCGGGGCGGCGAGGGCGTGAGGGCTGCCATGGCGATCGAAAAGGACCTGGACGCCGGGGGTGTGGTCCACGGCGATGAGACGGACCAGGTCGGTATGCTGGATCTCGCGGGCCATGTTGCTCAGACGCACCCGGTAGTGGTCATCCACCGGCCGCAGGTGCCGTAAGGGAAGGCGATCATGCCGTTGGAGTTGGGGGTAGATCGCGCCGGAAAAGACCTCGCCTTCCAGGTGGAAGGCGCCATTGGCGTCCTGTGAAAAGACGAATGGGCACGAACTCTTGGTGGCGATGATGATCAGTAGCAGAAGTGCCGCGATGCCGACCAGCCCCAAAAGACTGAGCACGATCGTGGCGCCCGCGTCCACATCGATGTATTCCATGCGGACGATCTGCGACAGGGGGACCGAGCCGGCCAGGCCGCCGCTGGTATCACGGCGATATTCGCTGTTCGCATAGAGGATCACCCGGCGCGCATGCGACTTCAGGTCCCGGTGCCGGTCGGCATTGAGCAGGTCCATGGCATCCAGGTCGGACAATCGCTCGAACGTGCCCGACAGCGTGTCCTGTGTCAGCACGGGCTTGCGGATGCGCCATACCTCGGCGCTCCTGGTACCATCGGTGACCAGGAAAACGGCCCTGGGTTTGGCGACGAGCTTCGGCAGGGACCGCTCATCGAGCAGGCGCCGCTGCCACCGGGTGCAACTCCACTGCCCGAACAGGAAAACGATGAGCAGGAAGACGGCCATCCGCCGTTGATGCAGGTGCAGGTCCATGTGTGGGAAGGTTTATGGTCCGGTCGATCGTCGGGGCAGGTACTCCCTCAATTTTGGGCGCAACCCTTCGTAGATGGTCGCATTCCCATTCACGTAATGGGCATGGCGCTGCGATCCGGCGCCCAATCCTATGGAGAAGCCGACGCAGGTGCCGATCAGGGCGAAGAGCAAGGTGTTCTGGTCCTTGTAGGTGACCCTGAAAAAGCCGAGGTCATGTGTCCGGTCGCGACCGGTGAGATAGCCCACACCCATCCCCAACAGCAGCCCGGAAGCGCCGCCCACAGCCGCTCCGGTGAGCTTGGCGTTGCGGCGCCTGGCCATCACAGACCCCAGCTCATCGGGCGGGACCAACAGGTCCGGCATGCGCACGGCACTGTTCCTATTGGCCGGTGCCACCAGCAAGCCTTCCGCGCGCACATCCAGCAGCCTCACCGGCGTCAACTTGCCGAATCCGGTGCCGTTGATCCAGATATCATAGCGGGGCCTCGCTTCCGTCCGATCCTGTGCATGGAGGGCTGTGCCCACGCAGAGCAACATCATGCAGATCGACATCAGTTCGTGTCGCGGATGGATCCACATGAAGGATCGCGATAGGTCATGTGAAGCTAACATGATGGGGCGGATAAGCAAGCCCGTGGGGGCGCGATGGGTCATGTTCCGGCACGATGTTCCCGTTGCCCGATGGCTAACTTGTGGCGGTATGAAACATTGGACCATCTCAGCGGCCATGGCATTGTCCGCGTTGGCTGGCGCTGCCCAGGACGTCACCGCCTTCATCGACTATATGGACCGGCTCTATGTGTTCGATCGCGGCACCATCCGCCAGATCGAGCCGCGCAAGCCCATTGCCCTGCACGTAGGGGGCAACTACCTGGCCTATACCGACAACCGCGATGACCTGAAGGTCTATTGGAACGGCCGCACGCAGGTGATCGACCGCGCCATGGACCTGGAACCCATCGTCACCGACCACTACATGGGTTTCACGGTGGCCGG
Organism: Flavobacteriales bacterium; assembly: GCA_026129465.1. NCBI lineage: Bacteria > Pseudomonadati > Bacteroidota > Flavobacteriia > Flavobacteriales > Flavobacteriales bacterium. Next base: position 3,131,764 of record JAHCIA010000001.1, read on the forward strand.
CATCCTGAAGGTCTTCGATGGCAAGACGCGTGTGATGACGCCCAACCTGGGCATGTACGTGGTGGAGGACAGTCTGGCGGTCTTCAAGGACGAGGTGCAGGGCAAGATCATGGTCTACTACAAGGAAGAGAAGGTCAAGCTGGAGGACCAGCTCGCGGGCAACGCCGTGGTGGACTTCGGGTCCGGTGACAACGTCTTCGCGTGGGTCTCCTCCTTCGATCGCCTGTTCAAGGTGTTCTACCACGGCGAGATCTACGAGCTGAGCGACCTGGTCACCGGCATGGACTTCAAGTGCGGGCTGGACCTGGTGGCCTACCGCGATGCGTACGACCACACCTTCAAAGCCTTCCACCAAGGCACCATCTACGATCTGGAGGAACAGATGCCACAACGTTTCGAGGTGGGCAAGGGCATACTCGCGTGGTTGGACCTCACCGGGTCACTGAAGATCTTCGAAGGCGGCCAGGTGTTCAAGGCCATGGATTTCGAGCCGCAGCACTGGGAGGTGGTGGACAGCCTGGTGGTGGTGCAGGACCGTGGTTTCTTCAACGTGTTCAACCGGGGTCGCTTCCACGAATTGGAGCGTGCCGTGCCCTTGAAGTGGAAGGCCTCCTGGGGCACCATGGCCTATGTGGATGTGGACCGCACACTGAAGGTGTGGCGCAAGGGGATCACCGACGTGGTGGTGCGCGGGCAACCCGTGCAGGACTTCCGGGTGGACCGCGGGCTGGTTATCGCGCGGCTGAACGTGAACACCGCCCGCATCTGGTGGCGTGGCGAGACCTACGACCACTGACCGCGGCGCTCAGCGCAAGGCGGCCGGTATCAGGCACACCGGAATGGGCGCCATCTTGTGGCGATTGGCCGCATGCAGGCGGTCGAAGATCGACAGCACCTCGCGCTGACGATCGTCCAATGCGGATGTGGTCGGATCGACGCCGCGTTCGCGCAGGTCCATGGCCCACTCCAGTTCCGGGTAACTCGCTCCGATCTGGTCCTCGTCGCTGCGGTCATCGCCCCACAGACCGTCGGTGGGTTTCGCCCGCATGATGCTTTCGATGATGCCCAGTTCGCGGCCCAGGGCATAAACCTCGGTCTTCGTCAGGTCGGCGATGGGGGAGAGGTCCACGCCGCCGTCACCATACTTGGTGAAGAAGCCCACACCGAAGTCCTCCACCTTGTTGCCCGTGCCCGCCACCAGGAAGCGCAGCAGGCCGGCGAAGTAGTAGAGCGTGGTCATGCGCAACCGGGCGCGCGTATTGGCCAGTGAAAGATCGGGCAGCCCGCCTTCGGGTTTCGGCAGGGCCGCCACCAGTTGTTCGAATACGGGCGTCAGTTGGACCACCTCCTCGCGCACGTTCGGATGGCGCGCCCGCAACCAGGCGATATGGTCCTGCGCGCGCTTCACCTGGTCGGGCGATTGGTGGATGGGCATCTCCACGCACAGGGTGGGCAGGCCGGTGCGCGCGCACAGCGCGCTGGTCACCGCGCTGTCCACTCCGCCGCTGATGCCGATGACGAAGCCTTCCTGTCCGGCCCGCTCGCAATAGTCGCGCAGCCAACCGCTGATGTGGTCGATCACGCGGGGGACGTCCATCCGTGCGAATGATGAGGTGCGTCCTTCGGATCGATGACGCTGCCGTGGTGTGACCTTGTCAGAAGAACACGCCGGCCGTGAGTTCGATGTAGTTGGCGAAGGCCTTGGCCTTCTTGCCCTCGGCCAGTTCCACGTCCTTCAATACGTTCACGAAGCCGTTGTTGTAGGTGATGCCCACCAGCAGGCTGGTGTTGCCGGAGAAATTGTATTCCATGCCGGCGCCCACGATCAACGATGCCTTGAACAGGTTGATCTGGTCCTGGATGTCCTCGCCCTCCAACTTGTCGAAGCGCTGCACATAGGCCTGCCCGGGAGGCGCGTAGAACACGGGCACTTCGATGTCGGCCTTCGCGCGGATGTTGAAGGCCGTGCCGATGCCCACCTGTCCGAAGTAGCGCATGTAGCCGATCTCATTGGTCATCATCTTGATGGTGAGCGGCAACTCGATGTAGCCCAGCCGGGCGGAGGTCTCCAGTTGGCGCACCAGGATGTTGGGCGGATCGGCGGGGGCCTCCTGGTAGCTGTACTCCTGCGACCACTTGCCGCCGATGTAGTTCAGGTTCAGGCCCGTGGCGAAACGGTAGTTGCCGCTGGTGCCGATGGGGAATTCAGAGATCAGGCCGAAGGTGTAGCCCAGGTTGTTGCCCTCGCTCTTCAGTCCGCGGGTGTCCGGGCGTATCCATCCGCTGTTCGGACTCAGCTTCAAACCGAATCGTACGCCAGCATCGTCCTGGGCGTGGAGGGCGAGGCTGCCGATCATGGCGGCGGCCAGGGTGGCGAGGGCCTTCTTCATAGTTTTGGGCGCTTTTTTGGGTGGATCAAAAGTATGCGTCGCCGATGCGCCTGACAAAGGCCGTGCTGATCGTGGTCCCGGTCCTCGTGTCCGGTTGTCGTGAAGACAAGGGTGGAACGATCGATACCACCTCCGTCCAGCTCGATCTGCGGATCGGCCGTTTGGACCGCCAGCTCTTCCTGGCGGCACCCCAGGAAATGCCCGCCGCAAGCCTGAAGGCGCATGCGGAATACGGGGATTTCTATCAACTGTACGTGGAGGAGATCCTCCAAGGGGCCGCCATGGGTGATACCATGCTCCCCGTGGCGCTCAACCATTTCGTCAACGACCCCGACATGCGCAGCGTGCAGGAAGAGGTGGAGCGCGTGCTGGGCGACATGGAACCGCAACGCCGTGCGTTCGAGGCGGCCTTCAAGTGCTTGGCGGTGCTCTTTCCGGACAGTGTCATCCCCAGGGTCGTCGCCTTCAACTCGGGCTTCAACTATGGCATCTTCCCCACCGACAGTGTGCTGGGCATCGGCGTGGAATGGTTCATCGGCCAGGAGCATCCGGTGATCGGCTATCTGTCCCCCGAGATCTTTCCGCGGTATGTGAAGGACCGCATGGTGCCCGAGATGCTCGTGCCCGGCGCGGTGAAGGGTTGGCTCCTGGTGCATTACGCGCGTGACACACGCGGCGACGACCTGCTCACCCATCTGGTGGAGACCGGCAAGGTGATGGCGCTGCTCGATGCGATGCTGCCCGATGTGGATCCACATCTCAAATACGCCTTCACGCCAGCGCAACTCGCCTGGTGCGAAGCGAACGAACTGGCCATCTGGCAGGAGTTGGTGGGCAAGGACATGCTCTTCAGCCGCAAACCGGCCGACATTGGCCGGTGGATGAACGACGGTCCCTTCACCAATGGCCTGCCGCGCGAAAGCCCGGGCCACATCGGCGAATGGATCGGCCACCGCATGGTGAAGGCCTACCTGAAGGCCGAACCACGCATGGATCTCGCGCGCCTCTTCGCGCTGGACGAACCGCGCGCCATCCTCAAGCACTACAAGCCCCGCTGACCGCGGCACCGCTTCTCGCCAACCGCTACCGACCCCTACCGCCCATGACCACCTCGGAGATCCGATTAAGCGTACAACTCGACGACAACCGCGTGCCCGAGCGCATCGACTGGGAGGCCGAGGATGGCGCCATGAAAAGCTCCGGCAAAGCGGTGCTGTTGAGCCTTTGGGACGAGAAGGAACAGAACACCCTGCGCATCGATCTATGGACCAAGGAGATGACCGTGGAAGAGATGAAGGCCTTCTTCCACCAGAACATCCTCACCCTGGCAGACACCTTCGAGCGCGCCACCGGCGAAGGGAAGATGGCGGCCCAGATGCGCGACTTCGGCGCCTATTTCGCCGAGCATATGTTGGAATTGAAGAAGTGATTGGAGGTTGGATGTCGCAGTCCGGGTGGCGTGCAACCTCCGACCCCTCAGCTTCCCCAACCCCGATTCACCTCCTCCACAAAGGCCAGCAATTCATCCCGCCCCAGGCCGGTCTCTGAGGAGGAAAGGACCATGGTGGGCAGGTTGTCCCAGGTCTCCTTCAGCTTGCGCTTGAGCTGTGCCACGTTCGCTTCCACCTTGGGCCGTGTGAGCTTGTCCGCCTTGGTATGGACGATCACGAAGGGGATGCCTTGATCGCCGAGCCATTGGATCATGTCCAGATCGTTGCGCTGAGGCTCCAGGCGTGCGTCCACCAGCAGGAAAACGCATTGCAGGTTCTCGCGCTTGGACAGGTAGCCGCGGATCATCTTCTCCCAGGCCGCGCGTTCGGCCTTGCCCACCTTGGCGAAACCATAGCCCGGCAGATCGGCCAGCAGCCAGGGACGCCCGCCGGTGGCGTCCTCCACGCGGAAGTGCTCCACATTGCGTGTGCGGCCGGGCGTGTTGCTCACACGCGCCAGCTTGTTGATGTTGCACAGCATGTTGATCAGGGAGCTCTTGCCCACGTTGCTGCGCCCGATGAAGGCGTATTCCGGCAGGGTGGGCGCGGGCCAATGCTTCGGCTCACGGCCGCTGCCGAGGTGTTCCGCGCGCAGGGACTTCATCCAGGTCGTTGCCACACCGGTCTTCCGGATCACGCCAGGACCTTTTCCAGCCACCGTTCCAGGATCGCGTTGAACTCGGCGGGGTGTTCCATCATGGCGGCATGGCCGCATTGGTCTATCCAGTGCAGCTCGCTGTTGGGCAGCAGGCTGTGGAACTCCTCGGCCACATGCGGCGGTGTGATGGTGTCCTGCCGCCCCCAGATCAGCAGGGTGGGCATGTTGAGTTTGGGCAGCTCCTTGGCCATGTTGTGGCGGATGGCGCTCTTGGCCAGCGACAGGATCCGGATGAGCTTGGCCTTGTCGTTCACCGTCTCGAAACACTCGTCCACCAGCTCGTCCGTGGCGTGCTTCGGATCGAAAAAGGTCACCGCCACCTTCTTGCGGATGAACTCCTTGTCCTCCCGCCGCGGGAACCCTCCGCCGAAAGCGTTCTCATACAGGCCACTGCTGCCGGTGAGCGTCAGGGTGCGTACACGGCCAGGGTGGCGGCTGCAATACACCAGTGCCACATGCCCCCCGAGCGAGTTGCCGATGAGGTTCAGACCAGTGAAGCCCTTGTGTTCGATGAAGCGGGAAAGGAACCTGGCCAGGTTGTCCACGTTGGTGCTGAGCATGGGCAATGTGTACAAAGGCAGTATTGGCACCACCACCCGGTAACGTGGGGTGAAGTGGTCGAAGAGATACTGGAAGTTGCTGAGGGCGCCGAACAGCCCATGCAGCAGCAGCAACACCGGCCCTTCGCCAGCTTCCAGGTAGTGGAACTCCCCTTCCTCTTTCAGCTTCCGCTCCATCGTTCGCGTTCCACCCCATGGGCCGCATGGAGGCGGCTGGTGGCATCCGTCCAAAGGTAGGCGGCGGCCGATACGCGCCCCAGACTCCCCTCCACCCCTGTGAACATCGCCCTGTGGATGTTCCGCACCCTGCGGCTGGCGCGGTCGGCAGTGGCGCCGGCCACCTTGTGACCGGTATCGGACAACTACCCGGGACCATTCCGCGCTCCGGTCGAGGATCTTTCAACAGGTCCCACAATTCCCCACCACCGATTCTCCCTATCTTGTCAAGGTTTTTCAGGCCTTTGACAACTTCGTGATACACTCGTCGTTCAACATTTATCAACATTGGACCAAAAAAGTGGGGATCTGTAGCTGAAAGTGGGTGAACCCGTCTACTTTCGCCTCCGGTCCCACGTGCATGTGCGATGCTGAACCTGTTGGGGGAATACCCAAGCACCCTGGACGCCAAGAGCCGGGCCCTGCTCCCTGCCGCGCTGAAGAAGCAGCTCGGCAAGGCGGTGGCGGACGGATTCGTGGTGAACAGGGCCGTGTTCAGCCCATGCCTGGTACTGTACCCGATGGAGGAGTGGAGCCGCACCAGCGCCGCCGTGCGCAGGCTGAATCACTTCGACCCCGACAACGTGGAGTTCATCCGGCGCTTCCTCAATGGGGCCACGCCGGTGGAACTCGACGCCAGCGGGCGGTTGCTCATCCCCAAGAACCTGTTGGACCATGCCCGCATGGGCAAGGACATCGTGTTCACGGGCCTGGGCGACCGGATCGAGGTATGGGCCGAGCAGGAATACAAGCAGGCGCTCGCGGGGCAAGTGGACTTCAAGTCACTCGCGGCCAAGGTGATGGCTGGAAAGCCTAATGACCATGCCGCATGACTACCACGACCCCGTTCTTTTACATGATTGTATCGAAGGGTTGGATCTCCGCCCCGATGGCGTCTACGTGGACGTCACCTTCGGCGGTGGAGGCCACAGCCGCGCCATCCTCGAGCGGCTCGGTGCGCGTGGGCGATTGATCGCCTTCGACCGCGACGCCGATGCCCGGGCCAACGCGCCCGATGACGAGCGCTTCACGCTGGTGCCGGCCGACTACCGCTGGCTGCGCAACTACCTCGGCTACCTGTACGCCTTGCCGATCAACGGCCTCCTGGCGGACCTGGGTGTAAGCAGCCACCAGTTCGACAGTGCCGCACGTGGATTCAGCTTCCGCTTCGAGGGGCCGCTGGACATGCGCATGGACCGCCGGGCCGAACGCACCGCGGCCAAGCTGCTGGCGGCGATCGAGGAAGGTGATCTGGCCAGGCTCCTGTCCCGCTACGGCGAAGTGACCAACGCCCACCGTGTGGCCCGCCAACTGGTGCGTGAGCGCCGGACCAAGGCGATCCACACCACGCAGGACCTGGTGGAAGCGCTGGAACCGATCACGCCCAAGCGCGATGGGGCGGGCTTTCTGGCCCAGGTGTTCCAAGCGCTGCGCATCGCGGTGAACGACGAGCTGGGCAGCCTGGAGGAGTTGCTGCGGCAGAGCGCCGAAGTGATCGCGCCGGGCGGCAGACTGGTGGTGATCGCCTACCACAGCCTGGAGGACCGGCTGGTGAAGCGCTGGATGCGCACCGGCGATCTGGATGGCGTGGAGCACAAGGACCTGCGCGGCAACCGACAAAGACCCTTCGATCCAACGCATGCAAGGGCGATACGCCCCACGGAAGAGGAGATCGAAAGGAACCCCAGGGCACGCAGTGCCCGCTTGAGGATAGCGACAAGGACATGAACAAGCTGCGACACGTTCAGGAGGAGAAGCCGAAGCAGGCGCCGCGCAAGGAAAGCGCCGCTCGGCTGCCACGCGCCTTCATCGCCCTGCTCAACGGCTCGTTCCTGGCCCGCGAGAACGTTCTGCGCAACATGCCCTTCATCGTATGGTGCGCGGGCCTCATGGTGCTCTACATCGCCTATGGCCATGGCACCGAGCGCATCGTGCGCGGGCTGCACAGCACCGACGCCGAGTTGAAGGAACTCCGCAGCGAGTACATCACCGAGCGCGCGCGGCTGGAGAAGCTGGAACAGCAGAGCCAGGTGGCATCGCGCATCAGCGCCCTTGGGCTGAAGGAAAGCCGGGTGCCGCCGGTGAAGATCCCGGTGACGGACAAGCAACGCCCCATCGCCCACAGGCCATGAACGACAACAGGCAGCTGCGCGCCCGGGCCAACGTGGTCTACCTGCTGGTGACGCTCTTCGCTCTGGCGATCGCCGTGAAGCTTTTCACCATACAAATGGTGGAAGGCGAGAAGTGGCTGGCCAAGGCGACCACCGTGGCCACCGCCTGGCGCACCGTACAGCCCGACCGCGGCCACATCCACAGCGCCGATGGCAGGCTCCTCGCCACCAGTGTGCCCGAGTACGAGGTGCGCATGGACATGGTGCCGCAGGGCCTCAGCGACGAGGTCTTCCGCGCGGGCATCGACTCGCTGGCCTGGTGCCTGTCCGATCTCTTCGGCGATCGCAGCGCGGCGGAGTACAAGCGCGATCTCACCGATGCGCGATCGCGCCGCGAACGCTACCACCTCGTCAAACGCCGGGTGGACCACGCGCAAGTGCAGCGCTTGCGCGGCTTCCCCATCTACCGACTGGGCCGCTACAGGAGCGGGCTCATCACCGAGAAGCGCACCGTGCGTGTGCGGCCCTTCGGTCGTTTGGCCGAACGCACCGTGGGCAAGATGCTGCTTGACAGCACCGCCTTCGGGCTCGAAGGCGGATTCGACGAGGTGCTGCGCGGCACCACCGGCCGCCGGCTCGAACGCCGTCTCGCGGGCGGCATCTGGATGCCCATCGGGGATGACAACGGCGTGGATCCGGTGCCCGGCGCGGACATCCACACCACCATTGACATGAACCTGCAGGACGTGGCCGACGCCGCGCTGGAGGCACAGCTGCGCAAACATGGCGCGCAGTACGGCTGCGTGGTGGTGATGGAGGTGGCCACCGGCTATGTGAAGGCCATCAGCAACCTCACCCGCCGCAACGACAGCACCTGGGTGGAGGACCGCAACTACGCCGTGGAGGAGCGCACCGAGCCCGGCTCCACCTTCAAGCTGGCGGCCTTGATGGCGGGTTTGGAGGACGGCCTCATCAGCCTGGAGGACACCGTGGACACCAAGGGCGGCACGGTGCGCTTCAGGGACCGGATCATGCGCGATTCGCATGAAGGCGGCTACGGACGCATCACCGTGCGCCGCGCCTTCGAATTGTCTTCGAACACGGGTATCAGCGTGGCGGTGAACCGTGCCTACGAGAAGGAGCCACGCCGCTTCGTTGACGCCCTGCGCCGCATGCGGCTGCACGAAACGTTGGGCGTGTCCATCCCCGGCGAGGTGATCCCCGTGCTGCGGCAGCCCGGCGACAAGGGATGGAGTGGCGTGAGCATCCCCTGGATGAGCATCGGCTACGAAACGGCCTTCACGCCGCTGCAACTGCTGGCCTTCTACAACGCCGTGGCCAACGAGGGCAGGCTGCTTCGCCCGCAGTTCGTGGACCGCGTTTCGCGCAACGGGCGCACGCTCCGCGAGTTCAAGCCGCAGGTGCTGGAGGACCGAATCTGCTCCAAGCGCACGCTGGAACAGGTGCGCGGCCTTTTGGAGGGTGTGGTGGAGAGCGGCACGGCCACCAATCTGCGCGGCGCGCACTTCGCCATCGCGGGCAAGACGGGCACCGCCCAGATCGCGCGCAACGGCAGCTACAAGCAGCACGGCATCAGCTACCAGGCCTCCTTCGTGGGCTACTTCCCGGCCGATGCGCCCAAGTACAGCTGCATCGTGGTGGTGAACGGCCCGACCACCAGCGGCTATTACGGCAACGTGGTGGCCGGGCCCATCTTCAAGGAGATCGCCGACAAGATCCACAGCAACCGGCTGGAGTTGCAGCGCGAGGAGCACCTCGCCGACAACACCATGCAGCGCATGCCGGTGAGCCACAGTGGGCATGCCGCCGACCTGCGCACCGCCTTCGCCGCGCTGGGTGTGCCCTTCGAAGTGCAGGGCGAAGGGGAGTGGATGACCACGCAGGCCGGCGACAGCGCGGTGACGCTCCTGTCTCGCGAGCTGCCGGGCGACGCCACCTCGCTGGTGCCCAGCGTTCTGGGCATGGGCCTGAAGGACGCGCTCTACATCCTGGAGAACCGCGGACTGCGCGTGCGCTTCCATGGCGCGGGCATGGTGAAGCGGCAGTCCATCCAACCCGGCTCGCCCGCCATGCGCGGCGCCACCATCCTCATCGAGCTCGCATGAAGCTGCTGAAGGACATCCTCTACAAGGTGCGCATCGAGGAGGTGGCGGGCAGCACCAACACCGCCATCGAACATATCGCCTTCGACAGCCGGAAGGTCACCGCCTTCACTGTCTTCGTGGCCATTCCCGGCACACGCACCGATGGACACGAACACATCGACGCGGCCATCGCCGCCGGTGCGAGCGCCGTGGTATGCGAGCGCATGCCGGCCGCACGCAAGGACGGCGTGACCTATGTGCGCGTGGAGAACGCGGCCGCCTCGCTCGCCATCCTCGCCGCCAACTTCCACGACCACCCCTCGGCCAAGCTGAAGCTGGTGGGCATCACCGGCACCAACGGGAAGACCAGCGTGGCCACCATGCTCTATCGGCTGCATCGCGCATTGGGCCACAAGTGCGGCCTCATCGGCACGGTGGAGACGCGGATCGGCCAGCGCAAGGTGGAGAGCACGCACACCACGCCCGACGCGCTGCGCCTCAACGAACTGCTCGCCGAGATGGTGGAGGCCCGCGTGACGCACTGCTTCATGGAGGTGAGCTCGCACAGCATCACGCAGGAACGGGTCACCGGGCTGCGCTTCGCCGGTGGCGTGTTCACCAACATCACGCACGACCACCTCGACTACCACGGCACCTTCGACGCGTACATCAAGGCGAAGAAGCGCTTCTTCGATGAACTGCCCTCCGCGGCCTTCGCACTGGTGAACGCCGACGACCCGAACAGCGCGGTGATGGTGCAGAACACGCGCGCCACCAAACGCTCCTTCGCCCTGCGCAACATGGCCGACCACCATGCGCGCATCGTGGAGAACCAGCTGAGCGGGCTGCACCTGAGCATCGACGGGCACGACCTCTACGCGCGCCTGATCGGCGCCTTCAACGCGAGCAACCTGCTGGCCGTGTACGCCACGGCTCTGCTGCTGGGCTCGGCGCCGTTGGACGTGCTCACCGCGCTCAGCGACCTGGAGCCGCCCCCCGGCCGCTTCCAGATCGTGCGCGGAGGCGGCGGTGTGATCGGTGTGGTGGACTATGCCCATACGCCCGACGCGCTGAAGAACGTGCTCGGCACACTGAACGAGATCCTCGGTGGCCGTGAACTGGTGATCACCGTGGTGGGCTGCGGCGGCGACAGGGACCGCGCCAAGCGACCGCTGATGGCGCGCATCGCCGCCGAACTCAGCGGTCATGTGGTCATCACCAGCGACAATCCGCGCAGCGAGGACCCCATGACGATCATCGAGGAGATGCGTGCGGGACTCCTCGTGAGCGACATGCAGCGCACCTGGGTGAACACCGACCGCCGCGAGGCCATCCGCCAGGCCGTGGGCATGGCCAAGCCCGGCCATGTGCTGCTGCTCACCGGCAAGGGTCACGAGAACTATCAGGAGATCCAGGGCGTGAAGCACCCCTTCGATGATGCCGCCGTGCTGAAGGAAACCCTCGAACTGCTGCACAAGTAATGCTGTACCACCTCTTCGAAGCGATAGGCTACGGTGTACCCGGATCGGGGGTGTTCAGCTACATCTCCTTCCGCGCGGCGTCGGCCGTGGTGGTGTCGCTGCTGATCTCGCTCTTCTTCGGCCGCACCATCATCGGCATGCTGCGCCGCAAGCAGGTGGGCGAAACGGTGCGCGACCTGGGCCTCGAAGGCCAGATGGGCAAGCAGGGCACGCCCACCATGGGCGGTCTCATCATCATCGCGGCCACCATCATTCCCACGCTGCTCTTCGCACGGCTGGACAACATCTACATCGTCCTGCTGCTGGTGGCCACCGTGTGGCTGGGCCTCATCGGATTCCTGGACGACTACATCAAGGTCTTCAAGAAGGACAAGCGTGGGCTGGCCGGCAAGTTCAAGGTGGTGGGCCAGGTGGGGCTGGGCATCATCGTGGGCGCCACGGTCTACTTCCACCCGGACATCCGCACGCGCGTGGAGGTGCCCGAAGTGCTGGTGGCACAGCTAGACCCCGGCATGGTGCACACCCTGGTGGACGACAACGGGCGCACGCACTACATGCTCAACCGCAAGTCGCCCAACACCACCATCCCCTTCGTCAAGGACAACGAGTTCAACTATTCCTCCCTGCTGAAGCCCTTCGGCAACGAGGCGCGCAAGTACACCTGGATCATCTACATCCTGGTGGTGATCTTCATCATCACGGCCGTCAGCAACGGGGCCAACATCACCGATGGGCTGGACGGCCTGGCCACCGGCACCTCGGCCATCATGGTGCTCGCCCTGGGCGTCCTCGCCTACGTCAGCGGCAACATCATCTTCTCGGACTATCTGGACATCATGTACATCCCCGGCATCGGGGAGTTGGCGGTGTTCGTCGGCGCGCTGCTCGGCGCGTGCATCGGCTTCCTGTGGTACAACGCCTACCCCGCGCAGGTCTTCATGGGCGATACCGGCAGCCTGGCGCTTGGCGGCATCATCGCCACGCTGGCGATCCTGGTGCGCAAGGAACTGTTGATCCCCGTGCTATGCGGGATCTTCCTCGTGGAGAACCTCAGTGTGGTGATGCAGGTGTCCTGGTTCAAGTATACCAGGCGCAAGTACGGCGAGGGGCGGAGGATCTTCCGCATGTCGCCCCTCCACCACCACTACCAGAAGCTGGGGATCCACGAGAGCAAGATCGTGTCGCGCTTCTGGATCGTGGGCATCATGCTCGCGGTGCTGTCCATCGTAACGCTCAAGCTCCGATGAAGCCGCTGGTGGTCATAGGAGCGCAGGAGAGCGGTGTGGGTGCCGCACGGCTGGCCGCGCAGCGCGGACTCGATGTGTTCGTGAGCGACGCGGGCGCCATCAAGCCGAGGTACCGCGAGGTGCTGGACGCGCACGGCATACCCTACGAGGAGGGCGGACACACCGCCGCACGCGTGCTGTCGGCCGGCGAGATCGTGAAGAGCCCCGGTGTGCCCGACAAGGCACCGATGATCGCGGCGGCGCGCGCGCAGGGCATCCCGGTCATCAGCGAGATCGAACTGGCTTACCGCTACTGCAAGGGCTCCATCGTGGGCATCACCGGCAGCAACGGCAAGACCACCACCACGCTGCTCACGCATCACATCCTCTCACGCGCCGGATTGGATGTGGCGGTGGGCGGCAACGTGGGCAACAGTTTCGCCGCGCTCGTGGCCGATGGCGACCATGCGTGGTACGTGGTCGAGCTGAGCAGCTTCCAGCTCGACGGCATCCGCGACTTCCGTCCGCGCATCGCCATGCTGCTCAACATCACACCCGACCATCTGGACCGTTACGACGGCCGCATGGAGCGCTATGTGGCGAGCAAGTTCCGCATCGCCATGAACCAGGGTCCGGACGACCATTTCATCCACGGCGACGACGATGCCGAGGTCGCCGCGGGCATGCGCATCCATCCGGTGGCCGCGCGCCGCTGGCCTTTTTCCATCGAACACCCCATCACCGAGGGCGCCTGCCTGAAGGACGATCACATCCACATCACCACCAACCGAACCACATTCAGCATGTCCATCACCGAACTGGCCCTGCAGGGCAAGCACAACGTGTACAACTCCATGGCCGCCGGCATCGCCGCGCGCGTGCTGGAACTGCGCAATGAGGTCGTGCGCGAAAGCCTCAGCGATTTCCAGAACGTGGAGCACCGCCTGGAACACGTGGCCCAGGTGAACGGCATCGAGTTCATCAACGACTCGAAGGCGACCAACGTGAACTCCGCGTGGTACGCTTTGGAGAGCATGGACAAACCGGTGATCTGGGTGGCCGGCGGCGAGGACAAGGGCAACGACTACGGCGCGCTGATGGAGCTGGTGCGCGCCAAGGTGAAGGCCATCGTGTGCCTGGGGGTGGACAACGCCAAGCTGCTGAAGGTCTTCGGGCCCCTGGGTCTGCCCATGCCCGAGGCGCGCAGCGCCGAACAGGCCGTGCAGGCCGCCTATGACCTGGCCGAACCCGGTGATGTGGTGCTGCTGAGCCCGGCCTGCGCCAGCTACGACCTGTTCGAGAACTACGAGGACCGCGGGCGCCGCTTCAAGGCCGCCGTGCGCGCATTGTGAAACCAACACGACCGGACGACATGGACAGCCAGAACATACACGCCCAGCTTCGCATCGTGGGCGGGCAGTTGGTGGAGGCACGCCGCGCGGCGCTCGCCTCGCAGGCCTCCGCACCGCACCACCTGGAACCCGTGGCCTCCTTGGGCGACGCGCTCTACGTGAACGATTCGCGCTCCACCTTCCTCGACGCCACGTTGGCTTCCATCGCCGAGTTGGACCGGCCCGTGGTGTGGATCGCCGGGGCTTGGAACGAGGACATGGACGCGCCGCATGTGCGCCAGCTGCTGGAGAACCGCGTGCAGGCCACCGTGCTCTTCGGCCCGCAGCCCGACCATGTGCTCGCCCTGGTGCCTGAGCGTCTGCTCCACGCCGATGATCTGCGCACGGCCGTCTTCCTCGCGCGTGAACTGGCGCGTGCCGGCGACGTGGTGCTCTTCAGTCCCGCATGCCCCAGCGGCAACGGCTTCGCCAACTACGAGGAGCGCGGCGCCGAATTCAAACGCGCTGTTCGCGACCTCTGATCCAACCTCCGACCACCCGTGACAGCCCTCCTCAACCGCCTGCCCGGCGACCGCGTCATCTGGATGACGGCCATCTTCCTGGGCCTCATCAGTCTGCTGGCGGTGTACAGCTCCATCAGCTCGCTGGCATTCACGCGCGAGGGCGGAAGCACCACGCATTTCCTGGTGAAGCATGGGTTGATGCTGCTGAGCGGCGGTGTGATCATGTTCTACGCTGGCCGACTGCGATTCGGGATCTGGTCGCGCTTGTCCAAACTGCTCATCGGGCTCACGGCGGTGCTGCTGTTGCTCACCCTGGTACTGGGGTCGAACATCAACGATGCCAGCCGCTGGATCACCATACCCATCATCAACCAGAGTTTCCAGACGAGCGACCTGGCCAAGGTGGTGCTCATCACCTACCTGGCGCGCGTGCTGGGCAAGCACCATGGTGAACCCTGGACGCTGCGCGATGTGGTGCTGCGTCTGATGCTGCCCATCGGGGTGATCTGCGGGTTGATCCTCCCGGCCAACTTCTCCACCGCCGCCGTGCTCTTCCTCACCTGCCTCATCCTCATGTTCGTGGGCCAGGTGCCCTTGAAGTGGATCGGCGTCACGGTGGGTGCCGCGCTCGCCGCGATGCTGACGCTGGTGGCGGTGAACGAGGCGCTCGGCGCGATCGACCCCAAGCTGGAATTCCTGCCGCGCGTGAGCACCTGGGAGAAGCGCCTGCGCGTGCATGGCGACGACGGCAACGTGGCGAACTACCAGGTGGAGCACGCCAAGATCGCCATCGCCAGCGGCGGGCTGTTGCCCAACGGACCGGGCAGCGGCGCATCACGGAACTGGCTGCCGCACCCCTACTCCGACATGATCTACGCCTTCATCGTGGAGGAGTACGGCAGCCTCTTCGGCGGGCTCGGCCTCATTCTGCTCTATCTCATCCTGCTTTTCCGCGCGGTGCGCATCGCGGGCCGCTGCCCCAAGCCCTTTGGCGCGCTCGCCGCCGTGGGTCTCTCGCTCATGCTCGTGCTGCAGGCCATGGTGAACATGGCCGTGGCGGTGAACCTGGTGCCCGTTACCGGCCAGCCGCTGCCCCTGGTGAGCATGGGCGGCACGTCCATCTGGTTCACCTGCCTTGCCATCGGCATCGTGCTCAGTGTGAGCCGTGCCATCGAAACGGATCCGAACACCGAAGACAAACATGTCCGCCGTGCCCGCACAGCAGCCGCTTAGGGTGATGATCGCCGGTGGAGGCACCGGTGGTCACATCTTCCCCGCGATCGCCATCGCCAACGCGGTGCGCGAGCGTGAGGCGGGGACGGACTTCCTTTTCGTGGGAGCCGAAGGCCGCATGGAGATGGAGAAGGTGCCCGCGGCGGGCTACCGCATCGAATCATTGCCGATCCGTGGTTACCAACGCGGCGATCCGTTGCGCAATCTGGGTCTGCCTTGGCGCCTGCTGCGCAGCATGTTCAAGGCGCGCCGGCTGGTGAAGCGCTACCGTCCGCATGTGGCGGTGGGCGTGGGCGGCTACGCGAGCGGACCGCTCCTGGCCGCCGCGCAGCGCATGGGCGTTCCCACCCTGATCCAGGAGCAGAACAGTTATCCGGGCCGCACCAACATGCTCCTCGCCAAGCGTGCGCAACGCATCTGCGTGGCCTATGCGGGCATGGAGAAGTATTTTCCGAAGGAGAAGCTGTTGCTCACCGGCAATCCGGTGCGGCAGGACGTGGTGCGTCTCGCGGGCAAGCGGCCTCGGGGCCTGGAGCATTTTGGCCTCACGGATGGAAAGCCCGTGTTGTTCATCACCGGCGGCAGTCTCGGCGCGCGCGGCATCAACCATGGCGTGGAAGCGGCGCTCGCAGCCTGGATGACGTCGGGTGTGCAGGTGATCTGGCAGACCGGCAAGCCCTTCTTCGAGCAGGCGCGCAAGGCGGTGGACGCACTCGGCTATGCCGACTGCAAGGTGATGGCCTTCGTGGACCGCATGGACCTGGCCTATGCCGTGGCCGATCTGGTGGTGGCACGCGCGGGGGCGATCAGCGTGAGTGAGTTGTGCCTGGTGCACAAGCCCGCCATCCTGGTGCCGCTGCCCACCGCCGCCGAAGACCACCAGACGCACAACGCACGCGCCCTCACCGACCGCGGGGCCGCCGTGTTGCTGCGCGACGATGAGGCCGTGGAGAAGCTCGGCACCACCGTGCTGGACCTGATACGGAACAAGGAAGCACTGGACCGCCTCGCGCTCGCCATCGCGGGCATGGGCACACACAACGCCGCCGAAGCCATCGCCGCCGAGGTGATCAGGATCGCGAAACGATGAAGGACCTGCGCGGACATATGCTCTTCTTCATCGGTGTCGGTGGCATCGGCATGAGCGGCCTGGCGCGCTACTTCCGCCGGCAGGGCGCCACGGTGGCGGGCTACGACCGCACGCCCAGCGAGCTCACGAACCAGCTGCAGAGCGAAGGCATCCACGTGCAGTTCGCCGAGGACCACGCGCTCATCCCGGACGAGTTCCGTGACGCCCCTGCCGAGGTGATGGTGGTGCGCACGCCCGCCGTGCCTGGCGACAGTCCGTTGCTGCGCTGGTGGGAGGAACGTGGCGCACGGATCCTGAAACGCGCCGAGGTGCTTGGCATGGTGACGCACGACCGCCGCACGGTGGCCGTGGCCGGCACACATGGCAAGACCACCGTGAGCACCATGCTCGCCCACCTGCTCACCGCCGGTGGCGTGAAGTGCAACGCCTTCCTCGGAGGCATCGCGGCCAACTACGGCACCAATGTGCTGCTGCACGACGAGGCCACGGTGAACGTGGTGGAGGCCGACGAGTACGACCGCAGTTTCCTGCGCCTGCGACCCACCGAAGCCATCGTCACCGCCATGGATCCCGACCACCTGGACATCTATGGCACGGCCGAGGCCATGTTCACCGCCTACACCGAGTTCGCAGCGCTCTGCACAGGCACCATGCTCGTGCATGAACGCCTGGCGGAACGTTTCGCGGGCCGCGATGGTCTGCGCACTTATGCGCTGGGCGGCACCGGTACGCCGCGCGCTGAGAACCTGCGTGTGGAGCAGGGCGCGCACGTCTTCGATCTGGTGGCCGATGGACATCGCCTGGAAGGATTGAGCCTGGGCATGCCCGGCCGCCACAACGTGGAGAACGCCATCGCGGCGAGCGCCATGGCATTGCACGTGGGTGTGGACGAAGCGCGTTTGCGCGATGCGTTGTCCTCCTTCCGTGGCGTCTCGCGCCGCTTCGAGGTGCGGCTTCGTGGATCGCGTGGCGTGCTCATCGATGACTATGCGCACCACCCGGTGGAACTGGAAGCCTGCATAGCCAGCGTGCGCGAGCTGCATCCCGGCCGGCACGTCACGGGCATCTTCCAACCGCACCTGTTCAGCCGCACACGCGACCTGGCGCCCGATTTCGCCACCGCGCTCGCCAAGCTGGACGCCCTGATCCTGCTGGACATCTACCCGGCGCGCGAGGAACCCATCGAAGGCATCACCAGCGCGTGGCTTCTGGAGCGGGTATCCCTGGGTGACAAGACCGTTTGCGCACGAGTCGACCTGCTGGACCTGCTGCGTGCGCGTGACACCGACGTGGTGCTCACCCTCGGCGCGGGCGACATCGACCGCCTGGTGCCATCCATAGAAAGCCTGTTGGACCAACGATCACGGCCATGGACCTGAAGAAGCGCCTCCTTCGTTCGCTGCGTTTGCTGGGCATCGCCTTGGCGGTGGCCGGTGTTCCTGTGCTGCTCGCATTCGTGGAACGTGTCAACCACGCGCGTCCCGTGTCGGAGATCGATGTGCGGCTCACCGGCGACCCCGGCCTGCACTTCGTGGACGAGGCCGTCATCCGCCAGGCGGTGCTGGACCGTGGCACGGCGGTGATCGGCGCGCCCATCGGCAGCGTGGACCTGCCCTCCATCGAGGAACGGCTGCTCGCCCTGCCCGCGGTGGCCACCGCCGAGGCGTACCACACCATGGATGGGACACTGCACGTGAAGGTGCGCCAGCGCGATCCGCTGGTGCGTGTCTTCAACCGCGATGGTGAGAGCTTCTACATCGATCGCGAAGGATGGACCATGCCCGTGAGCGAGGCCTGGACCGCACGCGTGCCCGTGGTCACCGGCCACTTGGAGGAGGTCGGTGCGCGCGACGGATCGTACCGCGTGGACGAGGCGACCACCACGGACGGCCATTCGCGCGACATCCATCGGCTCGCGCTCTTCATCCATGCGCGGCCGCTTTGGAAGGCCTTGATCGAACAGGTCGTGGTGGACCATGAAGGCGTCTTCGAGCTCATCCCCAAAGTGGGCGGGCAGCGCATCGTGCTCGGATCGCCCGCCAGCTGGCCCGATGAGGACGCGCTGGCCGAGCGCTTCACCAAACTGGAACTCTTCTACCGCGAGGGCATTCCGCGCAGCGACTGGCGTCGCTATCAACGCGTGGACCTGCGCTTCGCCGGACAGATCGTTTGCACCCAAAGAACAACGCCCTAAGCACCAACACCCATGGACAACAACCAAGAGATCGTCGCAGGCCTGGACATCGGCACGACGAAGATCGCCTGCATCGTCGGGCGCAAGAACGAGCAGGGAAAGATCGAGATCCTCGGCATGGGCAAGTCCCGCTCGGACGGCGTCACGCGCGGCGTGGTGGCCAACATCCAGAAGACCGTGGACAGCATCATCGCCGCCGTGCGACAGGCCGAGGACAGCGCCGGGGTGGACATCGGCACGGTGAACGTGGGCATCGCCGGGCAGCATATCCGCAGCATGCAGCACCGTGGCATGAAGATGCGCCAGAGCCTGGAGGAGGAGATCACCCAGGGCGACATCGACCTGTTGATCGATGAGACCTACCGCCTGGTGATGCCGCCGGGCGAGGAGATCATCCACGTGCTGCCGCAGGAGTACATCGTGGACAACGAGCAGGGCATCCGCGACCCCATCGGCATGAGCGGCATCCGCCTGGAGGCCAACTTCCACATCATCAGCGGGCAGGTCACCGCCGCGCGCAACATCAACAAGTGCGTGCACCGCGCCAACCTGGAGGTGACCGAGCTGATCCTGGAGCCCCTGGCCAGCGCGGACGCCGTGCTCAGCGCCGAGGAGAAGGAGGCCGGTGTGGCGCTGGTGGACATCGGCGGCGGCACCACGGACATCGCCATCTTCTATGACAACATCATCCGCCACACCGCGGTGATCCCCTTCGGCGGCAACGTCGTCACCGAGGACATCCGCCAGGGCTGCGGCATCATGCGCGACCAGGCCGAACTGCTCAAGACCAAGTTCGGCAGTGCCCTCGCCGCGGAGAACAAGGAGAACGAGGTGGTGTGCATCCCCGGCCTGCGCGGCCGGGACCCCAAGGAGATCAGCCTGCGCACACTGGCGGAGATCATCCAAAGCCGCATGGAGGAGATCCTCGAGCACGTGCATTTCGAGATCAAGAACAGCGGCATGGAGAAGCAGCTCATCGCGGGCATCGTGCTCACCGGTGGAGGCTCGCAACTGAAACACCTCAAGCAGCTGGTGGAGTACCTCACCGGCATGAGCGCGCGCATCGGCTACCCCAATGAACACATCGCCAAGAGCGCCGTGGAGGACGTGACCAGCCCGCTGCACGCCACCGGTGTGGGCCTGGTGATGAAAGGCTTCGACTACCTGGAGCGTCGCCGTCCCAAGACGGTGGAGACGCGCAACCCGCAGAAGGCCCCCGTGCGCGACCACAGCGAGAAGGGCCGCATCGGCAAGTTCTTCGGCTCGGTGCTCAGCGGCGCCAGCGACCTGTTGAAGGACGACGACAATTGAACCGCACCCCATCACATCGATCACCCATCAAAAACCCCGACGTCATGAAATTCGACCTTCCCCAGGAGCTCTCCTCGATCATCAAGGTGATCGGCGTGGGCGGCGGCGGCGGCAACGCCGTGAACCACATGTACCAGCAGGGCATCAAGGGCGTGGACTTCATCGTCTGCAACACCGATCGCCAGGCCCTCGATACCAGCCCCGTGCCGGTGAAACTGCAACTCGGCACCAGCCTCACCGAGGGCCTCGGCGCCGGCGCGGTGCCCGAGCGCGGCAAGGACGCCGTGCAGGAGAACCTGGACGAGATCCGCCAGCTGCTCAGCACGCGCACCAAGATGATCTTCATCACCGCCGGCATGGGCGGTGGCACCGGCACCGGCGCCGCGCCCGTCATCGCCAGGATCGCCCGCGAGATGGGCGTCCTCACCGTGGGCATCGTCACCAGCCCCTTCATCTGGGAGGGTCGCCGCCGCAAGCAGCAGGCCGCCGCCGGCATCGAGGAGATGCGCAACGCCGTGGACACCCTGCTGGTGATCAACAACGACCGCCTGCGCGACCTCTTCGGCAACCTCTCGCTGGACAACGCCTTCGAGCATGCGGACAATGTGCTCACCACCGCCGCGCGCGGCATCGCCGAGATCATCACCAAGACCGGCAAGGTGAACGTGGACTTCGAGGACGTGAAGACCGTGATGACCACCAGTGGCGTGGCCATCATGGGCATGGCCGAGGCCGAAGGGGAGGACCGCGCCATGCGCGCCGCCCAGGAAGCGCTGGCCTCGCCCCTGCTCAACGACAACGACATCAAGGGCGCCAAGTTCGTCCTGCTCAACATCACCCATGGTGACCGCGCCGTGCTGATGGACGAGATCTCCGAGATCACCGACCACATCCAGGAAGCCGCCGGCAGCACCGCCGATGTGATCTGGGGCTATGGCCGCGATGAAAGCCTCGGCGAGAAGGTGCGCATCACCGTCATCGCCACGGGCTTCCACACCAACCCCGCCACGGGCGAGGTGGGCGCTATCCCGGCCGAGAAGAAGGTGATGCCGCTGGGCATGCCCGTGCCCACGGAGATCACGCAGGCCATCGCCAATCCGGTGACCGGTGCCGCACCAGCAGCACCTGCGCCGCCACCCGAAGTGCCCGAGATCAGCGAACCCTACCTGAAGGAGGTGACACCCGCGCCGGTGGCGTCGGTGGAGCCTCAGCGCACCATCGAGTTCGATCTGCAGGCCAGCGACGAACCGCGGATCACCGACAGCACCGTGGAGAAGACGGTGCACACGCTCTACGACGCCGTGGAGGAGACCGCGGACGCCAACAGCGTGAGCGAGCCGGTGCAGCGCACCAGCGTGGGCGAGGCGCGCCTCACGCCCACCGAGCACCAGGCCCGCGTGGAGGAACGCCAGGCGCGCATGCGCGAACTGGCCACCCGCCTGCGCACCGCCAACGGCCTCAACGAGATGGAGCGCGAGCCGGCCTACAAGCGCAAGAACGTGCAGCTGAGCGATTCGCCGCGCAGCACCGACAGCAGCGTGAGCCGCTACACGCTCTCCGAGGAGACCGACGAGAACGGTGAGCGCCGCGTAGAGTTGAAGCGCAACAACCCCTACCTGCACGACAACGTGGATTGACCGCACATGGCTCCCGGTCATGGGCACATGACCACATGGGCACATGAACACCGCCATGGACCTGCAACAGAGGATCGACGTCGACATCAAGGCCGCCATGCTGGCCCGCGACAAGGACCGGCTGAACGCGCTGCGCGCCATCAAGAGCGCCATTCTGCTGGAACTGACCAAGGAAGGCCCGGGGAAGGGGCTGGACGAGGCCACCGGGCTGAAACTCCTGCAGAAGCTGCACAAACAGCGTATGGAGAGCGCGGCGATCTACCACGAGCAGCAGCGCGCCGAGTTGGCGGCCGAGGAGGAGGCGCAGGCCAGGGTGATCGAAGCCTACCTGCCCAAGCGCATGGACCTGGCCGAACTGGAGTCCAGCGTCATCGCCCTCATCGGCGAGCTGGGCGCCAGTGGCATGAAGGACATGGGCCGCGTGATGGGCGAGGCCAACAAACGCTGGGCGGGCCAGGCCGATGGCAGCGCCATCGCCGCGCTGGTGAAGAAGCTGCTGGCGGCCGGTGGGTGACCGGCCGACGAATGGACCAATGTGACGAAGCGCGCCGAAAGGCGCGCTTCGTGGTTCGAAGGGTGTGCGAGCAGCTTGCCTGTGCAGGATCCCTTCGTGCCTCAGGAGACCCCGCGGTGGCCCAGGTCAAGTGCATGACAAAGTCACACATTGGTCCACACCTGCATTTTAACGCGTGATCCATGCCTTTGAACGGTATAGAATTGGAAATAGATGTTTCTGCGGATTTGGTGCTCGTGCACTTTCGCATTACGTTCGTTCCACCCTGTTCCATCGATCATGCGTTCTATCCCCCCCCCCCCAAGCCTACCACTTCCTGATCGCCCTGGCTTGCATGGGCATTTTCGCTGATAGCGCTATCGCCCAGCCGCTCAACATCACGCTCGTCCGCAGCAATTACAACGGCTATGGCGTCAGTTGTTTCGGTGGTACCAATGGTAGCATAGAAGCCATCGTCACCGGGGGAACAGCACCCATTTCCTGGGGTCCATCAACGCGGAACCACTGATCTTCAAGACCCATAACACGATCCGCATGCAGATCGGCTCCACAGGCAATGTCACGGTGGGTACCGGGCTTGCGGTCCCGGGCACAAGGATGAGCATTGGCCAGGCATCCGGCAGCAATTGGCTGGAACTGCGGCGCACGGCAGGAGCCGGGAGCAACAGTTCATGGCTGTTGCACGATCCCGAGAATGATGGCGCGTTGGAGTTCCGATTCCAGCCAGCCGAAGGAGACCCCCTGGAGAAGGTGCTCAGCCTGCATGACAATGGCAAGGTCAGCATCGGTGATGTACCCACGGATACACCCTTTCACGACTACCGGCTCTATGTGCAGGGTGGCCTGCTGACCGAAAAGGTGAAGGTGGCCTTGAAGACCTCCGATGAATGGAGCGACCATGTGTTCAAGCCCGGTTACAGACTGATGCCCCTGCCCGAAGTGAAGGCCTTCATCAAGGAACACGGCCACCTGCCCGGAGTGCCTTCTGCGGAGCAAATGGTGGAGCAAGGATTGGACGTGGTGAGGACCAATGCGATGCTGATGGAGAAGGTGGAGGAGTTGATGCTCTACGTTCTTCAACTCGAGGAGCGTATTGATCAAATGGAGCGTGCTCGAACATTCCAGGGTGGCAACAAGTGACACCGATCTACGGGGCAACGCATCACTACACCACAAGATCAAGGTCTCCATGCTATTCAAGGTACGCAACAAGTAAGTCGGGATGTACACCAAGCTATTGCGGGCCGCACATCTGCTTTGCCACTTCCTGTGCATGTTGGCGCAGGTCGTTGCGCAAGCACCAGTGGACAGCGCGGGAACGAGCCGGAACACGATTTATCTGTCCGCATGGGGGCATGGTGGCCTCTACTCGGTGAACTACGACCGGGCATGGCGTGTGGGCCGTAACAGGATGTCTGTAAGCATCGGTGCTACCTACCTGCCGGATATCGGACCGGACGAACCGTCGTACCCATCAGTGCCGAAGTACTCTTTGCCCGTGCAGTGGAACTTCTTCCACGGTGAAGGGCCGAGCACGATGGAGCATGGGCTGGGCCTGAGCCTGTGGAGTGGCTGGAATGCGATCGGGCCGCGTTATGTAGGAACAGTGCATGAACTTGGCCCCGTCAGCTCCACTGCATTGTACGCATTTGTGAAGCCGATCGGCTACAGGCTCCAGCCCAAGCGTCATGGCTTCTTCTTAAGGGCACATGTATTGTTGGCCCTGAAGCTCGCAGAGTTCGATCCGAAGTGGGATAGGTACAGCCGCGACCACCCGAACAGGGAGCAAAAGGTCTTGCTGTTGCCAGGATTGGATTTGGGGTATTCGTTCAAAGTCCGAAAGAGATGAGACTTGTTGCGTGCATCCTGCTTCTCTTCATTACGCTGGGCACCCATGCGCAGTACGATGTGCCCGCCAAAGAAATGTTCGACAAGCTTGGCCACAAGGCGGTCTACAATGGGACATACGATGGTATCGTAAGCTATATGCTATATACCAACCCTTGGTCCGGCTATCGGTATGGTGAACAGGTCGGCCCCACGCTGGAGGGATACATACGCCTATATGAAACTACACAGGACAAGGCATACTTGATCAAGTTCGTGAACCTGGCCTTGAAGGCGGTTGCCTGGCGCAAGGCGAACTATCGGTTCAACGACCTGCTGTACATGGATGGCCAGCTACTTTGGCCCATGGCCCACTTCATACACTTGGTGCTGATCGATGACCCCAATCTTGCTACCTTCGAAGTGTCGAGCAATGCGGGATTGATCGAAGTGCCTGCTTCAACCATTGCTGTCAATGAGCTGCCATTCCAGTCCAGCTACGTCTTTCAAGAGATAGCCACTTGGCTGCTGGCAAGAGGCGTGGAGAGCTTGGATGCCATCATCGCTGACGAATGGGATGAAGATATCGGCTTCAAGGGAGCTGCAGCGGTCAATTTGCAAGGGGGCTTCGCGGGTGCGCTTTTGCATCTGGGGCATATGGCCGCAGTGAACAGCAGCTATTCAGGGCTTCAGTCCTACTTGGACCGTGGAGCAAGGTTGGCGGCGCTGTTTCGCTCCGATATGGACATTGAGGATGATTGCTCCTGTTCCAGCTAAGCGTTTCCGGTTCTCAGAACAGGGTCGCATAATTCCTATTGGTGGTATCACAGCGGTTGGCACTATGATGTCATAGCTTCATGCGTGAATTCATGCCTACCCTTTTTTCACTTCGACCAACCTGATCTGAACACCTACCAAGAATTTATTGAAGACATCAGCCACGCAATACCGACGCTTATCATTCCCTTCATGTCGCATCGCTACTCACTATACACCAATGGCTTCTATCCCTTTACCGATACGGAAATGGTACGGTTCAGGAACACATTCACAAAGCATGTATGGGATCCTACGGCCGGGGGTTTCCACACTGCCGTGAATGGGCAGGATGCACCCGTCTACCCTCCCTCATATAATGGCCAGTTCAATGTTCTCAGGTACAATGCGCTGGCTTGGATGCCCCTGCAACATTTCGACCAGGCCTCAGGTGCCGCAACTGGTGATCAGGTCTACGACATCATCATGGGTTTCTATGAGAGCGAAGTACATGGCAGTCCTACAGATTTGACCGGGGGCTTCCATTATTTGGGCCTCGCGGAGGTCGTCTCCGCCCAATGGGAGCGCGAATGCTTCAGCCTCACCCTCTTCAACCGCGAATTGGTGTACGATCAGGATTTTGCGGCCAAAGCCGTGCTGACCGTTGATGCCTTCGGGGAAGAGGGTGCCTCCTTCGCTGACCCGGTGATCCATGTGCCGCGCTTCACGGTGCATGAGGGGATCCGCTCCCAGTTCCGGGCCGGTGGGGCCGTGGCGTGGGAGCCTGGCTTTGAGGCGGTGTATGGCAGCGTGGTGGAGGCTGTGATCGACCCCTTGGGTTGTGAGATGGCGTACAAGGCGCTCGCCAGTGGTGACATGACCACGACCTATGCCGGTGGGGAACAGCGCGATGGTGCGAGGGCTGTTCCTGCGGATGACGCGAGTGCTGCTGGTGAGCGGAAGGGACTGGAGCGCAAGGCGACCATGACCCTGATGCCGAACCCTGCCGCCCACGAAGTGACGGTGCGCTTGACCCTGCCCAGCGAACAGCGCGTGCGTATCGAGCTTCGCGATGCATTGGGCCGACGCATCAGCGGAAAAGATGTGGGCATGCTGCCTGAAGGGGTCCATGACCTTTTGTTGCCGCTGGAAGGCCATAGCCCCGGACCTTATAGCTGTACTGTCCACTTGGATGGTGGCCCCCTGACCCGCATGTTGATCGTGGAGTGAGCTTCGTCGTGGTGCAACGATGGACAGATAGGTTCCATCCAAGGCCGCGTCACCAGGACATGCCACAACGCCTACAGACCGTCCGCATGAGCGAATGTGGATCTGCTGGCTGGCGCTGCGGGGCGGACGGGAATGGATCCACACCACCTCGGGGTCTCCGAAGGGACCTTACGCTCCCAGTGCCATGAGGCTCCGTCCTGGGCCTGCGAAGCATCACCAGCAATACCATTGCTGTCCGCGCAGGACCCCCTCTTGCCATAGACCCACAGGCGGGACGCCTGTGGGACTTTACCCCACCACCAGCTTGAAGCCCACGCCGTGCACGTTCACGATGGCCACGCGGGGATCGGGCTTGAGGTATTTGCGCAGGCGGCTGATGAACACATCGAGGCTGCGGCCCAGGAAGTAGGTGTCGTCGCCCCACACCATGTTCAGCACCAGTTCGCGGGGCAGCACCTGGTCCTGGTGCATGCACAGCAGGCGCAGCACCTCCGCCTCCTTTTTGGTGAGCTTGCGTTCGCCCGATGGGTGGCTCAGCATGAGGTTGCGGTGGTCGAAGGTGAAGGCGCCGATCTCGAAGCGGTGGCGGTCGCGCGGGTCCTCCTCGTGGCGGCTGGTGCGGCGCAGGATGGCTTCGATGCGCAGCACCAGCTCCTCCTGGCTGAAGGGCTTGGTGAGGTAGTCGTCGCCGCCGGCCTTGAAGCCCGCGATGCGGTCCTCCGTCTGGCTCTTGGCGGTGAGGAAGACGATGGGCACCTGCGCGTTGACCAGGCGGATGTCCTCGGCCAGGCTGAAACCGTCCTTGTGCGGCAACATCACGTCCAGCACACACAGGTCGTAGGGCTGCTCGTTGAATTTCTTCAGGCCCTCCTTGCCGTCGCGGCACAGGTGCACGGTGTAGCCCTTGCGCTTCAATGCGTCCTGGATCACGAAGCCCA
Source organism: Flavobacteriales bacterium (assembly GCA_026129465.1). Classification (NCBI taxonomy): domain Bacteria; kingdom Pseudomonadati; phylum Bacteroidota; class Flavobacteriia; order Flavobacteriales; species Flavobacteriales bacterium. Next base: position 3,158,586 of record JAHCIA010000001.1, read on the forward strand.
GGTTGGCGTCGTCCTCCACCAGGAGGATCGCGGGTTTTTCATTCATGGTCATCGAAGGTCATTCGAGGTTGAGGGCCGATGAGGGATCGGGAGCTGTAGGCGGAAATGCCGACCTCCAACAGTATGGTCATGTCAACGGCAACACCAAAGTGAAAACACTCCCTTTGCCGAATTCACTGCGCGCGGAGACTTCGCCGTGGTGCGCTTCGGCGATCTGTTTCACGTAGTGCAGGCCCAGGCCGAAGCCCTTCACGTTGTGCACATTGCCGGTGTGCACGCGGTAGAAGCGCTCGAAGATGTGGCGCAGGTCCTCTTTGCGGATGCCGATGCCGCGGTCCTGCACGGCGATGGCGAGCCGTTCGCCCTGCTGGCTGGTGCGCACGTCGATGGCAGCGCCGTCCGGGCCATACTTCAGCGCGTTGTCCACCAGGTTGAAGATGGCGTTGGTGAGATGCACCCTGTCGCCGCGCACGCTGGCCTGCTTCGCCCCGAGGTCCAGACGCAATTCCGCGCCGCGTTCCTGCAGCGGCAGCTTGAAGGACTCGGCCACTTCGCGCAGCACCTGGTGCATGTCCACGCGGTCCTGCCGCAGTTCCAGCTTGTCCTTGTCCAGTGTTGCCAGTTGCAGCACGCGCTCCACCTGGGTGCGCAGCCTTTCGTTCTCGCTGCGGATGATACGCGCGTATTCGCCGAGCCTTTCGGGTTCCTGGGTGATGCCGGGATCGGAGATCACCTCGGCGCTGAGGGCGATGGTGCTGATGGGCGTCTTCAACTCGTGCGTCATGTTGCCGATGAAGTCATTCTTCATCTCGCTGAGCTTCTTCTGCCGCAGGATCACCCACACGCTGTAGGCGAAGAAGCTGAAGACGATGAGCGTGACCACGGCGGGGAAGATCCAGGTCCAGCGGTCGGGCTCGGCCTCCCACAGGGTGCTGTGGCGGTTGGGGAAGTACACGCCGAAGTAGTGGCCGTCCTTGTCGAGCTTCAGCAGGGTGCTGTGCTGGACGCTGTCGGTGCCGATGGTGTCCTGCGACACGTAGTTGCCATAGACGATGCTGTCGGTGAAGCAGTCGTAGATGCCGTACTCGAAGTCGTCGTTGATGTTGCGGCGGCTGAATTCCTTCTGCAGCAGCGATTCCAGCAGGTAGGGGTGGAGCGTGTCGTTGATGGTGACAGCGAAGTAGTTGGGCCGTTCCTGTTTCACCGCGTCGTAGAGGTCGCTGGGGTCCTTGGTGATGGAGAGTATCTGCTCGGTGACGGCGGTGAGGGCCATCACCACGCGGTCGTTGAACTGCTTCTCCAACTGGGAGGCCTGCTCCTTGTGCAGGGCCACCTGGTCACTGCGGTAGCGCGACGCCTGCTGCAGCCAGAGCAACTGGGTGAGGATGACCCCCGCCACACTGAGGGTGGCCAGGAGCATGAGGGTGGCTATGCCTTTGCGCCCCATGGGTGGACACAATGTTAAGACCCGCCTGGTGCAGCGTCCGTGGCGTTAACAAGGCTTGGCATCATGCACCGCATCTTCGCGGGGCCATGGGCGAACGGACCTTCATCCTCCTGCTGGTGCTGCTGGCCGTGGTGGTGGCCATGGGCGCCGTGCTCGACGTGATGGAGGTGGACGCCGCGCAATACGCCGCCATGTCGCGCGAGATGCTCGGCAGCAGCGACTGGACGATGCTGTACCATCGTGGCGCGGACTACCTGGACAAGCCGCCGCTGCTCTTCTGGCTGTCGGCCACTTCCTACAAGGTCTTCGGCATCCACAACTGGAGCTACAAACTGCCGAGCATCCTCTTCGCCGCGCTGGGCCTCTTTGCCACCTATCGGCTGGCGCTCCTGCACCATGCCCGCGAGGTGGCGCGCACCGCGGTGCTCGTCCTTGGTGGCAGCGCGGCCTTTCTGCTGATGACGAACGATGTGCGCACGGACACGATCCTCACCGGCGCGGTCATCACGGCCATCTGGCTGGGCATGGCCTGGCTGGACAGACCCTCGGTGCAGCTCGCCCTGGGTTGTGGCGCGGCCATCGCGGCGGGCCTGCTGGCCAAGGGCCCCATGGGCCTGATGGCGCCCGCCCTGGCGATCGGTGCGCATGTGCTGTTGACACGCCAATGGCGGAGGCTGCTGGACGCGCGCCTGCTGCTGGTGCCGCTGGTGGTCGCCCTGCTGCTCCTTCCCATGTGCCTCGGGCTTTGGAAGCAGTTCGGCGCGGAGGGCCTGCGGTTCTTCTTCTGGGAGCAGAGTTTCGGCCGCATCACGGGGGAGAACGTGTGGAAGGACGATTCCACCTTCCTCTATTTCACCCATGAGTTGCCGTGGCTGCTGTTGCCCTGGACGCTCTTTCTGCTGGCAGGCCTGTGGCACGATCTGCGGGCGGTGGTGCGGCGCGAAGCATTGCCGGAGTATGCTTCCCTGATCGGCGCACTGCTCATCTTCATCGGCCTGTCCGCCTCGCAGTTCAAGTTGCCGCACTACCTCTACGTCACGCTGCCCCTCTTCTCCATCGTCACCGCACGGGTCTTGCACCGTAAGGGAAGCAGGACCTTGGTCCGCATCCATGGCGGCCTCTTGGCCTTGCTCTGGCTGGTGGCCATGGTGCTGGTGGCCTGGTCCTTTCCCACGGGCAGGTGGCCGTTCATCGCGGTCTTGCTGACCGGCGGTTTGGCCGTGTTGAGGTGGACCCGTCGTGCCCAGGGAATGCTCGTGGATGCGACCTTCCTGCTGATGATGACGATCGGCATCGCCATCAATGGCCACCTCTATCCGAACATCCTGCGCTATCAGGCCAACGCGCAAGCCGGCAAGTGGGCGGCCCAGCAGGGGCTGGGTCCGGAGCGCTTCTATGGCATGCAGGTCAGCGGTACCGCGCTGGACCACTACGCGGGCTTCGCTGTGCCCTGGCTCAGCGATGTGGAGGAAGCACGGCCGGTGATACGCCCGGGGGTGGCCATCTACACCGATCCGCCCCATGCGCGGGACCTGCGTGACGCGGGATTCATACCGGGTCGGACCATCCTGTTGCGGAATTTTTCGGTGCAGCACCTTTCCTTGGAGCACCTTGATCCGGCGCGCCGCGACGCGGTGGCCGACGAAAGGATAATACTCCTGTATTGATGCCGGTACACAGGCGTCGTTGCTTCGTGGCCCGAACCAACCGTCCGCGGTTTTGTTCCTTTACTGTTCCAAGATCAACCCGGCCGCCATTGCCCTGGCGGCCACAGCCTGCCAAAACCCATGAAGTACTGTTCTACCCTTACCTCCAGGAGAAGCGCGTCCCTGCTCGTCGCGCTTTTCACCGGCATGGCCCTGTGGGCCGCCCCTTTGCCCACCGGCGATGATTGCCAGTTGCGCACCCAGACCCAGGGTGGTTGGGGCGCGCCGCCCAATGGCAACAACCCCGGGGCCTACCTGCATGCCAACTTCGCGGGGGCCTTCCCCGGTGGGGTGACCATCGGCTGCGAGAACACCTTGGTGTTCACCTCTGCGCAGGCCATCACCAACTTCCTGCCCAGCGGCGGACCGCCCAGCGTGTTGCCTTCGGGTACGTGGGTGAACCCCACCGGCTATGGCAACGTGCTGGCCGGGCAACTGCTGGCGGCCACGATCAGCGTGGGTATGGACGCCTACGATCCGGGCTTCGGTGCGAGCAGCACCCTGCTGGGCAACGCCATCGTGGCTTCGGGTCCCTTCGCGGGCTGGACGGTGAACGCGGTACTGGCCGCGGCCAACGACTTCATCGGCGGCTGCGGCGGCAGCTACACGGCGCCTCAGTTCAACAGCGTGCTCACGGCCATCAACGAGAACTTCACGGGTGGCAACACCAACAACGGTTTCCTGATCTGCTCGGAGAGCGAGGAGTGCGAGGCCTACGCGGGCACCTTGGCGGGCTTCAAGCCCACGGACTGTCTGCAGGAAGGCGGCACGGCCATCGGTGGCATCCCCATCGGCGATGCGGTGGTTCCGCCGGGTTACCAGATCGCCTGGGTGCTGACCCAAGGCCCGGGTCTGGTGATCATCGAGGTGCGCGACATTCCCATTTTCGACGTGTATGCGGAAGCGTTCTACACCATCCACACGCTGGTGTACAATCCGGCCACGCTGGACCTGACGAGCATCGTGCTGGGCGTGACCACGGGCTTCGATATCGCGGCCTTGCTGATCGAGAACGGCGGCGATATCTGCGCGAGCCTGGACGTGACCGGCACGAGCGTGCTGGTGGAGAACCCCGATGCGGGCTCGCTCACCGGCTTCAAGGATGAGGATTGCCTGGAAGAAGGCGGTACGGTGATCGGTGCCACGCCCAACGGGGACATGCATGTGCCACCGGGCTACCAGGTGCTTTATGTATTGACCCAAGGCCCCGGGCTTGTCATCGTGGATGTGAGCCCCGCGCCCTTCTTCACAGTGAACGACCTGGGCCTGTACACGATCCACACGCTGGTGTATGACCCGGCCACTCTGAACCTGGGCGGTGTTGTCATTGGCGTGACCACCGGCTTTGAGGTGAACAGCCTGCTGATACAGGGCGGTGGCGTGATCTGCGCCGCATTGGATGTGGCCGGCGCGCCCATAGACATCATCGATTGCCCGGATGAGGAGTGTGAGGCGGATGCCGGCACGCTGGACAGTGACATGGGCGAGTACGGCTGCCTGGAAGAAGGCGGCAGCGTGGTGATCTCGGCCACGCCGAACGGTGATGCCTTCGTGCCTGCCGGGTATGAGACCTTGTATGTCCTCACGCAAGGTCCCGGTCTGGTGATCGTGGACGTGAGCGCCGACCCGAGCTTCAGTGTGAGCGCCGCTGGCAGCTACACCATCCACACGCTGGTGTACGACCCCAACACGCTGGACCTCTCCATCGTGGAGTTGGGCGTCACCACCGGCTTCGATGTGAACAGCCTCTTGATCCAGGGCGGTGGCGAGATCTGCGCGAGCCTGGACGTGGCCGGTGCGGCCTTCGAAGTGGCGGACTGCCCGCCGCAATGCCTGGCGCTGGCCGGCACGCTCACGGCGGATGAAGGCGAGATCGGCTGCCTGGAAGAAGGCGGCAGCGTGGTGATCTCGGCCACGCCCAACGGTGATGCCTTCGTGCCTGCCGGGTATGAGACCTTGTATGTCCTCACGCAAGGTCCCGGTCTGGTGATCGTGGACGTGAGCGCCGACCCGAGCTTCAGTGTGAGCGCCGCTGGCAGCTACACCATCCACACGCTGGTGTACGACCCCAACACGCTGGACCTCTCCATCGTGGAGTTGGGCGTCACCACCGGCTTCGATGTGAACAGCCTCTTGATCCAGGGCGGTGGCGAGATCTGCGCGAGCCTGGACGTGGCCGGTGCGGCCTTCGAAGTGGCGGACTGCCCGCCGCAATGCCTGGCGCTGGCCGGCACGCTCACGGCGGATGAAGGCGAGATCGGCTGCCTGGAAGAAGGCGGCAGCGTGGTGATCTCGGCCACGCCCAACGGTGATGCCTTCGTGCCTGCCGGGTATGAGACCTTGTATGTCCTCACGCAAGGTCCCGGTCTGGTGATCGTGGACGTGAGCGCCGACCCGAGCTTCAGTGTGAGCGCCGCTGGCAGCTACACCATCCACACGCTGGTGTACGACCCCAACACGCTGGACCTCTCCATCGTGGAGTTGGGCGTCACCACCGGCTTCGATGTGAACAGCCTCTTGATCCAGGGCGGTGGCGAGATCTGCGCGAGCCTGGACGTGGCCGGTGCGACCTTCGAAGTGGAGGACTGCCCGCCGCAATGCCTGGCCTATGCGGGAACACTTACGGTCACAGCGAGCAATGTCTGCTTGCAGAACGGGCTCGCTTCCGTCACGGCCGTACCCAATGGTGATGCCTTTGTGCCGCCCGGCTTCACCACCTTGTATGTGCTCACACTGGGCCAGGATCAGGTGATCCTCAACGCTGGCTTGGTACCCAGCTTCGTGGTGAACGCCCCCGGCCAGTACACCGTGCACACCATCGTCTTCGAATTGGCCTCGTATGATCCCGGCACCATCCAACTGGGGGTCACCACGGCGGGCAACATCAACGCCCTGTTGATACAAGGAGGAGGTACCATCTGCGCCAGCCTGGACATGATCGGCGCCACGGTGACCGTGACCGATTGCGGACCGGGTTGCGTGGCCAGCGCGGGCAACATCATCGCCGATGCCGCGCAGGTCTGTCTCGATGGTGGCCAGGCCAGCCTCAGTGCCACGCCCGTGGGCAACGCGAACGTTCCCGCAGGCTACACCACGCTCTATGTGCTTACCCAAGGTGCGGGCCTGACCATCATCGATGTGGAACCGACGCCCTCCTTCGCGGTGGCCGATGTGGGTTCCTACACCATCCACACCCTGGTCTATGACCCCAATACCTTGGATCTCTCCGGTGTGGTCTTCGGTGTCACCACAGGCTTCGAGGTCAACAGCCTGTTGATCCAAGGCGGCGGGTCCATTTGCGCGAGCCTCGATGTGGCCGGTGCGGCGATCGAGGTGCTGTCCTGCGATGAGGAGTGCGCGGCCAATGCTGGTACCCTCACCATCGCCGATGACGAGGTATTCCTCTCTGGCGGCAGTGCCTCCTTCTTCGCCTTCCCCAATGGCGACATGCTCGTGCCGCCGGGCTACCAAGTGCTCTATGTGCTCACCGAAGGTCCTGGGCTGGTCATCGTGGCCACTTCGCTGACACCGGTCTTCACGGTGAACGCGGCGGGCAGCTATACCATCCACACTTTGGTCTATGATCCTACGACGCTTGACCTGAGCATCGTGGAACCCGGTGTCACTACGGGCTTCGAGGTGAACGCGCTGCTGATCCAAGGTGGTGGCGAGATCTGCGCGAGCCTGGATGTGACGGGCGCCTCGGTATCGGTGGTGAATTGCGCGGACGGTTGCACGGCCTTCGCCGGTACGCTCACCGCAGTGGAGTCGGAAGTATGTCTGGCCGAGGGAGGCGCCGTTCTGGCCGCAACGCCCAACGGTGACGCCATCAAGCCGGCCTGCTTCGAGCGCATCTTCGTGCTTACCGCCGGCGAGGAGTTGGTGATCATCAACGCCAGCGTCACGGCCAGCTTCGTGGTGGATTCACCCGGACTGTACACCATCCACACCCTGGTCTTCGATCCCAACACCATCGACTTGAGCATCATCCAGTTCGGTGTCACCACGGGCTTCGAAGTGAACGCCTTGCTCATACAGGGTGGCGGTACCATCTGCGCGAGTCTGGATGTGGCGGGTGCGCCCATTCTGGTGCAGGACTGCACACCATCGGTGCCAGGCGCCACTTGCGATGATGCGATCGCCATCAACTGTGGTGGTACCGCCGAGGGCAGCACCATCGGGGTGGCCAACGATACCGCCACTTCAGGAGCCTTCACTTGCGTGACCTCGGTGGGCACGGGTGGCCAGATCTGGTACGTCTTCACACCGGCCGAGGACGCCCTGGTGAATGTGAACACCTGCACGGACACGGACTTCGATTCGAAGTTGCACGTGTACACCGGCGCCTGCGGAACGCTGGTCTGCGTTGCGGGCAACGACGATGCCTGCGGGCTCCAGTCCACTGTGAACTTCACTGCCACGGCGGGGGTCACCTACCTGATACGCGTCGGTGGTTTCGGCGGTGCCGAAGGAAACTTCACCTTGTCCTTGGAGTGCACGCCGATCGTACCCCCCAATGCGGGTGAAGTATGCGCCGATCCGATCCCGCTTGGCTGCGGGGCTTCCGTGCAGGGCAGCACCGCCGGCATCCTGAACGACAACGTCACTTCGGGTGCCGCGACCTGTGTGACCACGGTCGGGTCGGCTGGTCAGATCTGGTACGCCTTCACACCCGATGTGGACGCCCTGGTGAACATGAACACCTGCACGGGCACCAACTTCGACTCCAAGTTGCATGTATACACCGGTGAGTGCGGCGCGCTGGTGTGCGTCACCGGCAACGATGATGGCTGTAGCCTTCAGTCCTCCGTGAACTTCCAAGCCACAGCGGGCACCACCTATCTGGTGCGCGTCGGTGGTTTCGGTGCTTCGGCAGGCTCCTTCAACCTGGTGGTCGAGTGCGGCCCCACCCAATTGACCGACCCGGGTGATGTGCTTTCACTGAACGCCTGGCCTTCTCCCACGGCCCAGTTCCTGAATGTGGAGGCACGTTCCAATGGCCAGAACCGCATGGAGCTGAGTGTGTGGAACATGCAGGGCGCGCAAGTGATGGGCGATCAGGTGGTGTCCGGTCGTGACCTTACCGTGATGGACGTGTCGCCATTGAAGGCCGGGGTATACATCCTGCGCCTGCAGGCCGGTGACCAAGTGCTCACCCAGCGCTTCTTGAAGATGGATTGATCTTCTTTCTCGGACGCCTGCATAAAGGACCCGGACCGCGAGCACCAGTTCCGCGATCCGGGTCCTCTGGTGTTCGGGGGTGACCGGCATTTCATGGGGGGCGGGGAACGAGAGGTTGTAAGTGGGGAAGGACGGCCTCGTCGGGGAATTATTTACGCTCATCGCTTGACATCGGTCACTCGTCAGATTTATTTCGGGGCGTGAAGGCCGTTTGCCCCGGTCCTTCGCTCGAGTTCCGATCGTTCCATCTTTCCAACCCGCCGTTGCCCTACGGCTCTATTCTGCCAAGCCCATGTCAGATCGATCACTACCCCCTGCCTTTGCTTTTCGATGTCTACCCCGATACCAGCGCTGGTTGGCTGCGGCCCTCCTGCCGGTGTCGATGTACCTCCTGACCCTTCCCGCACTTGCTGGGGAGGGTTTTGCCATTCTGACCGGCGATGATTGCCAGTTGCGCACCCAGACCCAGGGTGGTTGGGGCGCGCCGCCCAATGGCAACAACCCCGGGGCCTACCTGCATGCCAACTTCGCGGGGGCCTTCCCCGGTGGGGTGACCATCGGCTGCGAGAACACCTTGGTGTTCACCTCTGCGCAGGCCATCACCAACTTCCTGCCCAGCGGCGGACCGCCCAGCGTGTTGCCTTCGGGTACGTGGGTGAACCCCACCGGCTATGGCAACGTGCTGGCCGGGCAACTGCTGGCGGCCACGATCAGCGTGGGTATGGACGCCTACGATCCGGGCTTCGGTGCGAGCAGCACCCTGCTGGGCAACGCCATCGTGGCTTCGGGTCCCTTCGCGGGCTGGACGGTGAACGCGGTACTGGCCGCGGCCAACGACTTCATCGGCGGCTGCGGCGGCAGCTACACGGCGCCTCAGTTCAACAGCGTGCTCACGGCCATCAACGAGAACTTCACGGGTGGCAACACCAACAACGGTTTCCTGATCTGCTCGGAGAGCGAGGAGTGCGAGGCCTACGCGGGCACCTTGGCGGGCTTCAAGCCCACGGACTGTCTGCAGGAAGGCGGCACGGCCATCGGTGGCATCCCCATCGGCGATGCGGTGGTTCCGCCGGGTTACCAGATCGCCTGGGTGCTGACCCAAGGCCCGGGTCTGGTGATCATCGAGGTGCGCGACATTCCCATTTTCGACGTGTATGCGGAAGCGTTCTACACCATCCACACGCTGGTGTACAATCCGGCCACGCTGGACCTGACGAGCATCGTGCTGGGCGTGACCACGGGCTTCGATATCGCGGCCTTGCTGATCGAGAACGGCGGCGATATCTGCGCGAGCCTGGACGTGACCGGCACGAGCGTGCTGGTGGAGAACCCCGATGCGGGCTCGCTCACCGGCTTCAAGGATGAGGATTGCCTGGAAGAAGGCGGTACGGTGATCGGTGCCACGCCCAACGGGGACATGCATGTGCCACCGGGCTACCAGGTGCTTTATGTATTGACCCAAGGCCCCGGGCTTGTCATCGTGGATGTGAGCCCCGCGCCCTTCTTCACAGTGAACGACCTGGGCCTGTACACGATCCACACGCTGGTGTATGACCCGGCCACTCTGAACCTGGGCGGTGTTGTCATTGGCGTGACCACCGGCTTTGAGGTGAACAGCCTGCTGATCCAGGGCGGTGGCGTGATCTGCGCCGCATTGGATGTGGCCGGCGCGCCCATAGACATCATCGATTGCCCGGATGAGGAGTGTGAGGCGGATGCCGGCACGCTTTCCTATGATGGTGGCGAGTGGCCTTGCCTGTCCGAGGGCGGCAGCGTAGCACTTTCGGCCACCCCGAATGGTGACGCCGTGGTCCCTGCCGGCTATCAAGTGCTGTATGTGCTCACGCAAGGACCCGGCCTGGTGATCGTGGACGTGAGCGCCGACCCGAGCTTCAGCGTGAGCACCGCTGGCAGCTACACCATCCACACGCTGGTGTACGACCCCGCGACGCTGGACCTGAGCATCGTGGTGCCTGGCGTGACCACGGGCTTCGATGTGAACAGCCTCTTGATCCAGGGAGGAGGCGAGATCTGTGGCAACCTGGACGTGGCCGGGGTCTCCTTCGAGGTGGAGAACTGCCCGCCGCCACCGGCCGGCCCATGCTGTACGTCCAATGGTACGCCGGGTTGCGATGATGCCGCCTGCCAGGCCGTGATCTGCGCGTCGGATCCCTTCTGCTGCAATACGCAATGGGATGGCATCTGCGCCGGTTCTGCGCTTGCCAACGCGAACGCTGGGGGTGCCTGTGCGGACGTGAGCAACTGTCCGAGCGGGCCACCCCCGCCGCCGGAGTGCGTGGAAGCGCCCGAATGTGTGCTGAGCGATCCGGAGGCCTATGCCACGGTGATCGCCGACGATAGCTTCTGCTGCGAAGTGCAGTGGGATGGTCTCTGCCAGAGCGCCTTCGACGCGATCAGCGACAGCTGCGGAGGGCAGTCCTGTGTGGAAGCGCCCAACTGTGTGTTGGCCGATCAAGCCGCCTACAACACCGTGGTGGCCAATGATCCTTTCTGCTGCGAGACGTTCTGGGATGGCCTCTGCCAGAGCGCCTTCGACGAGATCAGCGACAGCTGCACCGGAAGTGGTGTGGGTCCTTGCTGCTCCAGCCACCAAGGTGTGGGTTGTGAGGACGCCGCCTGCCAAGCCGTGATCTGCGCGTCGGATCCCTTCTGCTGCAATACGCAATGGGATGGCATCTGCGCCGGTTCTGCGCTTGCCAACGCGAACGCTGGGGGTGCCTGTGCGGACGTGAGCAACTGTCCGAGCGGGCCACCCCCGCCGCCGGAGTGCGTGGAAGCGCCCGAATGTGTGCTGAGCGATCCGGAGGCCTATGCCACGGTGATCGCCGACGATAGCTTCTGCTGCGAAGTGCAGTGGGATGGTCTCTGCCAGAGCGCCTTCGACGCGATCAGCGATAGCTGCGGAGGGCAGTCCTGTGTGGAAGCGCCCAACTGTGTGTTGGCCGATCAAGCCGCCTACAACACCGTGGTGGCCAATGATCCTTTCTGCTGCGAGACGTTCTGGGATGGCCTCTGCCAGAGCGCCTTCGACGAGATCAGCGACAGCTGCACCGGAAGTGGTGTGGGTCCTTGCTGCTCCAGCCACCAAGGTGTGGGTTGTGAGGACGCCGCCTGCCAAGCCGTGATCTGCGCGTCGGATCCCTTCTGCTGCAATACGCAATGGGATGGCATCTGCGCCGGTTCTGCGCTTGCCAACGCGAACGCTGGGGGTGCCTGTGCGGACGTGAGCAACTGTCCGAGCGGGCCACCCCCGCCGCCGGAGTGCGTGGAAGCGCCCGAATGTGTGCTGAGCGATCCGGAGGCCTATGCCACGGTGATCGCCGACGATAGCTTCTGCTGCGAAGTGCAGTGGGATGGTCTCTGCCAGAGCGCCTTCGACGCGATCAGCGATAGCTGCGGAGGGCAGTCCTGTGTGGAAGCGCCCAACTGTGTGTTGGCCGATCAAGCCGCCTACAACACCGTGGTGGCCAATGATCCTTTCTGCTGCGAGACGTTCTGGGATGGCCTCTGCCAGAGCGCCTTCGACGAGATCAGCGACAGCTGCACCGGAAGTGGTGTGGGTCCTTGCTGCTCCAGCCACCAAGGTGTGGGTTGTGAGGACGCCGCCTGCCAAGCCGTGATCTGCGCGTCGGATCCCTTCTGCTGCAATACGCAATGGGATGGCATCTGCGCCGGTTCTGCGCTTGCCAACGCGAACGCTGGGGGTGCCTGTGCGGACGTGAGCAACTGTCCGAGCGGGCCACCCCCGCCGCCGGAGTGCGTGGAAGCGCCCGAATGTGTGCTGAGCGATCCGGAGGCCTATGCCACGGTGATCGCCGACGATAGCTTCTGCTGCGAAGTGCAGTGGGATGGTCTCTGCCAGAGCGCCTTCGATGCGATCAGCGACAGCTGCACGGGACCTGTCTGCGTGGAAGTGCCCGCGTGCGTGGCCGCCGACCAGGCCGCCTATGAGACGGTGGTCGCCGCCGACTCCTGGTGCTGCGAGGTGGAGTGGGACTTCATCTGCCAGGATGCCTTCGACGCGATCAGCGACAGCTGCACGGGACCTGTCTGCGTGGAAGCTCCTGCCTGCGTGCTGAGCGATCCCGAGGCCTATGCTGCGGTGCTGGCCGTGGATCCCTTCTGTTGCGAAACGGCATGGGATCTCATCTGCCAGGCGCAGTTCGATGAGTTGAGCGACGCCTGCGTGCCACCTCCGCCTGTCTGCGTGGAAGTGCCCGAGTGCGTGGCCGCCGACCAAGCCGCCTATGAGACAGTGGTCGCCGCCGACTCCTGGTGCTGCGAGGTGGAGTGGGACTTCATCTGCCAGGATGCATTCGACGCGATCAGTGACAGCTGCACGGGACCTGTCTGCGTGGAAGCTCCTGCCTGCGTGCTGAGCGATCCCGAGGCCTATGCTGCGGTGCTGGCCGTGGATCCCTTCTGTTGCGAAACGGCATGGGATCTCATCTGCCAGGCGCAGTTCGATGAGTTGAGCGACGCCTGCGTGCCACCTCCGCCTGTCTGCGTGGAAGTGCCCGAGTGCGTGGCCGCCGACCAGGCCGCCTATGAGACGGTGGTCGCCGCCGACTCCTGGTGCTGCGAGGTGGAGTGGGACTTCATCTGCCAGGATGCCTTCGACGCGATCAGCGACAGCTGCACGGGACCTGTCTGCGTGGAAGTGCCTGCCTGTGTAGCCGCCGACCAGGCCGCCTATGAGACGGTGGTCGCCGCCGATCCCTTCTGCTGCGAGTCGGGTTGGGACTCCATCTGCCAGGATGCCTTCGACGCGATCAGCGACAGCTGCACGGGACCTGCCTGCGTGGAAGTGCCTGCCTGTGTAGCCGCCGACCAGGCCGCCTATGAGACGGTGGTCGCCGCCGACGCCTGGTGCTGCGAGGTGGAGTGGGACTTCATCTGCCAGGAGGCCTTCGACGCGATCAGCGACAGCTGTACGGGACCTGTCTGCGTGGAAGTGCCCGATTGCGTGGCCGCCGACCAGGCCGCCTACAACACTGTGGTGGCCGATGATCCATTCTGCTGCGAGTCCGGTTGGGACTTCATCTGCCAGGAGGCCTTCGACGCGATCAGTGACAGCTGCACGGGACCTGTCTGCGTGGAAGCTCCTGCTTGCGTGCTGAGCGATCCCGAGGCCTATGCTGCGGTGCTGGCCGCGGACGCCTTCTGCTGTGACACATTCTGGGATGGCCTCTGTCAGACGCAATTCGATGCGCTGAGTGATGCCTGTGGTGGTCCGTCCTGCGTGGAAGCGCCTGCCTGCGTGCTGGCCGATCAGGCCGCCTATGAGACTGTGGTCGCCGCCGACCCCTTCTGCTGCAATACGCAGTGGGATGGTATCTGCCAGGATGCCTTCGACGCGATCAGCGACAGCTGCACGGGACCTGTCTGCGTGGGAGTGCCCGAGTGCGTGGCCGCTGACCAGGCCGCCTACAACACTGTGGTGGCCGATGATCCATTCTGCTGCGAGACGTTCTGGGATGGCCTCTGCCAGAGCGCCTTCGACGCGATCAGCGACAGCTGCGATGGTGGTGTATCCCTGAACCCCTGCTGCACCAGCCACACCGGAACTGGATGTGAGGATGCGGCCTGCCAATCCTTCATCTGCGCTGCCGACCCCTTCTGCTGCAACACGCAGTGGGATGGGCTCTGCTCGGGTGCCGCCATTGCCAATGCGGGCAACGGTGGTGTATGCTCTGGTGTGAGCAACTGCCCCAGTGGCGGTGGTATCATACAGGAAGACCCCGTGGCACTCTCCTTCACCATGTGGCCCAACCCCACCAACCAGTTCCTCTTCGTGAAGGCGGAGGCCGATCTGGATCCTGACGCCCGCATCGAGCTGACGGTGTGGAGCATGCAGGGCGCGCAGGTGATGCCCACCAGCCAGATGATGGATCGTGAACGCACGGTGATCGACGTGTCCAACCTCACGCCGGGCCAGTATCTGCTGCGCATGGTGGTGGGCGACCAGGTCGTGATCGACCGCTTCATGAAGATGGATTGACCATCGCCTGTTGACCTCCTGAGCGGGGCCCGGATCGATCGGCGGATGCCGTTTCGGTCCGGGCCCCGGCCTTTGCGTGCGGGTATTGCAGTTCCATGACGGAACAGGCCCATTCCGACCGATCCGGCTATTGTCCCGCCGTGTTCTCCAGGTGTTGCTTTGCGGCCCGAAACACGACACACCTGCGGGATCATGCGATATACTACGCTCATCACCATCGCGATGCTGACTTGCCAGCTCGCCGCCCAGGACCCGGTCACGGTCACCACCGCTCCCGGGAACGCCATGCGAACCTTCTACAGCCTGCAGAACGGGGTGGTGGACAGCCGCCCCATGGCCGAATGGGACCTGGCCTTCGAGATCACCGGCATCACCGGCAGCATCCAGGCCAACACCGCCAAGGGCATCCAACTCTACAAGGCACCCTATTCCATCGCCCAATGGGCCACGCTGGACACCACCGGTCTGGCCGCAGGTTGGCCGCAGCAGCACAACAGCGAGACCGATTGGAGCAGTGGCGCCTTCAACCAGGATCTCACCAGCAACCCTTTCGACCTGGGCTGGGGCATCTACAACATGATCACCCACAATGTCGTCGGCGACAGCTGTTTCGTGATCAAGCTCGCCGATGGCCAATGGAAAAAACTCCGCATCGACGGCTATGCCAGCGCCACCGACAGTTACACCTGGACCTGGGCCGATCTGGACGGCGGCAACGCGCAGAGCAACTCCCTCGTGCGGTCCCAGTTCGCCGGGCGCAACTTCGGCTACGTCTCCCTGGAGAGCAACAACGTCTTCGATGGCGAGCCGCCGGCGAACACCTGGGACCTCCTCTTCACACGCTACATGGCCTTCGTGCCCTTCCCGGTGCCCTCGATGTATCCGGTGGCCGGTGTCCTGCAGAACCGGGACATCCCCGTGCGCCGCGTGAACGGCGTCACTCCGGCTTACAACGATTGGAGCAGTGGACCCTTCAGCGATGCGATCAACGGCATCGGCTTCGACTGGAAGACCTTCAACCAGCAGACCTTCCAGTGGGAGTATGCCACCGATCGCGTGCACTTCGCGCAGGACCGTTCGGGCAACATCTGGAAGCTCGTCTTCATGGCCTATGGTGGCAACGCCACGGGCGACATGACCTTCACGCAGGAGATGGCCAGCGCCACGGGGATCGATGCGCCCACGTCAGGTGTTCTCGCGATCTGGCCGAACCCGGTGCGCGATGGCCATTTGAATGTGCTCCTCGATGGCCAGTCCCCCACGGCGAACGTGGTACTGCATGATGCCTGTGGCCGCATGGTGCGGGAGCAGCGGCTCAATGGCCTCGCCCATGGTGTGGCCGCATCGGTCGATGTCAGTGGTCTCGCACGTGGCATCTATGTCGTGCGGATCCAGAGCGAGGGCCACGCGCACAGCACCCGCATCGTGGTGGAATGATGCACGGACCGTACCGTACCCGCGATGCTTCGTGCACTGACCATCATCCACGTGTCGCTGACCCTTCCGCTGGCGGCGCAGGTGGAGGTGCGGGTGCGTGAGGCCGGAACAGGTACGGGTATCCCTTACGCCCACATCGCCTGGCAGCCCCTTGGCGGTGGTCCGGGGGCGATGGCGGTGAGCGGCCCGGATGGAAATGCGAGCCTGCCCCTGCATGACGACATGATGCGCCAAGGCGTGGCGCTGCGTGTGAGCTTCCTGGGCTATCAGGCCCGGCAGGACACGTTGTACACATTGGCCCCGGTCATCTGTGACCTGGAGCGTGCGCTGTTCTCGCTGAACGAGCTGGTGGTGACCGGGCAATACGCGCCGAACACCCCGGAGCGTGCCGTGCACAAGGTGCGCGTGATCGATGCCGCACGTTTCCAACGCATGGCCGCGAACAATTTGGCCGAAGGGCTTCGCAACGAACTGAACATCCGTCTGCGGCAGGACAACATCCTGGGCACCTCCATGAGCATGCAGGGCCTCGGGGGGGAGAACGTGAAGATCCTCATCGATGGCGTGCCGGTCATCGGCAGGCTGGACGGCAACATCGATCTCGCGCAACTGGACCTCACGGGCATCGAGCGCGCCGAGATCATCGAAGGACCGCTGAGCGTGAGTTACGGCACGAACGCGCTGGCGGGCACCATCAACCTCATCACCAAGCGCGGAGGAGCTGTGCCCGCCACACTGAAGGCGGTGACCCATGCCGAGCACATCGGCAGGTTGAACACCACCGTCACCGCCACGCGGCAGTACCGCGACAACGAACTGGCGATCACCGCAGGGCGCAACTTCTTCGGAGGTTGGGATCCCGGACAGGGCGGCTTCCCCGATCTCTCGCCCGCACCGGCCGACACGAACCGCTTCCAGCAATGGAAACCCCGCGAGCAGTTCTTCGCACGTTTGGGCCACCGCTGGAACGGGCAGCGCTGGAGCATCGGCTACAAGGGCGAGGCCATGCACGACCGCATCGTCAACCGGGGCATGCCCAGAGCACCGTATTTCGAGACCGCCTTTGATGAGCGGTACCTCACCCTGCGGCTGGACAATGCCGTCTTCGCCGAAGGTCGCCTGTCAAAAGGCCGCCGCATCAACGCGCTGGCCGCGCACAACCGCTTCATTCGCACCCGCAACACTTGGTTCCGCGACCTTACCACACTGGGCGAGCAGCTCGCGGACATCGCCGGCATGCAGGATACCTCGCGCTTCACGCTCACCAACGTGCGCGCGGTCCTCAGCGCCGCGCCGGACAGCGGACGTGTCAGCTATGAAGCGGGCATCGACATCAACTTGGAATCCGGGTCCGGCGACCGCATCGATGAGGGGGTGCGGAACATCGGCGACCTCGCGGCCTTCGCCAGCATGGAGTACCGGCCATCGGACCAGCTGACCCTCAGGCCAGGGCTCCGCTACGCCTACAACACGCGCTACGGAGCCCCATTGATACCCTCGCTCAACCTGCGCTGGCGCATGGATGACCGTTTCACGATGCGCGCCTCCTATGCCCGGGGTTTCCGTGCACCCAGCCTGAAGGAACTCTTCTTCTTTTTCGTGGACGTGAACCACGACATTACGGGCAACCCCGACCTGCGCGCCGAGCGTTCGCACAACTTCGCCGGAGGACTCACCTATCGCCACGCCAGGGAGAAGGTCGTCTACCTCAGTGAGGTGGGTCTGTTCCACAACCGCATCAGCGACCTGATCACCCTGGCGCAGGTCAGCGGCGCGCGCTTCAGCTATGTGAACGTGGGCGACCTCCGCACTGCGGGCGGCACGCTCGGCGCCAGTTGGGACAACGGCCATTGGATCGCCTCCATCGGCGGCGGGCTGACCGGCAGGTATGATGCGCTCGCCGCGGAAAGGGATGAGCCCTGGCTCTGGTCGCCCGAGGTGCGCGCCTCCATTACCCGCCATTGGATGCGCAGTGGATGGACCGCATCGCTGTTCTGGAATTACCAGGGCGAATTGGCCAACTACGTGCAGTTGTCCGACACGGAACTCGCACGAGGCTTCATCGCGCCGTTCCATTTGGCCGACGCCACCCTGGGCAAGCGGATCCTGGGCAAGCGCATGCTGCTCTCCGGCGGATGCAAGGACCTGCTCGACGTGCGCAACGTGGAAGCCGCCATCGCCGGAGGTGTGCACGCGGTGGGTGGCAACAGCGTACCCATGACCACGGGCCGCACCTGGTTCCTGCGGCTTGAACTGGATCTCAATAAGAAGGCAGCATGAGCGCCGCGCGGATCACCCTGGCGATCGCTTGCATGGCGATGCTCAGCGCCTGCATCAAGGAGGAGCTGCCCGTACCGGCCTACCCGCGCGGCGATGCGCGCGAAGTGCGTTTCTGCATGGGGCAGGGCTACCAGATGCAGTACTGGGTGGACCTGGGCAGCGGGGAGGCCGTGCGCGAGAACACCCTCATGGCCTGGGACCTCGCCTTCGAGGGCGGTCCGGAGGGTTGGCGCATCATGCTCAATGGCGGGCGGTTGATGCTGGCGTGGGATACGGGCCTGCCGGTGATCGATGCGGCGGTGGACGTGCAGCAGACCGCGCTCCAGGGCCGGTTCGATGCTGCAAGCGGCCACCCGGACAGCACGGCCATCGGCGACTGGCGCAACACGCGCCCTTTGATCGTCATCGACATGGGCTACGATGCGCAGGGAAACCCCATCGGTCATCGCCGCATCCGGCCGGTCGAGGTAAGTGCATCGGCCTACACGCTGGAATTGGCCCAGGCCGACGGCAGCGACGCTGTGATCGTTTCCGTGCCCAAGGACCCGCAACGCCATTGGACCCATTTCGCTTTCGGGCAGGGCGCGCTGCAAGTGGCTCCTTCCAACGGCCAGTGGCACATCGTGCTCACCCGCTACACGCACTTCTTCGCCGAGGACGATCTGCCCTACCTGGTGGTAGGGGCGTTCATCGATGGTGCCCATACACGCGTACTGCGGCTGCCGGACGCCGACTTCGCCACGGTGGAGCTCGCTGATACGCTCGGTCATCCCTTCCTGCGCCGCCGCGACATCATCGGCTACGACTGGAAGGAGTACGACTTCGATGCCGGCCGATACGAAGTGGATGCCCGCCGGGTGTACATCCTGCAAGTGTCCGATGGCCGCTTCTTCAAGCTGCGCTTCCTGGACTACTATGGCACCAGCGGCCAGGCCGGTTGTCCGCTTTTCGCCGTGCAGGCCCTGTGAGGATCATTCCTCCATGCCGCCACCGCCGCGCAAACTGGGCTCGGTGCGCTGGGGCCTGCGCCGGAAGAAGGAGGCGTCGCGCTCGCCGAATTTCCACGTGGCGGTGAAACGCACGAAGCGCATCTCGCGGCGGCGGAAGTCGTCCTGGATGAAGGTGGGCGTGTCGTAGGCATAGCCCCAACGGCGCGTGAAGAAGACGTCATTCACCGAGAGCACCGCGCTGAGCCGCTTGCTGAACTCCTTCGACAGCGAGACGTCCACACCGTAGTTGCTGATGCGCGTGCCCTGCGGGATGATGCCCGGGGCGCGGTACTCGCCGTTCAGCTGCAGAACCAGGTCCTTCGGCATCTCGTAGCTCACCATCAGCTTGGCGTCCCACACCACACCACTGTTGCGCACCGGCATCAGGCCGCCCAATTCCACGGTGACGTACTGGAGTGTGCCGCTCAGGGTCGTCACCAGCTTCTTCACGGGTTCCACACGCAGGGTGTTCTCCCAGCCATACTCGAAGGCGTTACGGCCGTTGTCCCAGCTGTTCACCAGGATGTCGGGGTCGCTTTCCAGCGGATAGGCCACATGGCTGATGATGTCCTGGATGTAACGGCCATAGAGTGAACTGAGCCAGGAGCCCTTGCCGTTCTGGAGCGGGAGCAGGTGGTTCAGTTCGGCCATGTTCACCAGCTCCGGTGCCAGCGCGGGGTTGCCGATGCGGATGTTGCGGCTGTCGGCGATCTGGATGAAGGGCATGATCTGCCAGAAGCGCGGCCTGCGGATCTTGCGAGAGAAGTTGACCTGGAACTCACGGGAACTGTTCTCCCAGCGGCGAACGAGGTACAGGGCCGGGAAGAAGGTCTTGTCCAGGTCGTCGGTGCCATCGGGGTACTTGTAGCCCAGGAAGCTGCCTTTGCCGCGCAGTTCGGCCTCGAACCAGGTCTGTTCGAAACGGATGCCCGCCTGCAGCGCCCAACGTTCGTTCAGCTTGCGCGACCAGTTGAAGTACGCGGCGTTGACGATGTCGGTGATGAGGTAGTCGTTGCTCTGCGAGGTGTCCACCACCGACTCGCCGATGAGCGGGGAGGTGAGGTACACGTTGAGCCAGGTGTTGTCCAGCGTGTAGCTGCCCATGAAGCCCCATTCGATCTTGTTGTCGTCGTCGATGGGGTCCACCGCATCGAACTGGGCGCGCCAGCGGTTGTAGCCGGCACCGCCGGAGTTCTCCTGGGTGCGCGGGCTCCATACCAATGGGTCGCCATCGGTGCCGAAGCTGCGCGTGGTGAATGCTGAGATGCTCTCACGCTGCCAATAACTGTGGTTCAGGTCCGCGGTCCATTCCCTCCCCTGTTTCGGGCTCTTGCGGCGGAAGAGCAACTGGTTGTTCAGGCTCATGTTCCGCGTGTCGTTCACATTGAACTGATCGCCGCGGGAGAGCGGTTCGCCCTCTGGCGTGGAGGTACTGAAGATCTGGGTCTCGTCGCCGCCCATGTTCCGCATCTGCACATTGGTGGCCAGGCTGATCGTGTTGCGGTTGCTCTGGTCCCAGTCGATGCCGACGCGGCCGCCCCGCATGGTCCAGTTGCTGTTGTTCTCCGCGTCCTGCCGGAAGATGCTCACAGGCACCCCGTCCACCAGGTCCACCCGGTTGGTGCGGCCATCGGTGGCATTGGTGGAAGTGTTGTAGTTGTAGCCGACGCTCAGCCCCCAGCGGCCTTCCTTCACATTGAGGTTGCCTTGCAGCTGGTAACGGTCGTTGGTGCCGATGCCGCCCTGGACCTGGCCGAAGTAGCCGGGCTTGTCATTCTTCTTCAGCACCACGTTGATGATGCCGCCTGTGGTGCCCGCATCGAAGATCACCGAAGGGTTTGTGATGATCTCCACGCGCTCGATGTCCTCTGCAGGGATCTGGTCCAATGACAGGGCACTGGGCCGGCCGTCCACCAGGATCTGTGGTGAACTGCCGCGCAATTCCACGTTCCCTTCCACGTCCACGTTCAGGCCGGGGATGTTCTTCATCACGTCCACGCCCGATCCTCCCCGCGTGGTGAGGTCGCGCTCCACATTGAACACGCGGCGGTCCACCTTCATCACCACTTGGCTGCTGCGGCCCGTGATCTCCACTTCCTGGAGGAGTTCGGCGTCGGGCTCCAGCAGCAGGTTGCCCAGGTCGGCTTCCATTTGGTCGCGCGTAAGGGTCACTTCGGAGGAGAGCTTCTTGTACCCGATGAAGCTCACTTCCACCCGCAGGGGGGCCAGGGGCAATTTCTCCACGCTGAACTCGCCGTTCGGCCGCACGATGGTTCCACCCAGCAGGCTGTCGTTGCGCTGCAGAAACACGGCGATCGTGGCGAACTCCGCAGGTTTGCGCGTGCTGGCGTCCAGCACCCTGCCATAGACCTTGCCGATGGTGGGTGGAGCGCCGCCGCCGGGGCGTTGCGCCAGGAGTTGCAGGCAGGTGGGAAGGAAGAGGATGGGGGTGAAGGCCCATCGCAGGGCCGGGATAGCGAGGCGCATGTCGGGTGGCAAAGGTACCGGGGCGGTATTCCCCCGGGCGGACATACGCCCTCCGGACCTTGGAAGCGTTCGGTCGCGTGACGTTTTTTAACACCCCCCAAGAGAAAGCCCCCGCCGGTGGGCAGGGGCTTCCATACTTGTGCGGGATGTGCTCAGTAGTCCTCGTTGCGGAATCCACCGCCACGGCGATCGCCGCGGTCTTCGCGGTATCCGCCACGGTCTCCTCCACCGCGATCGTTGCGGAAACCGCCACGATCGCCACCACCACCGCCACGGAAGGGGCGGTCGCCCTCGGTGCGTGGGCGTGCCTCGTTCACGACCAGGTCGCGGCCGTGGAAATTCTTGCCGTTGGTGGCCTCGATGGCCGTACGGCCGGCGTTGTCATCGGACATCTCCACGAAACCGAATCCGCGGCTCCGGTTGGTGACCTTGTCCATGATGATCTTGGCCGAAGTGACCTCCCCATACGGCTCGAAAAGTTCGCGGAGGTCCTGGTCCTTCACTGAGTAAGGCACGTTGGCGACGTAAATGTTCATGAGTTCTACTGACTGTTTTTGTTCGTGATCGCCTGTGCCGCGGAGGTCTCGCCAAAGAACGCCCCGGCCGTTGGGCGAGACGAAAGTAGGTCTATTCCCGATCCCGGCAATACCCGTGGCCCCCGGCCGGGTGTTCGGGATCGGGCCGTGGTAGCGGGTCAGGGCCGGTCGATCCGGTAGATCAGCGCCTCGGGATCGTGGTCGCAAACGTCGGTCTTCCAGTACCGCATGCCCAGCTTTTCCAGCACCCGGATGGAGGCGATGTTCCCCTGTGCCACGCGGCCGACGATGGTTTCCAGGCCGAATTGCCCGAAGCCCAGTTCCAAGCTGGCTTGAGCCGCTTCGGTGGCGTAGCCCCGGCCCCAGTGTTCGCGCAGCAGCCGGTAGCCCAGGTCCACAGTTCCGTCCTCAAGCCGCTTCAGGCCGCACCACCCCAGCCAGGCGTCATCGGCGGTGCGCATCATGGCCCAGCGGCCGAACCCATGCCGGCGGTAGTCCGGGTAGGCGGCCAGGAAGGCACGGGCTTCCTCCACCGACGCGAATGGGCCATCGCCCGTGTACCGGACCACTTCAGGGTCGCTGTTCAGCAGGAATGCGTGATCGGCGTCATCCGGCGTCATCTCGCGGAGATGGAGCCGTTCGGTGGTGGCGATGGGGGACATGGACAATGGGGCCTTGTGGCCCACTTGACGAAGCCGGGCCGTCGCTGGTTACCCGGGCACCTACCTTTGGTCCATACCGCTTTTCCCAACGACATGTCACAACCCGTTTTCGCCAGGACCGCTCCGCTCTTTTTCCAACGCCTGCGAGAGGTCACCGAGGCCTACTTCAAGGAGACCGGCAACCGCAAGACCGGCGACCTGCGCCTCTATACCAAGACCGCCGTGCTCGGCGCGGCGCTGGTGGCCCTTTACGTGGTCCTCGTCTTCTTCACACCGGCCTCCACATGGCTGGCCCTGGGCCTATGCGCCGTGATGGGACTGGTGGTGGCCAGCATCGGCTTCAATGTGATGCACGATGGGGCCCATGGCAGCTACAGCCGCCGCAAGTGGGTGAACGAGACCATGGCCCACAGCCTCAACTTCCTCGGCGGCAACGTGTACATCTGGAAGCTGAAGCACAATGTGAACCACCACACCTTCACCAACGTGGAGGGGCACGACGACGACATCGACATCAAGCCCTGGATCCGGGTGCATCCCGGCCAGGAGCGCCGGTGGTACCACCGCTTCCAGCACATCTACGGCCCTGTGCTCTACGGCACCACCTACCTGTTCTGGATCTTTTACAACGACCTGCGCAAGTACTTCACCGGCCGCATCGCGGAGGAGACCCCCTTGAAGCCCATGGACCTGAAGGAACACATCCTGTTCTGGGCCTCCAAGCTGTTCTACATCGGCCTGTTCCTGGTGCTGCCCATGGTCCTGGTGGGCGTGCTCCCAACACTGGCCGGCTATGGCGTGATGGTCTTCGTCGCGGGCGTGGTGATCAGCGTGGTGTTCCAACTGGCGCACGTGGTGGAGGGCACGGACTTCCATCATCCTGCCGAGGAAGGACATGCCATCGAGAGCGAGTGGGCCATCCATCAGGTGAGCACCACGGTGAACTTCGCCACGCGCAACAAGGTGTGGAACTGGCTCTTCGGCGGGCTCAACTTCCAGGTGGAGCATCATCTTTTCCCGCGTATCAGCCACGTGCACTATCCCGAGTTGAACAAGCGGTTGCGCCTGGTCTGTGCCGAGTTCAACGTGCCATACCGGGAGTTCCCCACCATGCGCAGCGCGCTGTGGTCGCATCTGCGTCATCTGCGGCAGGTGGGCAGGGCTTGAGCCCTTGGCATCGGAAGCTGGCCGCCGCCGCCGGGGATCACTCCAGCACCACCGGCGTGTCCTTGGGGTGCTTCACGCTGTAGCTGAAGCCCAGCTTGCGGGTTTCCCGTGCGGCCAGGTTGATGTCCCAGGAGAGGAAGCCCTTCTGCGCGTCCACCGTGGCGCCGCCCTTGTCTTCCAGCTTCACCTCGATCTCGCTCTGCGGGCTCAATGGATGCTGATCGCGCACCTCCAGGTCCACGGAGATCGACTTGGTGTTGCGCACGGTGAGGTCCCAACCGATGGTGACGGTTCGTTTGCCGCCCACCACCGCCTTCTGGTCCGTTGTCTTGCGGCGCACACGCTCCACCACCACGCCCTTGTCGCGGCCCAGGGAGATGTCCATGGTATCACGCGGCTGGTCCAGGTCCAGATAGCTCTTGCCCACGTAGGTGCCCTCGAAGAACACGTTGGCCTCACCGGGCAGCAGCCCAAGGTCCTCCCAGCCCGTGGTGCGCGCATAGAGGAAGGCGTCCTTGTCCAGCTTGGGTGTCGCATAGTGCTTGTAGTTGGCGGGAATGTCGTGGCTGCGCACACCCACCGTATGCGCCTTGCCATCACTGGGGATGGTGAAAGGCGTTTCGATGATGTACTCGAGCGTGGTGGTGCGGAATTCCAAGGCGTTGGCCACCATGGTGGTCGCCTCCCGCTCTTCCAGCATGACCTGTTCCCCTGCGGATGGCGCCATGCCGCGGTAGTCGTCGGCATCCATCGCTTCCTTGCGCGCGGCACTGGTGCGTGTGAGGGTCTGCGTCGCCATCGGTCTGGGCCGCCAGAGCGTCCAGGGCAGCAGTTGCGGCATCACCCCGCCCAAGGTGGGGTTGCCGCTGCTGAGACTCAAGGCGACCTTGTTCCAATCCTCACCGGTGTTGTTCACCACCTGGGCCTTCATCAACAACTCGATGGGCTGTCCCACGGCTTTGGCGCGCAGGTCGTAGGCCGGCACCCAGCCGGCGTTGCCCACGAAGCAGGTGATCGTGAAGCTGGCGTTCACTTCCGCCGCGCTGCTGATCTCCACCACCACTTCGCTGGTGGGCCGTGGCGCCTGGGCCTGCAACTGCTGCAACTGCTGACGATGCTTCAGCAACTCCTCATTGATCGTGTTCATCTTTTCCTGTTGGGCCAACTGCCCGCTCTTCACCGCCTTCATCCGTTCGCGCACGTAGTCGTTCACCGCGGTCAGCTGTGCCGCCGTGATCCCGTTCTGCTGCCCACCGATCGCGCTGTTCTTGTTGAGCAGCTGCTCCTCGTTGGTCCATACGTCATGCAAGGCCTTCTCCTGCGCCTGGTCCTTCTCCAACTTCTTGATCCGCGACTGCAATTCCTCGATCTCCTTCTTCTTCGGGCTTTCCGTGAGGTAGTTCATCCTGTGGTTCACACTGAGGATGTTGTAGCCGCCCTTGCCGGTGACCTGGATGCTCTGCGGGTCGATCCCCTGCGGCAGTCCGGCGAAGACCAGCGTGCTGGTGCCAGCGGGGACCGTGGTGCTGGCGGTGCGTGTCACCTGTGCGCCGCTGAGGAAGACCTTGGCCTCGGTAAGCTTGCTGGTGACGTTCTTCTCGCTGGCCAAAGTGGTGGAAGCGATGAGCAACAGGGGGAGGATGATCGTGCGCATGTTGGTGCTGTTCCAGGGGACAAAGGAAAGGTGCCGCTGGTACGAAGTGCCCGTACACGCGACACGTCCTTGGGTTCAATGCCGAGGGCCGCCCCATCCCGGACCTGGATCCGGGAGGGAGCGGCCCTCGTTCGAATTGACGCGGTGATCGCTCACCGCTGCACCACCAGGCGCTTCACTTGCCGCTCATCACCAGCGGTGATCGCCACCAGGTAGGTGCCAGGGGCGAGGCCATCCAGTTGGAGCATGGTGAAAAGTTGTCCGCCTTGGGCAGGTAGCTCCTGGGCCATCACACGCTGTCCGCTCAGGTCGAAGAGGTCGATCGCCACGGTGGCGGTGGTCACTTCATCCATCGCGATCCAGAGCTGCTGGCCGTTGTTGGGGTTGGGCCAGATCGTGAGCTGGGCTTCGTTGGTTTCGTCGAGGAGCATGTTCTCGTTGCCGGGAGCGGCGCCAGCGCTGATGGTCACCGTGCAGTACTCGCCCCAGGTGCACCAAGTGGGCACGCCACTGATGTTCTTGCGGGCACGGACACGCACGTTGTAGGTGACACCGGGCTGCATGGCCGGCTGGCTGGCCCAGTTCAGGTGGCGCTGCACGGTGGTGGTCTGCAACACGGCCAGGTAAGACGCATCGCCCGGCAGGTTGGTGAATTCCCACTCGTAGAGGTTGGCACCGGCGATGGCCATGGCGAAGAGCCTGTTGGCCGCCTGGTTGGGGCCACCCCATGTGCGGGTGACACCACAGCTGAAGTTGGGGTGGCCCACCACATCGTTGAGCTTGGCGGGCGGGCAGGCGGCCGTCACCGGGTCGAGGGTCATGCGGCAGGCTGGGCCGTATGCGGCATAGACCCCATTGACCACGCTGCGGATGCGGACGTTGTAGAGGACGAGGTCCTGCAAATGGTTGGCGGCGGCCCAGTTGTTCAGCTTGATGTGGCATGCACGTGTGGCGCCCACATTGTTGTACCCATCGCTGGTGGCGTGGTTGCGCAGCTTGCGGAAGCTGAGGCTGCCATGGGGGTCGAAGAACCAGAACTCGTATCCGTCGTCGGTCTGGTCGCCCACTTGCCACTCATCGCTCACGATGGCGTTCTCAGCGGCCACCAGGTATTGTCCACTCACCCAGTAGTTGCGGTCGCAGCTGCTGGCGATGGGGCGGTCGGTGCCCATGGGCAGGCAGAATCCTTCACCGGGGGCCAGAGCGCTCCCACTTCCGAAAGCGCCGTTGTCGCGGCTGTCGATGATGCGGTCGCCTGCGAGGGTGCGCAGGATGTAGCCACCGCCGGCGATGCCATCACCACCGGCGTCGGTCACCACCAAGCGGTAGCAGCCATCGGGCAGGCAGCAGGCTTCGAGCACGCTGGGCTGGCTGCTGGGCAGTCCGCTGCCGCTGCACACCGGTGAACCACCACCGAGCGGGCTGATGCTCCAGGAGATCTGGCCGCCATTGGCATCGGTGGCGAAGTCGATCACCAGATCATGGATGCAGTCGGTGGGCTCGCCCACGCAATCGCACGCTTCGGTCACCACGCCATTGATGTAACCGGGGCCGGCGTCGCACACATCACCGATGTTGGCCTCCAGCAACGGGCAGTCGAACTCGGGTTCGATGGGTGTGCCCACGCAATCGCAGTCGGCGTTGACGGTGTCGTTTTCGGTGTTCTCGTCCAGGTCGTCGCAGGCATCACCGATGTTGGCTTCCAGCAGCGGGCAGTCGAACTCGGGTTCGATGGGTGTGCCCACGCAATCGCAGTCGGCGTTGACGGTGTCGTTCTCGGTGTTCTCGTCCAGGTCGTCGCAGGCATCACCGATGTTGGCTTCCAGCAACGGGCAGTCGAACTCGGGCTCGATGGGCGTGCCGGCGCATTCACATCCTGCGGTGATCACATCGTTCTCCGTGTTCTCATCACCGTCATTGCAGGTGGCGCCTGGTTCGGGATTTCCGCAGCCGCAATCACCAGGTGCGGTCTTGTCCGGGTCGTTCGGGCAGCCATCGTTGCAATCGGCCGTGCCGTCACCGTCGGAGTCCACATCGCTCACCCCGCATCCACAGATGCCAGGCGCGGTCTTGTCGGGGTCGTTCGGGCAGCCGTCGTCCGCGTCGCAAACCCCGTCGCCATCGCTGTCCTGGAAGGTGCCGGCGCAATCGCAATTGGCGTCGTACACGTCATTGATCGTGCAATCATCGCCATCGTCGCAAGCGGTGCCTGGCTGGGCAGGTCCGCCGGGAACGCCGGCGCAATCCTCATCGGGCAGCACGCCCACGCAGAGGCAGTTGGCGTTCACCGTGTCGTTGATGGTATTGGCGTTGCCATCGTCGCAGGCATCACCGGGTTGCAGGCCGGCCAGCAGCGGGCAGGGGTCGTTGCAATCGGCCACACCGTCACCATCGGTGTCCACATCGCTTGCACCGCATCCGCAGATGCCGGGCTCGGTCTTGTCCGGGTCGTTCGGGCAGCCATCATTGCAATCGGCCACACCATCACCATCGCTGTCCACATCGCTCACACCGCATCCGCAGATGCCAGGCTCGGTCTTGTTGGGATCGTTCGGGCAGCCATCAATGCAATCCGCTACGCCGTCACCATCGCTGTCCGCATCACTCACGCCGCATCCGCAGATGCCGGGCTCGGTCTTGTTGGGATCGTTCGGGCACAGGTCGTTGCAGTCCGGTGTGCCGTCGTTGTCGGTGTCGGTATCAGCCACGCCGCAGCCGCAAATGCCGGGTATGATCTTGTCCGGGTCGTTCGGGCAGCCATCGATGCAATCCGCTACGCCGTCACCATCGCTGTCCACATCGCTCACACCGCATCCGCAGATGCCAGGCGCGGTCTTGTCCGGGTCGTTCGGACAGCCATCGATGCAATCGGCCGTGCCATCACCATCGGTATCCGTATCCGGCACACCGCAGCCGCACTGGCCCGGCGCGATCTTGTTCGGATCGTTGGGGCAGCCATCGAGGAAGTCGCAGGTGCCATCGTTGTCGGCGTCCTGGAAGGTGTTGCTCACGATGCCGTTGGTGCACTCGTCCAGCGTGCAGGGGTCGCCGTCGTCCACCGTCAGTTGCGAACATGCGCAGCCGTCGCTGTTCACGCCTTCACCGCCGGGCGTTCCGGGGCAGAGGTCGCTCGCATTGCACACGCCGTCCTCATCGTCATCGTTGCACAGTATGCTGAACGACATACCACATGGAGAACCGTCAACCTCTATGTAGTATATCGCGGCCGCACGTGCACCGAAATCGGCTTGTCCGGGCAATGGTGTGGAATTCCCACCCGCACTCAGGATGATCGTGCTCAAGAGTGCTGTGGCTGAGTTTCGCAAGCGGACATTGTAGTTCTGGACCGTGGCACCAGCGTGTTCGGCCTGGAGGTTCAGCACCAAAGGACCGCCTGGATGTTCGATCCTGTAATAAGCATTGGTCGGGTTGAACTCGAAGTTCACCTGACCCGTGACGGTCGAAGCTTCCAGGTCGATGGTCGGAGCATTGCCGCTTCCGGTTCCAGCTGGCGGGTTGATGGCAAAGACGGGCGGTGTGACGTCGTAGCTGAGGGTATAGGAAATGCCACAAGTGACGCCTTCCAATGACAGGTAGTAGATAGCGCCGATTCCGCGACAAATGGTGCTTACCGTTTCGGAAAGAGGAAGGGAGTTCCCACCTACGGATACGGTCCATGATTGCAGTATTGCCGACAGACTGTTCCGCAACCGGATCGTGGCGGTACCTGGTCCACCAATACCCGCATGCTCGGCTTCCCAGTTGATGTTGAGCACACCGTTCGTAGGCAGGGAGATCTGGTAGTAGAAGCCATCTCAAAATAGTTTGCGCATGAGGATCATGGCACAAGCGAGCTGGACGAAGCCCAGGAAGTTGATGCTGTGATACTCGTAGCGGACCACAGTACGCCTGAAGTTGTTGAGCCAGGCGAAGCATCGCTCCACCTTCCATCTCCGCTTGTATCTGCGAAGCTCCCTTCCATCTTGGGATTTTGAACGCCCTGCGCGGTTCGGTGCGATCATGCGGACCTTCCTGCGCTTGAGCTTGCGATCGAGCTGATCGCTATCGTAGGCCTTGTCGCCGATGAGCACTTGGGGCAATTCTTCCATGAAACGCGCGGCCAGCGTTTGGGTCACGAGCTTCACTTCGTGGGTGCTGGCTCCGAAGGTCCGTACGGCGATAGGAAGACCAGCAGCGTCTGTGACGACCATGATCTTGGTGCCTTTACCTCGCTTAGTCGGGCCGATATGGAGCCCCCTTTTTTGGCACTGGAGAAGGTGCCATCGATGAAGCATTCTGTGATGTCGATCTTCCCTCTTCGTTTGAGGTCCTGCGCCAAGGCCCACAGCACCTTGTCCCATACGCCCTGCTGACACCAGCGCTGGAAGTACCGATGGCACGACTGGTAAGGAGGGTAGCGCGGTGGAAGATCCTGCCATCTGGCTCCTGTCCGGCAGATCCATAATACCCCATTGAACACCTCCCGAGCATCCAGTGGCTTCCTGCCACGCGTCTCGGTCCTCTCTTGAATAGGTGAGAGCAGGTCCTTGACCGCTTCCCACTGGGCGTCCGTGCAGTCCATCGTTTTGGACATCGAAAGAGGACATGCACGGTGAAAGGATCAAGACCCTCCCTTCTTCGGTTGTCAAACGCCCGTTGTTCATGGCTCAGGACACCTCAACTATTTTTGAGATGGCCTCTAGTCACTGTTGTCCACGTATGTGGAGAAGTTGATCTGTCCCTGCGCATCGGTGTTCGGCGGTAGTATGATGGCGGTGCCCGTGGTGTTATTGGACTCCAGGTCATTGGCGAAGACAGGTGGGGTCACTGTATACCTGAAGCGATAGCTCGTACCGCAGATATCGGTGGTCAGGCTCAGGTAGTAGAAGTTCGTATTGCTGCGGCAATCGAGGCTCACTGATTGGGTCGCAGGTATTGAGTTGGCACCCACGGGCAAGGACCAGGATTGTATCACGGTAGTTGTGGTATTACGCAGTTGCAGCGTCGCAGAGGCCGGGTTCGACGTGCCCGCATGCTCGGCTTCCCACTCTATGTTCAGGACACCGTTCGTAGGCAGGTCGATCCGGTAGTAGTCGATGTTGTCACCATACCGGAAGTCGATCTGGCCTTGATGCCATACCCCGGGGGCCACGGTCGTCGCGGTCCCGGAACCATTGTTGGATTCGACATCATTGGCGAATACAGGCGCCACGATGTCATAGGTGAAGGTGTAGTTCGTGCACACCAACGTGCTGGGGTTCACGATGCTGATGTAGTAGAGGCCAACGCCTTGGCAGGGGAAGAGGAACGAATCGTTCACCGGCACTCCGTTGGCTCCTGCGGTGAGCGTGAACGTGCCAATAACAGCCGTGGTGGATTGGCGGACCTGGAAGGTCACCTCAAGATCCGTGGCGCCGGTGTTGCTCATGCTGCTTTGCACGCGCAATTGCCCTTGTGAAGGCGGTGTGAAGCTGAAGTAGTCGGCGCTGTTGTCCGTGGGCGAGCAGGCGCCCATGCTGCCGGTCATGCTCACCGCATATTGCAAGGCGTTCGCAGTGCCGGAGGTATTGTTCGATTCGGATTCGGTGTCCTGGGCCCAGGTGCCGAGCGGAATGGCCAGTACCAGGCAACAGGCAAGCAGTTTCTTCAAGGTGCGCATGAGGGTTCAGGTTAGGGTTTCAGGGCAAGGATGGATCGGTTTCATGGGCACATCGGGGAGGAGGCCGGGATGTGAACGATCGGTCGCAGGCCTCCATCCCTTGTTCACATCTCCAGCCCCCTTTCGATATGGTGGAAGAGGACAGGGCGATCAGTGCCCGCGCTCCTTGAAAGGATGCATCACACCTTCCATTCGCCGTATTATCGCGGTCGGTTCACCACACACCGTGGAAACACCGGCCACCGATACCGCAGCGCACCCTGCCTGGATGACCGGGCTTCGGAGCAACGACGCCGCCACGGTGCGCCAGTTGTACAGCGACCATTTCCCGGCGGTACGTCGAATGGTCCTGGGCAACAGCGGCACGGTCAGCGATGCGCAGGACATGTTCCAGGAGGCCATGGCCGTGCTCTGGTTGAGCGTGAAGGAGGGGCGCCTGGTGCCCGATGCCGACCCCGGCGGCTTTCTCTTCCGGGTGGCCAGGAACAAATGGCTGGACGTGGTCCGGTCCGCAGCGCACAGGCACATGAAGGTGGTGCATGATGAACGGGTGCTCGACCAGCGTGCGGAACCCTCGGATGATCTCGAGGAGCGGCTCTCGCGACTGCGCGACGTGTACGAGCAGCTGGACGATCGCTGCCGATCGGTGCTGGACCGCTACTACTTCGAGCGGAAGGACATGGCCACCATCGCGGCCGAACTGGGCGTGGGCGAGGACAGCGTGCGCACCATGAAGTACCGATGCATGATGAAACTGCGGGCCATGCGGCGCACCATCGCTTCAGGGCAGCACAACGGGGAAGCATGACCAAGGGCACATTGAACGAGGAACGATTCGAGGCGATCGAGGCCTACCTGCTGGAGACCATGCCGCTGGCGGAGCGCGAGCGATTCGAGCAGGAGTTGGCCTCCGATGCGGATCTGCGGCAGGAAGTGGACCTCATGCGCGAGCACATCCTGGCCGTAGAGCTGGGCGGCTTCACGAGAGCAATGCGCACTGCTGCAGAAGAGGGTCGCGGATCGGATGGGAAGCGTGGGGGTGGATGGCCAGGCTGGTGGCGTTACGCCGCCGCTGTAGCCATCCTCACCGCTGTGGCCTTGTGGTTCCTGCTGGATCGCGAACCGGCCCATGAGCGCCTTTTCGCGGAGCACTACGTCACCGATCCCGGTCTGCCGGTGCCCATGAGCAGCGGCGATGACGAGGCCTTCCACGACGCCATGGTGGCCTTCAAACTGGGCGAGCATGACGAGGCCCGCAGCAAGTGGATGGACCTGCTCCGCGCCGCGCCGGACAACGATACCTTGCGCTACTACATCGCCCAGGCCGCGCTCGCCCAAGGTGATGTGGTTGGCGCCGTTCCCCTGCTGGGGCAAGTGGCTGCGGATACCACCTCGGAGTTCAGCGGCAAGGCGCGCTGGTATCTCTTCCTGGCCCACCTGAAGCGCGGGGATCGGGAGGCCATGCGGGCCTTGCGCCTGGAGGACGACGTCCATTTCGGCGAACGCGCCCGCGCCATCCTCGCTTCCCTGGATCCGTGAAGCACGCACTTGCCATCGCTTGGGCCTGTGCGCTGCCATATCCGCTCCTGGCGGGCGATGGGGATGCGTTGCGGCAACGACATGCCCGTATCGAAGCGCTCTACAAGGCCGGTGACCACGCGCAGCTGATCACGGCCATCGATGTGCAGCTGCTCGAGGCGCAGGGCACCACCTGGGTGGATTCCCTGCACTACTACCTCTACAAGCATGCGCGTGCCCACCGCATGCTCAAGGGCGCGGAGGCGGGCGCCCAGGCAGGCGAACGCATCCTGCGGCTGGTGCAGGCGCGTGGGGTTCCCAAGCACGAGCTGAAAGCGCTGATGGACCTGAGTTGGTACTACTATGACATCGGCCGGCTGATCGACTGCGCACGCGTGGACAGCATGGGCGTGGCGCTCACGGACAAGCACCAGGTGTTCAGCGCCGAGGATCGCGGCAAGGCGCGGCAGTACCTCGCCTTCGACCACAGCGTCATGGGCGATCACGGCACGGCCGCACGTTGGGCCCGGGACGCTTTGGATGAGTATGAACGGGGCGGTGTCACCTCGCCCGTGCTGCTGGCCGAAGCCACTACCGCCTTGGGGGTCTCCTTGATGCACATGGGCCGGTACCAGGAAGCGGAAGAACGCTTCAAGGGGTCACTGGCCATTCTTGGGGAGGCGGATGATCCGGACCTGATCAACCGACGGGCCAGCGTCCATGGCAATCTCGGGGTGCTCTGGCAGCATGCTGGCGATCTTCCACGGAGCCTTGTCCATTACCAGGCGAGCATACCCTGCTACGATCGTGTGATAGCCGGGGCCGAGTTGGGGTATCTGCGCGACGAAGCGGTGCTGAACCGTTCGCGCACTTATCTCAATCAGGCCACGGTCTATTTTGAATTGGGTGATCTGGGCCGTGCGCAACGTCTCTTGGAATTGGCGTGGAAGGATCGCAGTAGTGTATTGGAACCCGGTGACGCGCAGCTGTTGTCGGTGAAGGACCGCATGGCGGATGTGGCCCTGGCCAAGGGCGACCTGGAGCAGGCCGTGGAACTGGTGTCCGCTTATCTCAAGGCCTGCGGCGAACGCTTCGGCATGCACGGGGAGCCCTACATCCGCGCGGCATCCAAGCTCGGCGACCTCTACCGCCGGATGGGCGACCACCAGCGCGCCGATTCGCTCTTCCGCACCAGCCTGTCCGTGGGCGGGTTCGGCGCGGATGCGGCCATGGACCAGGTATTGCACCTCACCCTTTTGCGACGGGCGCAGCTGCACAGCGCCATGGGCCGCCATGCACAGGCCTTGGAGGACCTGCGTAAAGCGCGCACCGTGATGGTGAACATCCATGGTCCGGGACATTTCAAGGTGGCGCAGGCGGATATCCTTCTCGCGGAGGCCCACTATCTGGCCGGCGAACATCAGCAGGCCATCGAGCATGCGCGCAATGCACGAGCGATCCTGGATGATCGTGTGCGGGCTCTGCGAGCCAACGCGCTCCCGGTCAATTTCCCGGAACCGGAACTCTTGCCCGAGGCCATTTATTGGGAGGTGCTAGCGGAACGTGCTCAGGCGCCCGGCGAACCGCCCTCGGAACACTGGAACGGATCGCTTGATCTGGCCATCGCCTCGCTGGCCCGGAACAGAACGGCGTTGCAGGACGAAGCCTCCAAGTTGCTGTTGGTGGCCGCACAGAAGCGGCTGTTCGGCCTGGCCATCGACCTGGCCCAGGAAGCCCACGCGGCCAGTGGATCACAAGAAGAGGTCGACCGCTTCCTGGCCATCAGCGAAGCGGACCGATCCGTGCTGCTCAAGGGCAAGCTCAACGCCTTCGCCGGATTGCGTTTCGCCGGCGTGCCCGATAGTGTCCTGGCCCGGGAACGGGAGCTGATCGCCGCGCTGGAGGTCCGGGCCGATGATCGTGGCACCGCCATGGACCGCGCGGACAAGGAGGAGGCCTACCGGAAGTTCCTCGCCACACTGGAGCGGACGCACCCGGCCTACTTCGCGCTGCGGCACGGCGAGCCCCGGATATCCATCAGCGATATCCGCGAAAGGCTGCTCACCAAGGACCGCGATCTGGTGGTCTATGCCGTCACCGGGGAGTACCTGCATGTGCTGGTGCTCGGCTTGCACATGGCGGAGTTGCTGCGCCTGCCGATCTCCGACCTGGCCGGGCAGGTGCGTGCGCTGAACGAGGCCATCGCCACGCGTGATGCGGCCGCCTACGTGGAGCACGCGCATACCCTGTACGAAGTGGTCTTCGCACCGGTGGCTGAGCGGACCACCGCGCCCGAGTTGCTCATCATTCCGGACGGTCCGTTGCACCTGCTCAACTTCGAGGCGTTGCTCACCGCGCCCTCCAAGGCAGCGGACTTCAAGGCGAACCTGCTCATTCGCCGCCACGCCATCGCCTACCTGCTCTCAGCGTCCACGGCCCTGCGTTTCGCCGATCTGAAGCAAGGACGCGCAAAGGGAACACTCGCCCTCGCACCGGGCTTTACCGACGATGTGAAGCAGGACTACCTGGCGCGCGTGAAGGACACCACCCTGATCGACCGTCACTTCCTCCGGTACGTGCGCCAGCCCTTCGCGGTGCACACGGCGCAGGACCTCGGTGGCCTCTTGTCGGCGCGTGTGATGGTGGGCGGGGAAGCCACCGAGCAGCGATTCCGTGAGCAGGCCGCGCGCCACGGCATTCTGCATCTGGGCACCCATGCGGAAATGAACACCACATCGCCCATGTATTCACGCCTGGTGCTGAGCAAGGATGGCTTGGGCATGGAACCTGACGCCGATGGCTAC
Source organism: Flavobacteriales bacterium (assembly GCA_026129465.1). Classification (NCBI taxonomy): domain Bacteria; kingdom Pseudomonadati; phylum Bacteroidota; class Flavobacteriia; order Flavobacteriales; species Flavobacteriales bacterium. The sequence continues at coordinate 3,194,135 of JAHCIA010000001.1, forward strand.
CTGCATGCCTACGAGATCTACGCGTTGGACCTGCGCGCCCAACTGGCCGTGCTCACCGCCTGCGAAACAGGCACCGGCCAGCACGATGCCGGAGAGGGCGTGCGCTCCATCGGCTATGGCTTCGCATTCGCCGGATGCCCCAGCCTGGTGATGTCACTCTGGAAGATCGACGAGAAGGTGTCGTCGGAGATCATCACCCGCTTCTATGCCAACCTGGCCAAGGGCCTGCCCAAACACATCGCCCTGCGTCAGGCCAAACTGGACCATCTGGACCACGCGGTCGACGAGATGACCTTGCCCTACTACTGGGCCGGGCTGGTGCTGGTGGGTGATGTGGAGCCGGTGGATCTGGGAGGCCGCTGGTCTTGGACAACGATCCTGGCTGTGGCCGCGCTCGTGCTGATGCTATTGCTCTTCTTGCGGCGCTTCAAACGCTGATAGACACAAGCCCCGGCCGGTCCCATTGTATTTCGGGATCGGCCGGGGCTTGTGCCCAACACCGTGCTTCCGATCAACGCGCGAGGACAACACGCTGATGCTGCGTGCGATCCAGGAGGTCCCTTGTTTCCAGCAGATAGACGCCCGGTGTACACCGGTCCAGATCGATGGTGACCAGTTCGCTTGGCGCGTTCAACGGGAACGAAACGCGTCGGCCCTGGATGTCGATCAGACCAATGGCTTGGATGTCCGCACCCTGCCCGGCGCGGATGTGCAGTACATCCTGCGCGGGATTTGGCCAAGCTCGTGGCAGATGCGACTCCTCGGCGATCTCCACGCCACCGGTGGAAGTGCCGTTCAGGTCCGCATCGCTGTCCGACACCGCCAGTTCCCGGAAAGAGGAGAGTCCGGTGATCGACTGGGTGAAGGGGTCGGCCCCATTGGCGGCATTGAAGGTCCCGGGGATCCAGTTGGTGCCATCATAGCGCGCCACCGTGCAGGTGTTGCGTCCGAATGATGCCAGTTCTTCCGCGCTGCCCCATTGCAGGGTGATGTTGGCGGTGTTGCCACCGGCGATCTGTTCGCCCACCACCCAGGTGCGGCCCACCACATCGGTGTTGATGTTCGATCCGGTGGCCACGCCAGGCGCACCGTACTCCGTGCTCACACCGTCCTGTACGCGCACGCTGAATCGATCCTGCGGACCGGAGGTGCTCATGGTCAGTGGCGTGTAGCTGGTGGTGCCTACGGGGAAGAGGTAGACGCTGCCGGACACCTGCCGGTGCAGGGATCCACTGCCGTTGTTCACCACCCAGCTGCTGGCACCGCCCCCGTTCACCGCGGCCGGCGCGCTGTTCTGGATGAACAGGTCGCTGTTCCCCAATCGCAGCAGGCCATTCAAGAGATGGAACGCGTTGATCACGGTCTGGTCGCCACCCAGGTCGACCCCCGCCGTGTTGTTGATGGCCAGGCTGAGTATGGTGCCCGTACCGTTGAGTTGTTGTCCGCTCATGCCGGTATAGCTCAGCATCGGCGTTGTGATGCTCCCGTTGTTCATGATCGCGGGCCCCGCGAAGCCGAAGGAGTTCGAGCCGGTGAGCGTGGCGCCATTGGAAATGTTGAAGGATCCGTTCTGCAAGGGGAAAGGCAGGGCGTAGGCCAGCGTGCCACTGGGCACGTTCACCACACCGCCAGGCAGGTTGGTGAAGCTCTTGCCACTGAAATCGTTGCCGAAGGTGAAGGTCTCCGCACCATTGTTCTTGTTGATGGTGCCGGCATTGTTGGTCACCATGTGCCATGCTGCCTGGCTCGTGTTCCAGCCGTTGAGGTCGAGCACACCGCCCGCGAGGTTGTTGAAGAGGTGTGGCGTGCTGCCCAAGCCGGTGATGATGCCGCTCTGCATCGTCACGTGCCCCCCATTGTTGATCGTGCCTTGTGCCACGAGGGTCGCACCGTTCAAGGTCCCCGTGGCGCCGGCGGCGAGGGTGATGATGCCCGTGGTGTTCAGCGTGCCGCCGGTCCAGGTGAACTGCCCGCCGTTGCCGATCGTCAGCGCCAGTGGTCCGTGCAGCGTGCCACCGGTGAAGAGGAACGAGTTCAGTGTCAGCGCGCCCTCGATGTGCATCAAACCAGTGAGCAGGTGGAAGGGCGCGCCCACCGTGCCGCCAGAAAGGTTCGTGAACGGTCCGCCATCCAGCTTGAACACGCTGTTCGTCGTACCGGTCATGCTGCCCGTATTGGTTGTGGGCGCCTTGAACACGCACTCGCCGGCCGGCACGTTCAGCACACCGCCCGCCAGGTTGTGGAAGGCTTTGCCGCTGAAATCGTTGCTGAAACAGAAGGCCGTGCCGCCGTTGTTCTTGTTGAAGGTGCCCTGATTGTGCGTCACTTGATGCCAGGTGTTCGAATTGGTCAGCCAGCCGTTGAGGTTCACCACGCCGCCGGGCAGGTTGTTGAAGGTGGTGGGACCTCCGGCGAACGAGGATTGCCCCACGTTCCCGCCCTGCAGGTTCCAGGTGCCCGCGTTGTTGATGGTGCCCAGTGCGTCCAGCGTGGTGCTGCCATTCGCCACGGCCGTGCCGCCGGAGAGGATGTTCAGTACCGTGGTGCCATCGAGCCTGCCGCCGGTCCAAGTGAACTGGCCTCCGCCAGGAATGGTGATCGCTTGCGGGCCTTCAACAATGCCGCCGCTCAGGGTGAAGGAGGCCAGATTGAGGGGGCCATTCAGGATGAGGGTGGAGAACTGATGCTCGTACGGCGCGGTGATCGTGCCTCCGGGTCCGTTGGTGAAGGTGGGAGCGAAGGGGGATGGGTTGTGCTTGAATCCGCCCGTGCCGCTTGTCGTCAACGAGCCCTGGTTCACCGTGGCGCACTTGAACACCACGGTGCCGCTCGCCGCGTTCACCACACCGCCCGCTGCGTTCGTGAAGCTCTTCCCGCTGAAATCGTCGCTGAAGGCGAATTCCACCGTGCCGTTGTTCTTGATGAAGGTGCCCTGGTTGGTGGTGGCCTGATGCCAGCTGTTCGTGTTGCTCTGCCAGCCGTTCAGGTTCACGATACCACCGGTCTGGTTGTTGAAGGCGCAGGGCCCACCCGAAGCGGTGGGCTGCCCCAGGTTGCCGCCTTGCATGTTCCAGGTGCCGGCATTGTTGATGGTGCCCAGGGCCGCCAGCGTAGCGCTGCCGTTGGCCGTCACCGTGGAGCCGGCGTTGACGTTGAGGGTGCTGCTCGCCGACAAGGTCCCGCTGGTCCAGTTGAGTGTGCCGTTGTTGGCGAGCACGATGGTGCCCGGGCCTTCGATCGTGGCCCCGCTCAACTGCCATGTGCCGCTCACGGACATGTCCGTTCCCGGTCCGTTCTGAATGGTGAAGACATTGCCCGAGGTGATCAGCGTGGCGCCCGTGGCCACGAAGAGCTCGTCGATGGAAACGGGCGTGCTCGCGGTGACGGTGTGCCCGGGCAGGATGACCACCTGGCCGTCAGAAGCCGTGGGCACGCTGGGTGCGGGAACGAAGTCCACGCCATTGAATCGCAACCAGGTGGACAGTGCGTTCCAGGGGCCCGATGCGGCGGTGTTGTAGTCGCCCACTCCCTGGGCGGCCAACATGGTGGGAAGCAGGAGAAGGGCGATCAGGACGATCGTGGACCTCTTGTGGTCGTGTCTCATGGCTGTGGGTCTATCGTGCAAGGATCGACCGATCGCACCGGCCCTGCAATAGAACATTGGTTAGCGGGCACAAGCGGCAAGCCCCGGCCAATGCTGACCGGGGCTTGCCCTTGTTGTTCGGTATGGTGGAGGCTTACATCATGCCGCCCATGCCGCCCATGTCGGGGTGGCCATGGCCGCCTGCCGCCTTCTCTTCCTTCTCTTCACTGATGACGCACTCGGTGGTGAGGAGCATGCTGGCGATGCTGGCGGCGTTCTCCAGGGCGATGCGGGTCACCTTGGTGGGGTCGATCACGCCGGCGGCGATCAGGTTCTCGTACTCCTCGGTGCGGGCGTTGAAGCCATAGTCTGCCTTGCCCTCGCGCACCTTCTGTACCACGATGCTGCCTTCGATGCCCGCGTTGGCCACGATCTGGCGCAGGGGTTCCTCGATGGCGCGGCGCACGATGGCGCCGCCAGTGGTCTCATCGGCGTTGGCGCCTTCGAACTTCTCCAGCACCTTCTGGGCGCGGATGTAGGCCACACCGCCGCCGGGCACAATGCCTTCCTCCACCGCGGCGCGGGTGGCGTGCAGGGCGTCGTCCACGCGGTCCTTCTTCTCCTTCATCTCCACCTCGGTGGCGGCGCCGATGTAGAGCACGGCCACGCCGCCGGCCAGCTTGGCAAGGCGCTCCTGCAGCTTCTCCTTGTCGTAGTCGCTGGTGGTGGTCTCGATCTGGGCCTTGATCTGGTTCACGCGCGCCTTGATGTCGTCCTTCTTGCCGGCGCCGTTCACGATCGTGGTGTTGTCCTTGTCGATGGTGATCTTCTCGGCCTTGCCCAGGAAGCTCAGATCGGCGTTCTCCAGCTTGTAGCCGCGCTCCTCGCTGATGACGGTGCCGCCGGTGAGCACGGCGATGTCCTCCAGCATGGCCTTGCGGCGGTCGCCGAAGCCAGGGGCCTTCACGGCGGCCACTTTCAGGGCGCCACGGATCTTGTTCACCACCAGAGTGGCGAGCGCCTCACCATCCACGTCCTCGCTGATGATCAGCAGGGGCTTGCCGGTCTGCGCGGCCTTCTCCAGGATGGGCAGCAACTCCTTCATGCTGCTGATCTTTTTGTCGTAGATCAGGATGTAGGCGTTCTCCAGATCGGCCTCCATCTTGTCGGGGTTGGTCACGAAGTAAGGGCTGAGGTAGCCGCGGTCGAACTGCATGCCCTCCACTACCTCCACGGTGGTCTCGGTGCCCTTCGCCTCTTCCACGGTGATCACACCCTCTTTCTTCACCTTGGCCATGGCCTCGGCGATCAGGCTGCCGATGGTCTCATCGTTGTTGGCGCTGATGCTGGCCACCTGCTTGATCTTGGCGTTGTCCTCGCCCACGGTCTTGCTCATCTTCTTGAGCTCGTCCACAACGGCGGTCACGGCCTTGTCGATGCCACGCTTGAGGTCCATGGGGTTGGCACCGGCGGCCACGTTCTTGAGGCCGGCGGTGACGATGGCCTGGGCGAGCACGGTGGCGGTGGTGGTGCCATCACCGGCCTGGTCGGCGGTCTTGCTGGCCACCTCCTTCAGCATCTGGGCGCCCATGTTTTCCACGGCGTCCTTCAGCTCGATCTCCTTGGCCACGGTGACGCCGTCCTTGGTCACCTGGGGCGCTCCGAATTTCTTGTCGATGATGACGTTGCGGCCTTTGGGGCCGAGGGTCACCTTCACCGCGTTGGCGAGGTGGTCCACGCCGCGCTTCAGGCGGTCGCGGGCATCAATGTCGAATTGGATGTTCTTGGCTGCCATTGCAGTTGTTGGGATTTGGTTGGGTTGGGTCGGGCCAAAGGCCGACGGTCGTGTTGTCCGAATAGCTTTCCCGCCTTAGTTCAGGATGGCGTAGATGTCGCTCTCGCGCATGATCAGGTAGTCCTTGCCGTCGTAGTTCAGCTCGGTGCCGCTGTATTTGCCATACAGGATCTCATCGCCGGCCTTCACGCTCAAGGGGGTCACCTTGCCGTCGTCGGCGACACGCCCGCTGCCTACGGCGATGATCTTGCCGCGCTGGGGTTTCTCCTTGGCCGTATCGGGAATGATGATGCCACCCTTGGTGGTCTCTTCTGCGGGCGCTGCTTCCACGAGCACGCGGTCCGCCAACGGTTTCACTTTCGTCGCCATGACGTTCTTCGGTTTGGGTCTGTTTGAGGTTGGACTTGTGATCGTCGCCGCGCGGCTGTCAACGGTCGTGCCACCGGGGCGAATGTGCCATGGGGCTGTCACGATGACCCCTTCGAGGGCCTTGGAGGTAGCCGATCGGCAGACGTCCGCTGCCAAGCTGACAAGGCGGACCGGACCTACTCCACTTCGAGTCCGTCCTCGGGGTCGAAGTCCTGCGGGGCCACCTGTTCCACGGGGCCGTCGAGGTCGTCGAAGTCCACCACGTTTGAACCGCCCTGCAAGCCGGCGGAAACCAGGCACAGGACCATGATGGCCGAAGCCAGGGTCCAGGTGCTCTTTTCAAGGAAATCAGCGGTGCGCTGTACACCGCCGATCTGCTGGGCACCGGTGAAACCGGCCGCCAGCCCGCCCCCCTTGGGGTTCTGGGCCAGCACGACCAGGGCCAGGAGGCCGCAAAGGACAAGGATGATGATGGAGATGGCGACCATGGCTATTTGCGGAGTTGTTCCTCCAGCTCTTTTTGAAGGGCCGCAAAGTAAGTGGATCTGTCGGGGTATTTCAACGCCAGGCGGGCATAGGTGTCGATCGCCTTGGCCAGGTTGCCCTGCTTCACATGGATGCGGGCCAGGGTCTCGGTGACGATGCCGGCGGTGTCGTCCAAGCTGCGTTTGGCGGCTTGTTGGGGAGAGAAGAATTCGGCCCTGCGCTCCGGCAGGGGTGCACTCTGCTGGATGAATCGTTCGATCAGCGCGCCGGTGTCGGCAGGGGCTTCGGGCAGAACGGCGGTTGCCTTGCGCGCCGCTTCCGGGGCGGAAGGAGCGGCGCCCTCGGCGGGCATGGCCCCCAGCCAGGCGGTGAAGGCCATGCGGCGGCCGTGCCCTGGAGCCACCTCCTGCGGGGAGATCCGTGCTTCCGTGGCGGCGTCCGCAGGGGCGGGCGTGGGAGTCACTTCCAACGCTGAAGTGGGCGCCACCGCCAGGACCGGTGGTTCCACGCCATGTTCCAGCAACAGTTCATAGCTGCTGGCCAGGGCGGCTTGGCGCACTTCGCGATCCAGCTCATCCGTGGCCTCAGTTGTCGGCCCATGCGATGCGCGCGGCTCGGGCGAAGGAGCGGGTTCCGGCGTTCCCACAGGCTGCTCCTGTTCCACCGCCGGCTGTGGGTCGGCGGACCGCGGTGGGGGCTCGGACACATGCACCGCATCGAACAAGGCCGCACGGGAGGGCAGATGCGCGGCCACATGGCGCAGGGTCTCTTCGTAGAGCACTTCATCGGCCGCATGCTCGCCAGCGGCCCGCAGGAGATGTGCGCCACTGAACCAGGGGTATCGCTCGCCGAGTTCGCGCAAGGCGGCCAGATCGCCCGCCGCCACGCGTCCGGGGGCTTCGATCAGTTCGGTCAGTCGTTCGCGTTCCATGGGCCGGTCATTGGCCGGTGATCACCACCCGCCGAGCGTGCGATCGAAGATATCCTGCGCGAGCTGCCCGCCGATCTCCCGCACCAGCTGCTCTTCCACGGTCACCAGGTCCTGGGTGCTGTCGTAGTCGGCGAAGCGGCTCACACTGAACTCCACATTCTTTTTCGGGTCCAACGTGTTCACGTAGGTGACGCTGGCCGTCATCGTCAGCCGGTTCAGGGCGGCGGTCTCGCTGGCCTGGATGCTCACGGGCTGCATGTCATAGCCGGTGATGGCGCCACTGTATTGGAGGTCACCTTCCTCGCGGGCCAGCTTCAGTGGGCTTTGCGCCAGCAGCAGGTCACGCAGCGTTTCGGTGAAGACCTGTGCGCTTTGGGGCGTGGCGAGCGCCGCGCTGGCTTGGAAAAGGTCCACGCTCACGGTCCGCGCCTCGCCCACATCGCCGCCCGAGAAGGAAACATTCATTCGGCAAGCCGTCAGCAGCATGCAGGCGGCGAGCAGACTCGTGGCCAACCCCCAACCCCCGACCTCCAACCCCCGGGCCTTCATCGTTTCAACCGATCCCATACTCCTTGATCTTGCGGTAGAGCGTGCGCTCGCTGATGCCCAACTCGGCGGCGGCGGTCTTGCGCTTGTTGCGGTGCTTGGCCAGCGCTTTTCTGATCAGTTCCTTTTCCTTCTCCTCCAGGCTCAACACTTCCTCCACTTCGGTGTGGTCGACGTCCTCGTCCTCCACCTCGCCCGGCATATGGATGCTCATGGTGCCTTGTGGCGCGTGGGCCGGGATGATGTACTCCTCGCGCAGCGCTGCGGGCATCTTGGTGGCGGGCAGCGGCTGCCCGGTGAGCACCTGCACCTGCTCCTTCAGCGCGTTCAGGTCGTTCTTCATGTCGAACAGGAACTTGAAGATCAGTTCCCGCTCACTCACGCTGTCCAACCCACCGCCGTTCGAGGGGCCGCCACCCATGGGCACCAGGGCGGTCACTTCCTCGGGCAGATATCGCCGCAGTGTGCGTGAATCGATCTCGCGGGTGCGTTCGATCACGCTCATCTGTTCCACGATGTTGCGCAACTGGCGCACGTTGCCGGGCCAGCGGTAGGCGAGCAGCAGTTGCAGCGCGTCGTCCTTCAGGGAAAGGGGCGGCGCCTTGTACTTGGTGGCGGCATCCTGGGCGAACCAGCGGAAGAGCAGGTGGATGTCCTCCTTGCGCTCGCGCAGGGCGGGCACGTGGATGGGCACGGTGTTCAAGCGGTAGTAGAGGTCTTCGCGGAAGCTGCCCTTGGCCACGGCCTGCAGCATGTGAACATTGGTGGCGGCCACAACGCGCACGTTGGTCTTCTGGGCCTTGCTGCTGCCCACGCGGATGAATTCGCCAGTCTCCAGCACGCGAAGCAGGCGCACTTGTGTTGTCAGCGGCAGCTCGCCCACTTCATCCAGGAAGATGGTGCCGCCATTGGCCACCTCGAAGTAGCCCTTGCGCGCCTCGTGCGCCCCGGTGAAGGAGCCCTTCTCGTGCCCGAAGAGTTCGCTGTCGATGGTGCCCTCCGGTATGGCGCCACAGTTCACGGCGATGTACGGACCGTGCTTGCGGGCGCTGTACGCGTGGATGATCTGCGGCATCACCTCCTTGCCGCTGCCGCTCTCGCCCTGGATCAGCACGCTGAGATCGGTGGGCGCCACCTGGGCGGCGATCTCGATGGCGCGGTCCAGCACGGGCGAGGTGCCGATGATGCTGAAGCGCTGTTTGATGGCCTGGACGTTCATGTGACCGGTATGCTTTCCTGAATGACCTCCAGCACGTCACCCTGCAGGCTGCCGCTGGTGGCGCTGGTGATCCGGGTGCGGATGAGATCGCCGGGTTGGAGTTGGAGGTTGTCAGTTGCCGATTGTCCGTTGTCCGGCTTCCTGCTGACAACGGACAACTGAGAACCGGCAACCGTCTTCGGCACGATCACCACCGCATTCTGGCTGTTGCGCCCGTACATGTGCTCCTCACTTCGCTTGCTTACACCCTCGATGAGCACGTCGTGCGTCTGCCCCACATAGCCCGCCATGCGCATCCCGCTCATCTTCTTTTGCAACGCGATGATCTCCTGCAGGCGGCGGTTCTTTTCCTGGGAGGGCACATCGTCGGTGTACTTGCGCGCGGCCAGGGTCTTGGGCCGTTCGCTATACATGAACATGAAGGCCATGTCGTAGCCGACCTCCTCGATCAGTGAAAGGGTCTGCCGGTGGTCCTTCTCGGACTCGCCGCAATACCCCGCGATGATGTCGGTGCTGATGGCGCAGTCAGGCATGTGGCGGCGGATGCTCGCGATGCGCTCCAGGTACCAGGAGCGATCGTAGCCCCGGTTCATGCGTTTCAGCACCTCGCTGCTGCCGCTTTGCACAGGCAGGTGGATGTACTTGCAGATGTTCGGGTACTTCGCCATCACCACCAGCACCTTGTCGGTCATGTCCTTGGGGTGGCTCGTGCTGTACCGGATGCGCAGGGTGGGGCAGGCCAGGGCCACCATCTCCAGCAGGTCGGCGAAGTCGGTGGTTGGCAGGTCCTGCCGATTGCCGACCGCCGACTGCTGGGTTGTGGGCTGTGCGCTGGCCTCGCGCTGGGTCCATTTGTACGAATCCACGTTCTGCCCCAGCAGGGTCACCTCCTTGTAGCCCTTGGCCACCAGGTCGCGGCACTCGTCCACGATACTGTATGGATCGCGGCTGCGCTCTCTGCCCCGGGTGAAGGGCACCACGCAGAAGGCGCACATATTGTCGCAGCCCCGCATGATGGTGACGAAGGCCGTGACACCATTCGTGTCCAGGCGCACCGGTACGATCTCACCGTAGGTCTCCTCGCGGCTCAGCAGCACATTCACGGCTTTTTGGCCGGTTCCCACCTTTTCCAACAGGTCGGGAAGGGTTCGGTAGGCATCGGGGCCCACCACCAGGTCCACCACTTTCTTCTTTTCCAGCAGGTCCTCGCGCATGCGTTCGGCCATACAGCCCAGCACACCCACCTTCAAGCCCTTGTTCCGGGCCTTCAGGTTGTTCATCTCGTTGATGCGCTGCAGCACGGTATACTCGGCCTTCTCGCGGATGCTGCACGTGTTCAGCAACACCAGGTCGGCCTCCTCGGCGGTCTTCACAGGCTTGTAGCCGTCCTGGGCCAGAATGCTCGCCACGACCTCACTGTCGCTGACATTCATCTGGCAGCCGTAGCTTTCGATGTAGACCCGTTTGGCCATGAGGCCGCAAAGGTACAGGGCACGGGGGTGCTGACAAGCTGGCAGGAGCCGTACATGGATGCAGGTTGGACCACGATCTTTGGTGGTATGCGGTTTCTCACCTGCCTGGTCCTTTGCGGCATGGGCCTTACCGCCCAAGGCCAATATGATCTGGGACTCTCGGCAGGTGGGTATGCCTATGTGATGTACGCCAACAAGGCTCACCGGCCGGGTTCGGCGGTTCGCTTCAATTCCGGGCAATCCCTGCCATGGACCGTCGCGCTGCATTACCGGGAGCGGAGCACCCGCAAGGTGGACCTGGGTGCCGAGCTACGCTATGTCCATCGTGAATTCCAGATGCGAACCCAAGGCGGTAGCTTGGACTACCAGTACCTCCACACCATGGATGTGGCGCTGGACCTGTTGTATATGTCCATCCTCCCTGAATTTTCCCTGGACGACCGTGGCATCGGTGTGGTACGCTTTGGACCGCAGATCGGTCTCAAGTTCGGCAGCAGTACCGTGGAAGGGAGATTGGAGGAATGGTCCTTGCCCGAGTTCTACAAGAGCACGGTGATCCCCTCTGGACCTGCCAACGACTTCCGTGGCGATGTCCGTTTCCTGGTCGGTTTGGGGCTCCGCTATCCCATGGGTCGGCATCTGGCCGTGGCGATCGACCCCTATTGGAGCATCGCGCTCAGCTCCATGCTGAAGTGGGAAGCGGCCAGTGTGGGCATGGGTGGCCACGACATGGGGCTTACCATTGGACTCGCCTGGGCCAGTCCGGGCCAGGGCTTGTGGCGATCCTTCAGGGCGGGAGCGCCTGTGAAGAACAAGGGCATGATCAATGCTCCGGCAGGTACTCCAGGCTCACCGAATTGATGCAATACCGCAAGCCCGTCGGCTTCGGCCCATCGTCGAACACATGGCCAAGGTGGGCGCTGCATCGTCCGCAGGTGACCTCGGTGCGCACCATGCCGTGGCTCCGGTCCTCATGGTACTTCATCGCTTCCTTTCGTTCGGGTTGGAAGAAGCTCGGCCAACCGCAGCTGCTGGAGAACTTCGCATCGGCCTGGAAGAGGATATTGCCGCACACCGCGCAGGCGTATGTGCCGATACCCTCGAAATCCCAATACTTGCCCGTGAAGGCGCGCTCGGTGCCCGCCTCGAAGGCGATGCGGTACAGCTCCGGTGGCAACAGCCTCTTCCATTCGCTCTCGGGTACGTCCAGCTTGCTGGTGTCCGTGTGCGAGTAGTAGGGATTGCTCCTGTGGTCATACTGGGTCATGTCATCCATGGCGGTGGAGTTCTTGGGTCGTGTCTGCCCCGCGCAGCTTCCCGTGCCCAGTATCAACAAGGTCAGCAGGGCCAGGGTCATGTTCGGGTGCGACTTGGGCATGGCGGATGTGGCGAAGTTCCGCTGGATAACGCATCCGCGGCATGCACCGTTCATTCCATGCTCCGACCGGTCCGACCTTCCACCCCCCCCAACATCCTCGCTTGTGGAAAAAATCCTTCCCCCTAAAGGGGAAGTATATCCATGGATGGGTGCGGTGTGGGTGTGGTCGTTGCTGATGACCTTTTATTTGCCGCCGCTAACGCGTTCCGGACATGGCCAAGAAGAGCACGACAGGGGATCTGGTGATCGTGGAGTCGCCCGCCAAGGCGAAGACCATAGAGAAGTATCTGGGAGAGGGCTTCAAAGTGTTGAGCAGCTATGGCCATGTGCGCGATCTGCCGGAGCGCGACCTGAGTGTGGACGTGGAGAACGGATTCGAGCCGGTGTACATCATCCCGGACGACAAGAAGGCACGTTTGAAGGAACTGCGGAAGGAATCGGACAAGGCGAACACCGTGTGGCTGGCCACTGATGAGGACCGCGAGGGGGAGGCCATCAGCTGGCACTTGAAGGAAGCCCTGGAACTGTCCGACGACAAGGTGAAGCGTATCACCTTCAACGAGATCACCAAGAAGGCCGTCACCGAGGCCATGGCCCAGCCGCGCGGCATCGACGTGCATCTGGTGGATGCCCAGCAGGCCCGACGCGTGCTGGACCGCTTGGTGGGCTATGAGTTGAGCCCGGTGCTCTGGCGCAAAGTGAAGCCCAGCCTCAGCGCGGGCCGCGTGCAAAGCGTGGCCGTTCGCCTGATCGTGGAACGCGAGCGTGAGATCCTGGACTTCGATGCGAAGAGCGCCTTCCGGATCACCGTGTTACTCACCACCGAGAAGGGCGCCACCGTGAAGGCCGAGTTGCCAGCACGATTCGCCACGGAGCAGGAGGCCCTGGCCTTCTTGCAAGGCTGCATCGGCGCCGGCTTCACCGTTTCCGCCGTGGAGAAGAAACCCGGCAAACGCTCGCCCGCAGCGCCCTTCACCACCAGCACCCTGCAACAGGAGGCCAGTCGCAAGCTGGGCTATGGGGTGGATCGCACCATGCGCATCGCGCAAGGCCTTTACGAGCAGGGGCACATCACCTATATGCGTACCGACTCGGTGAACCTGAGCGACCTGGCCATCGAGGCGGCCAAGGAGGCCATTACGGAGCAATACGGCGACCGCTACAGCAAACCGCGCCGATATACCAGCAAGAGCAAGGGCGCGCAGGAGGCCCACGAGGCCATCCGCCCCACCGACATGCGGGTGCGCAGTGCCGGTGCCGACCGCGATGCCGAACGCCTCTACGACCTCATCCAGAAGCGCACCCTGGCCAGCCAGATGGCCGATGCCGAGTTGGAGAAGACGGTGGTGGACATCGCCATCAGCACACGGCCCGACGAAAGCTTGCGGGCGCAGGGTGAGGTGATCCTCTTCGACGGCTTCCTGAAAGTGTACATGGAAGGGAAGGATGATGAGGACAGTGAGGAACAGGAGGGCCTGCTCCCGGAGATGCGTCAGGGCGAACAACTCGGCCTGCGTGAGATGACCGCCACGCAGCGCTTCGACCGGCCCGCGCCGCGCTATACCGAGGCCAGCCTGGTGAAGAAGCTGGAGGAACTCGGCATCGGGCGTCCCAGCACCTACGCGCCCACCATCAGCACGGTGCAGAAGCGCGGCTACGTGGTAAAGGAGAACCGCGACGGCGTCCAGCGCCCGTACCGGGTCCTCTCATTGGCCGATGGGCAGGTGAAGGAGACCACCGCCATGGAGAACGTGGGCGCTGAAAAGCAGAAACTCTTCCCCACGGACATCGGCATGGTGGTGAACGACTTCCTGGTGGAGCATTTCCCCGTGATCGTGGACCTGAACTTCACCGCCAAGGTGGAGGAGGAGTTCGATGTGATCGCCGAGGGGAAGGAGAACTGGCGCGAGATGATCGCCCGCTTCTACAAGCCTTTCCACGCCACCATCGGCACGGTGAAGGATACCGCTGAGAAGGCCACCGGCGCACGTGAACTGGGCGTGGACCCCTCCAGTGGCAAGAAGGTGTACGCGCGCATCGGCCGTTTCGGGCCCATGATCCAGATCGGCGAGGCGGAGGACGAGGAGAAGCCACGCTTCGCCAGCCTGCGCAAGGACCAAAGCATAGGCTCCATCACTTACGAGGAGGCCATGGACCTCTTCAAACTGCCGCGCACCCTCGGCAACCATGAAGGGGAGGAGCTCATCGTGGGCGTGGGGCGGTTCGGACCCTATGTGAAACTCGGCAGCACATTCGCCAGCCTCACCGCCGAGGACGACCCCCTGGAGATCGACCTGCGCCGGGCCATCGAACTCATCGATCAGAAGAAGGCCGCCAGTGTTACCCGTGAACTGGGTGAGTATGAGGGCGAGACCATTGTGCAGGGCCGGGGGCGCTTCGGACCCTTCGTGAAGTTCGGCAAGCTCTACGCGAACATCCCGAAAGGGGAGGAACCCGCCACGGTGACCCTGGAGCGCGCCATCGAACTCATCCAGGCCAAGAAGGCCGGCGCGAAGCAGAACATCCTGAAGGATTTCGAGGGCTCCAACATCCAGGTGCTCGACGGCCGATACGGACCGTATATCACGGACGGTAAGAAGAATGCCAAGATCCCAGGGGGCAAGGAACCGAAGGACCTGACACTGGAGGAGGTGACCAAGCTTATCGCTGAAGCACCGGAGAAGAAAGGTGGGGCACGGCGCAGTGCGGCCCGGAAGCGCACCCCGCGTTGAGATGCCCCGATCAGGGGGCGGCCGTTTCCAACACATTGCTGTGGGCATGTCGCCGGCCGGGCGACCGTCCCCTGCGGTCCATGCCTGCGAACTTCGCCAAGGGCACCGGAGAGGGTGCCCCATCCGCTTATGGACCTGAGCATCTACTTCAAGCCGTCGGCCCGCTTTGGTGGCGGCAGACCCGATCTCCCCGCCAATTCGCTTGGTGACTCCACCCTGTTCCATCTGGAAGGACAGGAATTCCCCCGGCTGGAAGGCGCGCAAGTGGCCCTCTTCGGTGTGCTGGACGATCCCGGGCATGCACGCCCCAGGGGATGTGTGGAAGCTCCGGACGCCATACGCGAGCACCTCTATGCCCTTTACGCACCAGCCGGGGAGGCCCGGCTCGTGGACCTGGGGGACATCCATCCTGGAGCCAGCGCCTCGGACACCCAACATGCCGTGGCCGAGACCATCGCGGAACTGCTGCGCATGAACATCCTGCCGATCATGCTGGGCGGTGGCCAGGGGCACACCTATTCCCAGTATCTCGCTTACGAGCGGCTGGAGCGTACCGCCAACCTGGCCTGCATCGATGCGCGCTTCGATCTGGGTGAGCCCGGGCAGGGCCTTGCCGACACCAGCTACCTGAGCCATATCGTGCTGCGGCAACCCAACTACCTCTTCAATTACAGCAACCTGGGCTTCCAGACCTACCTGGTGGACCAGCCAGGCATCGCCCTGATGGACAAACTCTACTTCGATGCCCATCGGCTGGGCGAGCTGCGGGCGGACCTGTCCGATGCGGAACCCTTGCTGCGCAATGCCGACACCTTGAGCGTGGACATGAGCGCCATTCGTCGCAGTGATGCCCCTGGGACCACGCGCCCGGGTCCCAATGGATTCCACGCCGAGGAGATCTGCCAACTGATGCGTTATGCGGGCGTCAGCGAGAAGGTCGGTTCGCTTGGGATCTACGAACTGGACCCAACGCGGGATGTGGACGGGGTCACCGCCCAACTCGCCGCCCAGATGGTCTGGTGCTTCCTCGATGGCCATCGCAGCCGCACCAACGATCTTCCCTGGCTGGACCGCAAACGCTTCACCCGCTTCCGAATACCCATACGCGGACATGATCAGGACCTGGTCTTCTACAAGAGCCAGGTGAGCGACCGCTGGTGGATGGACATACCCTACCGGGCAGAGCAGGAAGCGCGATTCGAAAGGCACCATCTCGTACCGTGCTCCTACTCGGACTATCGCATGGCTTGCCGTGAGGAAGTGCCCGATCGCTGGTGGCGGACCTTCCAGAAGCTGGCTTGAACGGCTGAGAGGGGAGGTTGGTGGGTCTTTGTGGACGGTCCGGCGAAAGGGATCCGGATTTGGCCGTTTCGGTTTGTTGCTATATTGGCGCCGGGATCAACACCGATCGGGCGGCTATCGCATGCCCGATCGTGCTTAACAAGAACGAACCGACAAGATGAGGGGGATAGCTACCGCAGCGGTTTGCGCGGTCCTTGGCAGCGTTTCATTCGCCCAGCAGGACCCGCAGTTCACGCAATACATGTTCGACCGCCTGTCGATCAACCCGGCCGTGGCAGGCACCACAGGCCAACTCTGCGCCACCGCGCTGCTCCGCCAGCAGTGGACCGGCTTTGATGGCGCCCCCAAGACCGGGCTCCTCAATGCGCACATGCCCCTGGCCAAGATCAGCAGTGGCATCGGCCTGTCGGTGTACCTGGATGAGTTGGGCCAGCAGAAGAGCACCTTCGCACGGCTGCACTACTCCTTCCACAGGAAGCTGGGCGCTGGCACCTTCGGCATCGGCCTCTATGCGGGGCTGGGCAGCCACACCTTGGGCCGGGATTGGATCGCCACGGATGGTGTGGCCACCGATGCCGCCATCCCGGACAATGGCCAAAGCCAGGGAGGCTTCGATCTTGGCGCGGGGCTGTACTATGCATCCCCCACTTTCTGGATAGGCCTTTCCAGCACCCACCTCCCCGAGACGGAACTCGATGATGTGAGCATCAAGATGCGCCGCCACTATTGGGTCCAGGCAGGCTACGATTGGAAGATCGGCGGTGATGCGAAGTACGTGCTGCAGCCGTCCACCCTGATCAAGACCGACGGTACGTCCACCCAGTTCGACGTGAACGCCACTTTCCTCTACAATAGCATGGTGTGGCTGGGCGTTTCCTACCGTACTGAGGACGCCATCGCCCCCATGATAGGATACCAGCACAAGATGCCCAATGGCAAGTCCATGCTTCGCGTGGGCTACAGCTATGACGTCACCACCTCGCAACTGAGGAACTACAGCAGTGGCAGCCATGAGGTCATGGTGAACTACTGCGTCCTATTGGAGAAGAAACCGGACCTGCAGATCTACAGGAACGTTCGCTTCCTGTGAGCCACGGAAACCAACACAACCAGACTGTCGTAGACCGCCTCGTCGTAGTTGTCCGCTTACCCGAACACCCGCGCCAGGCATCCCTGCAAGGAAACCCACTGCGACAAACAAGGAAGATCATGGAACGTCCCATCATGTATCTCTGTGCCATAGGCTTGCTGGCGAGCTGTGGCAGAGGTGGTCAAGGGCAGTTGATCGGTGTCCAGGGCAGACCTTCCTGGTACCAGGTGGACCCCTACGGCATGAACTACATCGGCATGGGCTCCTTCGTCATGGGACCCAGCGACCAGGATGTGCCCTATGCGCTCGTGACCAAGAGCAAGACCGTGTCGGTCCAGGCCTTTTACATGGACCAGACGGAGATCTCCAACAACGAGTACCGCCAGTTCGTGTACTATGTACGCGACTCCATCGCCAAACGCATCCTGGGGGATGAGGATATCGGCGAACATGTGTTCTTCGAGGACGAGTACGGGGAGGACCTCGATCCCCCGCGCATCAACTGGAAGCCACGCATCAACTGGTATGGGGATGAGGAGCGTGAGGTGCTGTACGAGATGTTCCTCTCCGAAGGCGAGCGCTTCTACCAGCAGAAGGAGATCGATACGCGGAAGTTGCTCTTCGAGTACTACTGGATCGATCTGAAGGAAGCGGCGCGAAAGGGTACCCCCACCAACTGGGCGCGTGACCTCGATCTGAGCTACACCAACGTCAAGGGCCAGAACAACGCCATCCGCGGTCACAGCGACCGGTCGAAGTTCATCATCAAGGAGATCATCCCGGTCTATCCGGACACCTTGGTGTGGGTGCATGACTTCACCTACGCCTTCAATGAGCCGATGACCGAGAACTATTTCTGGCATCCGGCCTATGACGATTATCCCGTGGTGGGCCTGACCTGGCAGCAGTGCAACGCCTTCAATGTGTGGCGCACCCAGTTGATGAACAATTGGCTCGACCGTGGGGGTGACGCCTATGTGAACCGCTTCCGGTTGCCCACCGAGGCCGAGTGGGAGTACGCGGCACGCGGAGGTCTGGACCTGGCGCCATATCCGTGGGGCGGCCCCTACGTGCGCAATCGCCAGGGCTGCTTCCTGGGCAACTTCAAACCCCTGCATGGCAACTACGTGGATGACGGCGGTTTCCATACCGTGCCCGTGGACAGCTACACGGCCAATGACTACGGCCTCTACAACATGGCAGGCAATGTGTCCGAATGGACAAGCACCGCCTTCGACGAGAGCGTGTATGATTTCGCCCATGACCTGAACCCCGAGTACCAGTACGACGCGCTCCAGAACGACCCGCCTTCCCTGAAGCGCAAGGTCATCCGCGGCGGCTCTTGGAAGGACATCGGCTACTTCATCCAGACCGGCACCCGGAGCTACGAGTACCAGGATACGGCCAAGTCGTACATCGGCTTCCGCTCCGTGATGACCTACTTGGGACGCGGCAAGGCCGTGAACGCCGAGGACCTTTGATCCGATGACCGACGGTAAGCACGTTACCAGGGCGGCCCCGGAGCATTCCTGACATTGAACCCTCTTCAGACAACCATCAAAAGCAAGGATCGACGATGAAACCAGGCAGCAAGAAGTGGAAGAACTTCATGGCCAAGCTCTACGGATGGGGCGCCGCCCTCGTGATCGTAGGCGCACTCTTCAAGATTGAGCACTGGCCGGGCGCCAGTCTATTCCTGGTGATCGGCCTCAGTACCGAGGCGATCATCTTCTTCTTCTCGGCCTTCGAGCCACCCCATGAGGATCCCGATTGGAGTCTGGTCTACCCCGAGCTCGCCACCGGCGACCGCGCCGAGGGTGATGAATTCAAAAAGGAGGACCAGCGTTCGATCACCGAGCAGTTGGACGACATGCTGGAAAGCGCCAGGATCGAACCCGAACTCATCGCGAGCCTGGGTGATGGCATGCGCTCCTTGAGCGACCAGGCGCGCCAGATGGGCGAGATCACCGGGGCGGCTTCCGCGACCAATGAATACGCCAACAGCCTGAAGAGCGCCTCCGCGCGTGTCAGCGACCTGAGCGACTCCTACGCCAAGGCCAGCGAAAGTCTCGTGGGTCTTACGCAGAACGCCGATGCCGGAAGGAACGCCGGGGAAAGCCTGCAGCGCATGAGCCAGAACCTCAGCGCACTCAACGAGATGTACGAACTGCAACTGCGCGGCAGCCGCGAGAAGCTCGAGGCGGCCAACCAGATGTTCGAGGGCATGGCAGACATGCTGACCAACCTGCGCAACTCGGTGGATGATACCAAGCGCTACAAGGAGAACATCGCCGTGTTGAGCGACAACCTCTCCAAGCTCAACCAGGTCTACGGCAACATGCTCGCCGCCATGACCATCAGCCGCTGACGCCATCGGCGCATGCACCAGACCTTGAACGAACGGAACCGGACAAACCCGCAGGAGCAAGATGGCAGGTGGAAAATTGTCGCCCAGGCAGAAGATGATCAACATGATGTATCTCGTGTTGACCGCGCTGCTGGCATTGAACGTTTCTAAAGAGATACTCGACAGCTTCGTCACGGTGGACAAGGGCCTTGGCATCACCAAGGGCACACTCGCCGAGAAGATGTCCGAGACCTACACCACCTTCGGTTCGCTGGCGGGTGAGAACGCGGCCAAGTATGGCGCGGCCCACGCCTCCGCACAGGAGGTGCAGCGTGCGGCCGATGGCATGGTGGCCTATATCGACAGCATCAAGGCCAGGCTGATCGCCGGCACGGACAAGCTGCCCATGGACTCCGTGGTATTGCGCGACCCCAATGGGAAGCCCATGATCCGGCCTCTTGAACTGGTGAAGGGCAAGGACAATTACACCGTGCTCACCAACATGATGGGCATGGGCGATCCGGGTGTGCCCAAGGAAGGGCCTTACACGGCGCTCGAACTGCGTTCCAAGCTGGAGGAGTTCCGCGACATGCTCAAGCGCATCGGTGCCGACAATCAGGTGATCGTGGAGAACATGGACCGCATGTTCGATTTCAGCGAACGGAAGGACTCTGGTGGCAAACCCGTGAGCTGGGAGGCGCTGAATTTCTATCATGTGCCGTTGGCCGCGGGTGTCACCATCCTTTCCAAGGTGCAGATGGATGTGCGCAATTCCGAGAACGAACTTGTCAACTGGATGCTTGGCGAGGTGGAGGGTGAGAGCTTCAAGTTCAACAAGCTCACGGCCATCGTGAAGCCGCAGAGCAGCTATGTGACCGTTGGCGGAACCTATCGCGCGGAGATCTTCCTGGGGGCCTATGATGACCAGAACACCCCGGAGGTGTATATCGCAGGACCGGGTGCCAAGGTGGACACCGCCGCCAAGAAGATCATCGGCGAATCCATCAAGCTGCCAATGGAAGGCACCAAGGCCAAGCTGGAGCAGACCGCTTCTGGTTCCGGTCTTCGGACGGTGAGCGGCATCATCAAGTTCAAACCGGTGGGGGGCGAAGAGCAGATCGAGACTTTTGAGACCTCTTATGAGGTGGCGACCCCCAACCTGGTCGTCAGCCCCACCAAGATGAATGTCTTCTACCGCGGCGTTGACAACCCCGTGGACATCAGCGTATCCGGCTACAGCGCCAAGGACATCGCACCGAGCATGTCCAACGGTACGCTCACCAAGGCCACCGCTGGCTATACCGTACGCCCCGGCAGCGATTCCAAGGCGCTGATCAGCTGTACGGTGACCAACCCCGATGGTACGAAGAAGACCATGCCCGGCGTGGAGTTCAGGGTGAAGAACGTGCCCAGCCCGCAACCCTTCTTCGCGGGCAAGAGCGTGAACGACGAGACCATCAAGAAGGCCGAGCTCACCGCTGCGCAGGGTGTGATCGCCCGGATGATCGACTTCGAGTTCGATCTGAAGTTCGACATCGTGGAGTTCAAGGTGACCATGATCGTGGGTGGTACTCCCATCGAGAAAATGACCAAGGGGCCCGCGGTGAGCGGTGACATGAAGGAGATGTTCAACAAGGCGAAGCCCGGCCAGAAGATCTACATCGAAGGCATCAAGGCGAGAGGCCCCGATGGCACGGTCCGCAATCTGGGTTCGCTCTCCTTCAAGGTGGTGTAATTCAAACCGATCGATCCAACGATGAGGACCTGCAGGAACATCATGGCCGCCGCCGCGATAGCAGTGGCCGCCGCATGGGGCGCCCCGGAGGTGGACGCACAGACCGTGCTCGACGGGGCCTACATCAAGGAGCACACGAAGACCAAGCGGGTGGTCCCGTACGTGTCCATCCGTGAAGCCGATGTGATGTGGATGCGCCGCGTATGGCGCACCGTCGATCTGCGGGAGAAGATGAACCACCCGCTCTACTACCCCACTGAGCCGATCAACGACCGCAAGAGCCTCTTCGATGTTATCCGGCAGGGCCTCATGGTCGATGGCTCCATCACCGCCTACGATGCCGGTCCGCTGCTCACCGACGATGAATTCCGCAAACCGCTCCTGGCCACTGAACTCAAGGAGATGTTCATGCGGGTGGACACGCAATACACCGAATCACTGGAGACCGGTGACATGGAGATGGTGGTTCAGGATATTCCCTTGGAGAGCCGCGACATCAAAATGTACCGGATCAAGGAGGACTGGATCTTCGACAAGCAGCGGTCCTCCATGGAGATCCGTATCATCGGCATCGCCCCCATGAAGGAGATGCGTGGCGATGATGGTGAGATCCGCGGATACGCCCCGCTGTTCTGGCTCTACTACCCGGAGTGCCGATATGTCTTCGCCAACTGGGACGCCTTCAACCGGGAGAACGATGCGGAGCGTCGCAGTTTCGAAGACATATTCTGGAAGCGCCAGTTCAGCAGTTACATCACCAAGTGGAGCAATGTGTACGACCGCCAGTTGAGCGACTACAAGACCGGCCTCGATGCCTTGTTGGAAGGTGAGGCCATCAAGCAGGCGCTTTTCGAGTTCGAGCATGATCTCTGGAACTTCTGATCCTGCGCCGTAAGGCAATTCTGCGAAGCCCCGCCCTGCGGGGCTTCGCTACTTTTGCGCCCCTCCATGCTGACCGTACAAGGATTAACGCTCCATTTCGGCGTCCGACCGATGTTCGACGAGGTGTCGTTCTTCATCGGCACCGATGATCGCATCGGGCTGGTGGGCAGGAACGGTGCGGGCAAGAGTACCCTGCTGAAGATCCTCGCCGGCAAGCAGCCCTATGATAGCGGTACCATCGGCAGACCGCGCGACCTGACCATGGGCTACCTGCCCCAGGAAATGACGCACGATCTGGCGTTGACCCCCTGGCAGGTGGCTGAAAGGGCCTTCGCGGAAGCGCGAGAACTGGAGGCCTCCTTGGACCGCATCACCGCCGATCTGGAGAAGGCCACCAGCGATGAGGAGGCCATTGAACTGGCCACTCTCCTCGCGCACGCGCATGAGCGTCTGAACGCCCTGGGTGCGGCGGATCACGATATGCAGGTGGAGCGCATGCTCAAGGGGCTGGGATTCGTGGGGCATGACATGCACCGGGCGCTGTCCGAGCTCAGCGGTGGCTGGCGGATGCGGGCCGAGCTCGCGCGTATCCTCCTCATGCGGCCTGACCTGCTCCTCCTCGATGAACCTACCAACCACCTCGACCTTCCCGCCATCCAATGGCTGGAGGACCTGCTCCGCACCTATCCGGCCGCTTTGGTGCTCATCTCGCACGACAAGACCTTCCTGGATCGCCTCACCACGCGCACCATCGAGGTGGCCAACGGCAAACTCATCGACCGCAAGGCCTCCTGGAGCAAGTTCGTGGAGTTGCGGAAGGTCGAGCGCGAGCAACTCTCCGCCGCCGCCAAGGACCAACAGAAGTACATCCAGGAGACCGAGAAGCTCATCAACAAGTTCCGCGCGAAAGCCAGCAAGGCCGCCTTCGCCCAAAGCCTGATCACCAAGCTCGAAAAGCTCGATCGCATCGAGGTGGAGGATGAGGACCTGCGGAAAATGCTGGTGAAATTCCCCCCGGCGCCCGCATCCGGTAAGATCGTCTGCGAAGTGCTCAAGGTGAGCAAGGCGTACGGGGACAAGGTGATCTTCCGCAATGCCGAGTTGATCATCGCCAAGGGCGAGCACCTCGCGCTGGTGGGCGCCAACGGCACGGGCAAATCCACCCTGGTGCGCATGATCGTCGGGGAAGAGCCCTACGAAGGCGCGATCCGCCTCGGCCACAACGTCATTCCGGGTTACTACGCCCAGGATATGCCCGAGCGCATGGATCCCAAGCTCACCGTGCTGCAGACCGCTGAGTACGCAGCCAGCGAGGAGAACCGCACCCGGGTGCGCGCCATGCTCGGCGCCTTCATGTTCAGCGGGGAGGACGTGGACAAGAAAGTGAAGGTGCTCAGTGGCGGTGAGCGGGCGCGCCTGGCCCTATGCTGCATGTTGCTCAAGCCGCTCAACTTCCTCATTCTCGATGAACCCACGCACCATCTGGACATCCAGAGCAAGGATGTGCTGAAGGAGGCCCTGAAGAGCTACGAAGGCACCTTCCTGCTGGTGAGCCACGACCGTGATTTCCTCACGGGACTCACCAACCGCATCCTGGAACTGGACCACCACCGCATCCGGGATCAGCACATGGACATACTGGAGCTGATCGAGAAGCGCAAGGCGCTCCAAAGTGCGGACATCGGCAAGAGCGACACCCAGCGCCCCAAAGCCATGAAAGCCCCCGCGGCCAAGGGCGATAGGGACGATCATCACTCTCGCCGTGAGCGCGAAAAGGAACTGCGGCGGGTGCAGAACCAGGTGAAGCGCCTGGAGGACCGGCTTGCCGGCCTGGAGCGCGAGGAGAAGGAACTCCAGGAGCGCGTGATGAAAGGAGGTCTTCCGGCCGATGAAGTGGAGCGGGGATATGCCAAACTCGGCGAGATCGCCCAAAGCATCGCCGCCACCATGGAAGAATGGGAAAGCACCGCTCTGCGGCTGGAGGAACTTGGCGAGGGCAAGGAAGTCTGACCCCCCGTCCCGCTTTTGTCGCCATTCTAGCCGCCCGATCTATATTTGCGCCCCATTGCGGGGTGGAGCAGATGGTAGCTCGTCGGGCTCATAACCCGAAGGCCGCAGGTTCGAGTCCTGCCCCCGCTACGATGAGAGCCCCGGCCAAGGCCGGGGTTCTTTGTTTCGACCCATGACGCACAAAGCCGGATACGTCAACATCATCGGCGAACCCAATGTGGGGAAGAGCACCCTGCTCAATGCCCTACTGGGCGAGCGGCTGGTGATCGTCAATCCGAAGGCGCAGACCACCCGGCACCGCATCCTGGGCATCCTCAACGGAGATGACCACCAGCTCATCCTCAGTGATACGCCCGGGATCCTGGATCCGAAGTACAGGATGCAGGAACGCATGATGCACGCGGTGGATGAAGCCCTCACGGATGCCGACATCCTCATCGTGCTGGTGGAGTGGGCCCAGCGGCCCGAACGATCGGCCAATGTGGTGGACCGCGTTCAACGATTCCAAGGGCCGGTGGTGGTGCTGGTGAACAAGGTGGACACCGCCACGGACGACGATGCGCTGGCGTCCCTCGAAGCCTGGCAGGCCGCTTTCCCCCAAGCCAAGGTCGTTCCCATAAGCGCCTTGCACGGACTCAATGTGGATGAACTGCGGCGATATCTCATCGACCATCTGCCGGAGCATCCGCCCTACTTCGACAAGGAGGACCTCAGCGACAGGAACATGCGTTTCTTCGTGAGCGAACTGGTGCGCGAAAAGGTCCTGGACCTCTACAAGCAGGAGATCCCCTACAGCACACAGGTGACAGTGAACAGCTTCGAGGAGAGCGAGGACATCACACGCATTCAGGCTGATGTCATCGTGATGAGGGAGAGCCAGAAAGGCATCCTGATCGGGCAGGGTGGGAAAGCCCTGCGTCGGCTGGGCACCGAGGCGCGCCTGGCCATCGAGCGGTTCCTGGGCACCAAGGTCTTCCTCGACCTGCGTGTGAAGGTGGACCCCGATTGGCGCGAGGACGAGAAGAAGTTGAAGCGATACGGATATTGATATGGGCAACATCATCGCCATAGTCGGCCGGCCCAACGTGGGCAAGAGCACGCTCTTCAACCGGCTGGTGGAAAGCCGCGAGGCCATCACGGACCCCACGGCAGGTACCACACGCGACCGCCACTACGGCAAGGCAGAATGGAACGGGGTGGTCTTCAGTGTGATCGACACGGGCGGGTACATCAGCGGAAGCGATGATGTGTTCGAGGGTGAGATCCGCCGGCAGGTGGAACTCGCGATCGAGGAGGCTGACACCGTGCTGTTCCTGGTGGACGTCAAGGGCGGGATCACCGGCCTCGACGAAGCCATCGCAGGAATGCTCCGCAAGGCGCGCAAACCCGTGGTGCTCGCCGCGAACAAGGTGGACACGCCGGACATGGGGTTCGGGGCCGCCGAGTTCTATGGCCTGGGCCTGGGAGAGGTGCACGAGCTGGCGGCTGTCAGCGGTGCGGGCAGCGGCGACCTGCTGGATGCCGTGGTGAAGACCTTCACCAAGCCCAGCGAAGAACCCGAGGCGGATATCCCGCGTTTCGCGATCGTAGGCAAGCCCAATGTGGGCAAGTCATCCCTGGTGAACGCCCTGCTCGGCCGGGAACAGAGCATCGTCACCCCGGTGGCGGGCACCACGCGCGATCCCATCAACACGCGCTGGAATGTTTTCGGGCATGATGTGATGCTGCTGGATACCGCGGGCATCCGCCGCAAGGCCAAGGTGGATGAGGACATCGAGTTCTACAGCGTGTTGCGCTCGGTGCGCGCCATCGAGGAAAGCGATGTGTGCCTGCTGATGCTCGACGCCCAGGAAGGCATCCAGCAACAGGACCTGCACATCCTGTCGATCATCCTCAAGAATGCCAAGGGCGTGGTGGTGCTGGTGAACAAGTGGGACCTCGTCGCCAAGGAGACCAACACCATGAAGGCCTTCGAGGCCGAGGTGAAGCAGCGGCTCGAACCCTTCACCGACGTGCCCGTCCTCTTCATCTCCGTGCAGGAGAAGCAACGTCTTTTGAAGGCCATGGAAGCGGCCATGCAGGTCCATGAGGACCGCAAGCGGCGCATCCCCACGCGCCAACTCAATGATGTGATGCTGCCCATCATCGAGCGGCAGCCGCCGCCCATGTACAAGGGCAAGCAGGTCACCATCAAGTTCATCACGCAGCTGCCTGTGCACGTGCCGACCTTTGTTTTCTTCTGCAATCTGCCACAGTACATCAAGCCCAGCTACGAGCGTTTCCTCGAGAATCGCCTGCGCGAGCACTGGCGCTTCACAGGCGTGCCCATCCGGCTGTTCTTCCGCAAGAAGTAAGGTGCCTCCTTCTGATGGTCGTGCTGTGCGCAACGGCGATGCATCCGCTGCGCGCCCAATGGGACGATGTCCCACGTTCGGGGACCAGCGAGATCCTGGACGACCAGCTGTCCATCCGCCTGCGCCATGTGAAGCCGCAGTTCCTCGCGGTGTTCTTCGAGCGGCGTCGCGTGGTCCACTTCACCGGTCCAGAGGATATCGCCACCCACGGAACGGTGGTCCTGCCCGAAAGTCTGGACCCCCCGTACGATCGCCGCTTCGATCCCTGGCACCTGCGTGATGGAGCACCACGCACGCGCTGGCTCAATATGCGCCTGGACCTGTTCCATGCGCGGGTGAAACGTGATGGCGCTTGGCTCGATCTCCCGGTGGTCCAGCGATCGGAGCAGGATGAGCTGCGCACACTGCGCACGATCGAAAAGGCCTGGAGCCAGGTGATCGCCGTGCAGGACATAACACCCGGAGACACGGTGGAGTTCCACTGGAAGTATATGCTGCCCTACGATTACAACTGGCCGGCGACGATGGGCTGGCGTGGTCTGGAGTGGGTGGACAACTGGGCGCGGCTCACCAGTTGGCGCGTGTTCTTCCATGGCGATCTGCCGATCCGCCGCCAACAGGTGGAGGTTCTTTTCAACCTGAAGCATGGGCTGGCCATCACGGGGCCACCGCCCGATGAGCGCATCGAGAAAGGCAACGAAGTGACCGCACGTTGGGAGCATCACGATCTGCCCGGATGTATGAGCGAGGTGAACGCGCGGCCCGCCGATGACCTGCCACACTTGGTGATGCGCATGGAGCCGGAGGACTTCCGTTACTGGCGGCGCGACAGACTCAGCGGCATCTCCTTCCCCAACCCCTATTGGATGCAGGTGGTACGCCACCGTGAAGCACGTGCCTTCTGGTGGCGGCAGGTGTCGCGTAAGCGGATCCCCGACAAGCAGAACCAGTACGTGAAGGACTTCGCGCGCCGTGTCTCCGCCGGTGTGCCGGACAGCCTGCCTGCCCGCCGCATGGCCCGCATCCACGACCATATCGCGGAGCATTTCACCTACGAGGACGATCGCCTGTGGTACCTGGACATGGACCGCCGCAACGCCCGCATCGGCGAACAGGTGCGCGAGGGGCGGCTGCGCGACATAAGCCGGTATGACATGTACAGCAAGCTGGTGAACCTGCTGCGCCTGCGACATGCCACGGCCTACGTGCTGGACAAACGCATAGGCCGCATGACGGAGACTTATCTGACACCGCTATGGGACAGCGAATTCGTCTTCCGTGTGAGCGACCGGTATGAAAGCCATGTGCTGCATCCCAAGCGCACACGCTGGGGCTGGTACGCTGATGAGTTGCCCTTCTATTGGCAGGGCACCGCCGCACTGCACTTGGACCTGGACATCCTGTTGGAAGACCTGGAGCGCCCCGCCGTTTTCGTGGACCTGCCGGAGGGCGATGTCGCCGCCAACGTGCGTGGCGTGGAGTACGTCATCGAGGTGGACCCGGAGCAAGGCGCGGCGCATGGCGAGGTGATGGTCTTCCTCAGTGGGCAGTACAGCACCCTGGGACGTGCGGCCTTCTTGGGGCTGCCCATCGACAGCACGGTGGATCCGCTCTATGGCTGGCGTCCCGGCGATGGGCACAAGACCTTGGATTGGAAAGTTGACCTGGCTTCCGATCCGCCCTACCGAGTCCGGGCCCGGGCCTCCATCGATCTGTCGGACAGATTGACCCCCGTGGACGACAGCACCTTCGCCCTGGATCTTTCCGCTCTCGTGCGCCATGTGGTACCCGACGGATTTCGTGCTGAGGGAAGAACGCTTCCCTTCCATTGGGACTTCGCCGGAAAGGATGTGTTCCGGATCGACCTGCGCTGCTCGGAGCCCGTGAAGCTGATCGAAGGAGGTACCTTCGACGTGGAGATATCCGGTTCGGGTTCCGACCTCCAGCGGAGGATCATGACATCGACCGTGGATCGCATAAGCCTAGAAAGCGTACTGCATATTGGGCGAGAGCGCGTGGAAGCCCTGCATGCTGCCGGCTTGGAAGTGGTGATAGATGGGGCCAAGGCACAAATTCCCATACTTCAGCTGGTCCGGATCGGACGAGAGCCTTAAGTCCTGGCCCGTGACGTGATGCGCGATCGGAGACTCCGATCGCTCGATCGGCCACGATGGTGCGCTGGAGTAAGCACGAACTTCGGAGGATCATGCACTTGCTGCGCGTTTTGCCCTGTTTGCTTATGGCATGGACCGTTACCGTTCTGGCACAGCAGGGGCTATTGCCCGCGAGCGACCCTTTCCTGCGCGTGCGGCATCTGCCCGGCATTTCCGACCGCGCATTGTATACCGCCGTTCAGGATGCCGATGGACGCGTGTGGTTCGCCAGTTGGGCCGGGCTGCTCGTTACCAACGGGGTGGACGTGACGCACTACCGCCACGATTCGGAGGATCCATCCACCATCGCAGGCCGCTCCATCACCCACCTTTCGATCGAGGGCGACAGCCTGATGTGGTTGGCCACCGAGAACGGCCCTTGCGCTTTCCTCCTGGGCGAGCGCAGGGCCGTGCGCATCGCAGGTCCTGTTGGCGATGTTTGGCCGCGATGCAACCAGGTGTTCACCGGGGAGGATCACAGACGATGGTTCGCCACCAATGAAGGGCTCTTCAGTCTGAAGGACCTGGACAGCTCGCCTGATCCGCACGGACCGGCCACCTGGGGTGATGTCAGGGCGGTGCATCCCTGGCCGGGTGATCCGGAACGTCTCCTGGTGGTGGCAGCGGATGCGGTGTACACCTACACTCCCGGTACCGGGGAGTGGCTTCCCCTGCCGCATCCTGTTCCCGGCACTCCCTATAGCGCCGGACATTCCATCGTTCATGACGGCTCGCTGTGGCTCTCGCACTGGGGTCTCGGTGTGGTGCGCTATGATCTGCTGAACGGTGGCGGTGGGCCGATCACCTATGTCCGCCCCGATGGCTATCCCGCCTCCTTCACCGCACACTTCTGCGCACGGGATACACACAGCCTGTGGGTGAGCACACTGGATGCCGGTATGATGGTGCTGGACACGCGCGAAAGCCGCTTCTTCGCGCGGCATCCGCTGGAAGGCAGTGCGCGCGAACAGCTTGGCATGGCCGTCCGCGTTCCTCTGGCCCTTCGTGACGGTACCACGTTGCTGTGTACCGACCTGGGGGCCTACCAACTCTCGCGGCCCCGGCACCGGAGTGTGTTCCATGGGTTCCCGGACGACGGTGTGGTGGAGGTGTCGCCCATCTGGGTATCGGCATTGGTTGAGGATGATCGTGATGGTGGTCTGTACGTGGGAACCTACGACGGCCCTGGCCTGCTGCGAATGGACCGCAATGGCACATGGCGGATGATCGACTTGCCACGCGAACCAACTGGCCGCAGCCCCCGCATCGACCGGTTGCTGATGACCCGCGAGGGCACCTTGTGGATTGCCGGCCGGCATGGTGTTTACCGCATGGAGCGGACATCCCGTGCCATTGTTCGGGTGAACGTGCTGGACGGTTTCCGTGTTCGTGCGCTCTTTGAGGATAGCGATGGCCTGATCTGGGCGGGCAGCACTGACGCGGGCGTACTCCGGCTCGATGCCGGAGGAAGGCTCATTGCCCATCACCGCCGTGCGCCGGACGACCCAGGCTCGCTCATCAGCGACCTGGACATCCGCGGCCTCGCGGAGGATACGCTTGGCCGCATCTGGGTGGGCACGCTCAGGGGCCTCAGCGTGCTGGATCCCGCCACCGGGTCGTGCTTCAACTTTGGTCACGACCCCTTGGGTCGCAACGGTTTCACCGAGCCCCGCATCCGCGGCATAGTGCGCGACAGCCGAGGCGGTATGTGGCTCTCGTGCGCGATGGCGGGCGTGCGAAGCGTAGCGGTGGATGCCGATGGCGGATTCGCACAACACCTGCCGGGGCTCGGTGGAGCATCGGCCCTCGAGGCCACGCAGGACCTTGTGATCGACACACAGGACCGTATCTGGGCCGTGGACTTCGGCATCGGCATGCTGGATACGCGCAGTGGCGAGACCCGGCGCTTCACCCAGCACGACGGCATCGCCACGCTGCAGTCACTCGATGCCGCCCTGCTCGTCACACGCGACGGCCGCCTGATGATCGGCGTGGAGGGTGAACCCGGGATCCAGGTCTTCGATACGCGCGAACTGCTCGCACCCGGTGCACCACCACCGATCGAATGGACCCACATCCTCGGTGCCAATGGTCCATTGACGTTAGAAGCATCTTCCACCGGCGGCCAGGGGATCCGTCTGCCGTGGGCCGAACAGCCATTGCGTATCGGCTTCGCGGCGATCGACATGAGCTTCCCGATGGACCATCGTTACCACTACCGCGTGCCGGAGCTGGACACGGCTTGGAGCGACCTCGGAGTGGAGCGTTCGTTGATCTTCGCTGCCCTGCCACCTGGTGCGCATACGCTGCAGGTGCGCTCCTCGCTGAACGGCCGCATGATGGGCAACGTGCGATCACTGGCGATCACCATCCAGGCCCCGTGGTATCGCACGCCGCTCTTCCAGATCACCGCCACGCTGCTTCTCCTGCTCGCGGCCGTGCTGCTGGTGCGTGCGCGGATAGGGACCATTCGCCGCAAGGCCGCCATCCAGCGCCGCCTGGCCGAGGTGGAGATGCAGGCGCTGCGTGCGCAGATGAACCCGCACTTCCTCTTCAACAGCCTCAACTCCATCAAGTACTACGCCCTCACCAAGGATCCCCGCAGCACGGCGGCCTACCTCGGCACCTTCGCCCAGCTCATCCGCACCATCCTGCGCAACAGCCGCAGCCCGTTGGTACCGCTGCGCGATGAACTGGAGGCCCTTCGCCTTTACGTGGAGATCGAGGCGCTGCGCCTGGAGGACAAGTTCGGCTGGCGCTTCGACGTGGACCCCGCGCTGGACCCCGATGCCATCATGGTGCCACCCATGCTGCTTCAACCCTACGTGGAGAACGCCATCTGGCACGGCCTGATGAACAAGGAGGGGCATGGTGAGCTGCGTGTCACCGTGACGGGTGAAGGTGAGCATGTGCGTTGTGAGATCGAGGACGATGGCATCGGGCGCGCGAAAGCCGAGGAGTTGAAGCAGGGGCAGGGGGCGCGCGAGCGTTCTTTCGGCATGCGCATCACCGCCGAACGCATGGAGCTGGCCGCGAAGGCCCTGGGACTCGGCGTCACTGCCCGCGTGGAGGACCTGCGCCACGCCGATGGCGCCGCCGCAGGAACCCGTATCACCGTGCACATCCCCATTACCTTGGAAACCGGCACACCATGATCCACCGCGCCATCATCGTGGACGACGAGAAGCACAGCCGCGAAACGCTGCGCCTCGAGCTGGAGCACCACTGTCCGGATCTGAAGGTGGTGGCGCATTGCACCAACGGCCCGGAGGCCATCGCCGCCGTGCGGGAGTATGATCCCGATCTCGTCTTCCTCGATGTGCAAATGCCGCGGATGGACGGATTCCAGGTCCTGGAGAAGCTCGGGTCGCTGCGCGCGCAGGTCATTTTCGTCACCGCATTCGACGCCTTCGCCATCCGCGCATTCCGCTTCAGTGCCGCCGACTACCTGCTGAAACCCGTGCAGCCCGCCGAACTGAAGGAGGCCGTGGACAAGGCCCTGGCCCGCCTGGGTGCCGAGCCGCGCGGCCAGCATGTGAAGCTGCTCCTGCACAACGTTGGGCCGGAAGGTGCGCGTGCCCCGCGCATCGCCGTACCCACGCGCGACGGTGTGGAGTTCATCGGCACCACCGACATCGTGCGCTGCGAGGCCGACAGCAACTACACCCGCATCCTTCTCTGTGGTGGCCGTAAAATGCTCCTCTCGCGCACCCTGCGTGAATTGGACGAACTGCTGGTGCCATTGGGCTTCTTCCGCAGCCACCAGAGTCATCTGATCAATCCCGCGCACCTGAGCAAGTACGTGCGCACCGACGGCGGCTATCTGGTGATGGACGATGGAAGCACCGTCCCTCTCGCAAAAAGCAGGCGCGAGGAATTCCAGAAGGTGTTCCAGGTCTGATCGTCCGCTCGATCGCAACGCCCGATCACGCGATCGGCCCCGATCGGGGCGAGGCACCCGGATAGCTTCACTGGAGCATGTCTCCCCGCGCGCTTCCGATCCCCTGCAAGGCGCTGCCCCTGCTGTTGGCGCTGGTGCTGCCGCGCACCGGAAGAGCACAGGATATCGGCACCGTGGGGCAGTTGCAACCGGTGCGCTTCAACGCGGGCGTGCGTGCCCAACTCGGCTTCTACACGGTTCAGGGCATCGACCCGAGACGCACCCCCTTCTACTGGACCATCAGTGGCACGCCCACCATGAGCGTGCAAGGGGTGCAGCTTCCCTTTCTGGTGATCATGAGCGACCAGCACCGCGAGTTCCAGCAGCCCTTCAACCAGTTCGGGTTGAGTCCACACTACAAATGGGTGAAGCTTCACCTTGGTTACCGCGACGTGCACTTTTCGCGCTTCACGCTCGCCGGTCATCGTGCCTTGATGGCGGGTGTGGAGTTGGATCCGGGCAGGTTCCGTTTCGGCTTCGTTTATGGCCGCTTCCGCAAGGCGGTGCGCGAGGATACCACCGCCACCTACGACCCGGCGGCCTTCCTCAGTGCCGTACCGATACCCTCTTTCCGGCGAAGTGCCTACGCCGTGAAGGTGGGGATCGGGCGGGATGGCCACTTCGTTGACGTGGTGATGCTGCGCGGGAAGGATGACGCGCGCTCGATCCCCGATCCCGTGTCCACCGGCCTGGCGCCTGCGGAGAACCTGGTGATCGGCCTGGCTTCCAAACTGAGGCTGAGTGAGCGGCTTACCTGGGAAGTGGACGCGGCCACCAGCGCCTGGACACGCGACACGCGCGCCCCCGTGGCGGATGTGGACCCGGCTGTGACCACCACGCTGGGTGGTCTGTTCACCTCGCGCACCAGCAGCGCCGCACTGCTCGCGCTGGAGACCGCGTTGGGCCTGCGTCGGCCTCGGGCGCGGTATAAGTTGTCCTACCGCCTTGTGGATCCCGATTACCAGAGCATGGGCGCCTACTTCTTCCAGAACGACGTGCAGCAGGTGACCGGCACGGCCGTGAGCGCATTCTTGAAGAACAAGTTGAACATGAACTTGACGGCAGGCTGGCAGCAGAACAATGTGAAGCGGCAGCGCACCAGCACGGCACGGCGCATCATCGGCAATGTGGGGCTGAACTACGCGAGCGGTAATGCTTTCGGCATGCTGGTGAACTTCAGCAACTTCGGCATCACGCAGCAGCCGCAGCGGGCCACCGTTCAGGATACCGCCCTGCTGCGGCAAGTGAGCCGGAACATCCTGGTGCAGCCGCGGCTGCACTACGCCCGAGCCACCGGCACGCACACCGTGCATCTCACCGCGAACCATTTCGCGCTGAACGACCTCACCGTGGGCGTCACCAACAGTGCGCAGCTGACCGGCACCCACCTGGAGTTGAATTATACGCGCGGTTGGAAGCAATGGGCTGCCTCACTCGGTGGCGGGCCCATCCACCGCGGCACGGAAAGTTTCGTGGGGCGCACCTCCAGTGCAGGGTTCCAGATCAACGGCGGGCGGCAATGGCTGAAGGAAAAGCTGGGTACCCGGCTGCGCAACATCACACTGTGGAACACCCTGCCTGATGGCACATCCGGCAACACCTGGCAATTGGGCCTCGACGCCAACTACGCCGCATCCGAGCGCTTCAGTTTCTCCCTTCAGCTGTTGCATCAGGTGAACCGGTCGCGTGATCCGTCGATCCCCTCCTTTACCGAGGACACCGGCCTGCTGGGCCTCGAGATACGCTTCTGAGCCATGTGCAAGCACCATATCTATCCCATTGCGGCCACCAGGTCGCTCCGTTGGTTGCCACTCCTGTTCGCCGCCCTGGTGAACGGACAGAACGAAGTGATCGTAACGCCGATCATCAACCCACCTTTCAGTCCTTTCCTGTACAACTACCAGAACCAGTTGTTGGTAAGCCTCACCAACACCTCCGACCAGGTGCTGAGTTTGAAGTTGGTGGGATCCATCGAGGGCGACAACGGCTACAGCGTGCGTACCAACCCCAGCTACATGCCGCCGCAGCCGATCGTGCTCGGCATCTTCGAAACACGCCTGATACAGGCCGGCAGTTCGTCGCTCACCTTCTTTGATCCCGGCAACGTGACGGTGGTGGCGCCTGCCAGTATCCAGAGCATGGTGCAACAGACCGGCTTGATGCCCGAAGGCAATTACACGCTGTGTGTGCGCGCCGTGGACTACCAGACGGGCATCCCATTCAGCGATGAGGCCCCGGCGGGCTGTCTCTTCTTCACCATCACCCAAGCCCAGCCGCCCATGATCACCTGGCCATTCTGCGGCGACTCCATCACCACGCCCTGGCCCACCTTCACTTGGAGCCCGCCCATCGGCATGCTCGCTGGGGCCGACATCCGCTACGACCTCACCTTGATCGAACTGCTGCCCGGACAGAACGCCGTGGAGGCCATGTGGCAGGCGCTCGACTACAACGCCAACAACCCGATCGTGCGGCCTGGCCTGTTGGTGCCCAGTTATCCCTGGCAACCCTACGACCCCATCCTGAAGCAGGATACCTGGTACGCGGTGGCGGTGGTGGCCCAGGACCTGAACAACGCGGTGCTGATCCAGAACCAGGGCCGCAGCGAGGTGTGCGTGTTCATGTTGCATGAAGGGGTGACCCCGCCACCGGTCCAACAGCCAAGTGCCGTGACCAACATGGTGCAGACCATGACACCCCTGCACAACGCACGCCTGCGTGGCCGACTGTTGTACCGTTTCAAGGAGGATGGCATGACCACGCTTGCGCCGCTTGGCGCCCCTGCGACCATCGCTGTATCGTCCATCATCCAAGGATGGGGCGTTGCGGGAGGAACTACCCAGCCAGGGGGGCAGCAGGTGCAGATGGCGCCACTTTTCGGCGGTGGGTCCGGATCCGCGAGCCCGGGGGGAAGCGCATGGGCGCAGATGACCGACCCATACGCCGCACCGGTGGGTGCCCTGCCACCCGCGCCGTCATTCCCCACGGAGAAGTTCCGCGATCCCCATCCGGTGCCGGTGGACGGCGCGTTGCCGCTGAAGAACATGCAGGTGCGATTGGTGGAGCGCGTGGTGCTGGAGAACATCACGATCACGCATGGCAACAACACCATTGGCCAGCATGGGAAGGTCATTCTAGGCTTGGATGACCCCGAGGGCCTCTTCCTCGATCCCAGCAAGGAGGACATCGCCCACGGTGGGCGCGTGCTCAGTGTGTTCACCACCGGCGCGAATGGGGAGTTCACTGTGGATTATCACCAGCTGAATCCCACGGCGCACCAGGCCGCCAATGTCACCGTGGCAGAGCCGTACATCCACCACTTCAACGACAATTTCCAGCCTGTTTGGAGCGATATCCCCACGGTGCATGCGGGCTTGGCCTACCGCGTGCTGATGCTCGAGGTGGTCTCGCCCTACTACTGCAGCCCGGACCTGGAGATCATGGCCCAGCCGGGCGACGACCTGCAACTGCCCGAGCAGGCGGTGTACGTGCGATCCTATTCGCTGCGTGCAGAGGTGCGTAGCGACGCCGCGAAGAACCAGGCCATGCCCGACATGCCGCTGCCCAACGTGCGGGTGAAGGTGCTGCGCAAGACCTCGCACACCCCCGAAGGCATACCGAAGAATGAAGGACAGAGCATCGAAGGGACCTTCCCGCTGCCACCACATGGTGCGGTACCGCTGGTGGCCCAGACGATCACAGCATCGGATGGCGGCTGCGTGGTGAAGAACCTCGTACGGCATATGCCGGACACGCCTGACGAGTACCTCGTGGTGGCGCACACCGATGACGCCGCAGGGTCGATCAATTACTCCACCAAGGTGAAGACCTGGAACACCGGCAAGGCCGCAGGTGATCCCACAGTGGAGGGGGGCTGGGACATGGATGTGGGTGCCTTCGCACCGACGACGATGCGGAACAGCGCCTTCCAAGTGAAACAGTACACGATCGGCTTCACGTTGCACCCGCGTGCACCGCGTGTCATCGGCCGCGTGTTCGCCTCCGCCACCGAGGTGATCCACGGCGCGAAGGTGGTCCTGCGGTTGAAATACCAGGTGGATCCCAGTGGTTCCTATACCTGTTGGTTCTGTCCAACCGACAACGATCAGCCCACACACACCGAAACGCGCACCGCATGGACCGATGCCAGTGGCTACTTCCACTTCGACCTCATCCCCGTGCTCACGGACCAGGCCGGCCTGTTCCGCGGGCCCGAGGCTACCCTTTTCGTGCATCATCCCGGCTTCGCGGTGGCCGTACGCCCGCAGAGCGGCGGCAAGCCATTGCTCTTCGGCGAGCAATGGGACCACACGGGCGGCATTTTCCTGAAGCCCTTCGGCAAGATCGCGGGCACGGTGGTGGACGAGAGCGGCAAACCCGTGAAGAGCGATGTGAAGGGCGGCGACGGGCCGACCGCGCGCACGGAGACCACGATCACGTACGGTGGCGGACCACCGGGCCAGGGAGGCGGCTGGCAGATGGTGCAGATGAACACCGTGGAGCGCTTCGAGGCACCATGCCCCTCGGGCAACAACATCCCGATCCTCATTGAACCGCTTTCGGACAAGTACTTCCCTGCGACCTATGCGAAGAGCGTATCGGCGCAAGTGGGCCAGACGCAGGAGCTTGGTGTGTTCACGGTGAAGGAGAAGCTGCACCGGCTGCTGGTGAAGGTGCGCGATGACCATGGAACAGCGGTCGCCGGCGCCTTGGTGAAGCTCGATGCGCATCAGGCCAACACCCCGGCCAGCGGTGAGGTGTTCTTCCGCTTCGCGAGCAAGGACAATGAGTTCCGCTTGAAGGTGAGGGCTTCCGGCCAGTGGGTGCCTGTGGACACGCTGATCGTGAACGAGGTTTCCGCCGAGGACCAGGTGTTGACGATCCACCTGAAACCTGGTGCGAAGCTGGCCGGCCACGTGATCGAGAAGGGCACCACCGCCTTCGTGCCCCATGCACGCGTGTGGGTGGAACTGGGCAACGACCAATACGGTCCCATCCTGCACGAGACCATGGCGGACGAGATCGGGGAGTACGTGCTGGACGGGGTGCCCTTGAAGACCATGATCGTGCATGCCGCGAAGCAGGAAGAAGGCGTCACCTGGCTCGCTGAGGCGAAACAGGTACAGCATATGCCCGCACCAGCGCAGGGTGGGCAGCCATTCTTCCCGCACACCAAGCTGGAGCTGCAGCGTATCGCTGGGATCGACATCAGCACGCTGCTCGGGTTCAAGGTGGAGTTGGAACAGTACCAGAAGCACAACGACGGCACGGCCACCATCGGCGGGGCTTTCATCGATCTGCCGGCGAACGCCAACTTCAAGCTGGAGGATGCTGGTACCCGTATGCCGTTCAGTGGCGTGAAGGTGAAACCCGGCGCACCCAACGCGCAAGGCGTACCCAAGGCGGAGCCCGTCGTCAATTCCTTCCTGACCGATGCGACACATGTGGCGGTGAAACTCCATGGTGGCCATGACATGACCCTGGAAGGCCCGCCCTCCTTGTTCGGGCTCGGGCGTGTGGCGGCCCATGCCGAGCCGGACGGTGGAGCCATACGTGGGCAGGTGAGCACCGAGCTCTCCACCTTCAAGTTCACCTATGACTTCAACGGCCGCTTCTACCTCGGTGAAGGACCCGATCAGCCTGTGATCACCGTCTTCCGCAGCGGAACCGGATCGGCCAAGCGCAACTACCATCTGATGGATATGGGCTATCCGCAGGGCGGTGGCGGAGGATGGCAGATCGCGATCCCTTCGCCCAAGGACATCGCTTTCGATCTGCGTGGTTTCCCTGCACATGCCGACCGCGTGAAGAGCTATGTCGCAACGGACACCTTCAGCCTTCGCACCATCCTGCGCATCGAAGGCATCCCGGCTATGGTGCCGGGCACGCTGGACATCGATGTAGGCGATGTGAAGGTGATGCATGAGGACATCATGGGCATCCAAGGCGGCGGGCAGCAACTGTCCTTCCAGATCGGCCAGTGGAAGGTGGAGTCCACGACGCCCTGGGGTTTCGACAAGGACCTGGGCTGCATCACCGTGCCCGGCGCCAGGCTCATCACGCACCGCGCCACCGCCGAGGTGAGTGGCGTGTTGCTCTGGCCCGATGACATCGACCTGGACGCGAAGAAGATCGGCGAAGTGCGCCTGGGCGATGCCGTGCCATTGAAGGCCAGCGATGGCACACCTTGGGCCTTCGGCTACAGCCAGGGTGAGCAGGCCTGGGTGCTGGGCAAGGCGGGATACGCCGGGCAGAGCATGTTCCACTTCACGGGCGTGCCCAAACTCTCGCCCGCCCGTGTAGACCTTTCCGCGTTCAGGCTGCTGAGCAACGGCAGCGAGAAGGTCACCGTGCTGGAAAGCGATCACCGCTTCGAGGACATCGTGGACTTCCGCGTGCAGAGTCTCGACCCCGGCGTGGACAACGTGCAGCTGTTGGGAAGGCCCGCGTTGGAGGTCCCGAATTTCCCCAACGCCACCGGGCGCATCAAGCTCACCAGGCAGGGCAACCAGATCAAGAGCGAACTGTTGCCCTTCGTCGCCACAGTGCCCACGCACGGCAAGGTGGACTTCGACTTCCTCACGGACCTCGCGGTGAGCAAGGGCAAGTTCGTCAGCAACGGCAGGCTGCTGGTCTGGGATGAAGGGAAGGAGACCTACATCGAATTGATCGGCCTGCTCACGCACACCAAGAGCGGCACACGCATCGACGTGATCAAGACCAACGGGCAGCAGGCGCCGGGCACCATCGAGCAGGAGGTGGCCCTGGCGGGGAATGAACGGTTGCTGGTGCGTGATGGGCAGCAGAAGGTGTCCGCAGGCCAATGGGATGAGCTGTGGTTCGATGCCAACATGAAGAACTTCAAGGCCATCGATGCCGCGCAGCCGCCCATGCGCTTCGTGGTGAAGGGCGCCGTGAGCCTGGACAAAGGCGCGATCAAGATGGACCAGATCTCCACACCCTTCGGCGACATGGCCATCGGCTACGACTTCAAGAAGAGCATGCTGCTGGGCAGTCTCACCATGAAGCACTTTCCCTCACCGCCGCTCACGGTGCATCAGGCCACGCTCGGGCTGGTGGCCGGCGGAGGCGGTTTCATGGTGCATTGCGGTGACGCCGACGTGATGATCGATATCCTGCCGCCACTGATCAATACGTTGCAACCGGGCTTCAT
The DNA here is from genome assembly GCA_026129465.1 of Flavobacteriales bacterium. NCBI lineage: Bacteria > Pseudomonadati > Bacteroidota > Flavobacteriia > Flavobacteriales > Flavobacteriales bacterium. The sequence continues at coordinate 3,233,633 of JAHCIA010000001.1, forward strand.
CATCGGTGCGCACACCGCCGTGCCGCCTGATGTGGTGGCCAACGTGATGGCCAAGGCGCGCAACAAGAGCCTGCCGCCGCAACTGGCCGCCAACCGCGTGAACGGTCTCTTCGTCACAGCCAAGAAGCCGGTCCTGGAAGTGTCGTTGCCCGGCATCGACCTCGGCGTGGTAAGCGCCGGTGGTCACCTGAAGACGGGCATCGACGCGCGCTACTGGCTGGATCTGGAACAGGGACTTCATGTGGGTGGATTGGCCTACTTCGACTTCAAGTACGCCGTGGACGCCGCGGTCTGCGAATTGTGCCTAGCGCTGTTGATGGAGCTCTCGCTGAGCGCCGCTGTGCAACCTGGACCCGTGTTCAATGCTACGGGCTGTGGTGTGGCCTCCGTGAGCGGAAGCCTTTGCGGTGTGAGCGTGAGTGAGAGCGTGGGTGTGAAAGCGGAGCTGTCCTCTTCTGGCGGCCTCCATGTGGGTCTGGGTTCCGGCGGCTCCTGTTCCCATCAGAATGTTCCTTCATGCCATTGAACCATGCGCCACTCGAGCATCCCCTTCCTCGCGCTCGCGCTCACCGCGCATGCGCAGCCCCGTGGCTCCGTTGCGGTGGATCCCAGGCCCCAAGCGGTGCTGGTTGCCCACAACGAACCCACACCAGAGATCCTCTGGTTCCTGCCCGGGGGCAGTGCGACGGCCGCCTTCCGGGTGTTCCAGCGCAGGCAGTACATCGGCCAGGAAGAGGTGCGCGCCTGCCGTACACTCTTTCATCAGCGAGGCGATTCGCTCTTCGTGCTGATGATCGACACGTTGCCCCTGCCCGAGGGCGTGTACGAGTACAGGCTGCTGCCCATCGATGACGCGGGCCGCGAAGGCGCATCCTCGCATTGGGTCACGGTGTCCACATTGGACATGGAGCGCCGGCCATATCCGCACAGCATCGTGGCGCGTGGCGACCGGCAGGAGCGCGCGATACGGCTCGCATGGCGCGTGGCCCGGCCCCAACGTGCGCGCTCGGTGCGCATCCTGCGCGCCGACACCTATGATGGCCCTTACACCCTGCTGGCCGAGCGTGGGCCGTTGGACACCGTGCTGCTGGACCCTGTGCATCGCGTGAAGGAGCACCTGTTCTACCGCGTGCAGGTGATCGACGTCTTCGGACCAGGGGCGATCAGCGTTCCGGTGCTAGCCCTGAGCGATGCCGAACCCCTGTGCCTGCCGCCGGTGTTGCTGAGCGTGAAACCCGGACTGGACGGTGTGACCCTCACGTGGGAGCCACAGGGCGACGATATCATGGGCTACGTGGTGCAGCGCACGGCCGCTGGCGAGGATCGTTGGCGCGATGTCTCCGGACTCCTTTTCCGCGATACGATCACCACCTGGTCGGATACTTCGGTGCCTGCGGACCGCCTGCATGTGTGGCGGGTGGTCGCCATAGGTCTGGGCGAGAAGCGCAGTGGGCCGAGTGACTTCATCTTCGCCACCCGTGCTTCACACACAGCGCCACCGCCTCCAGAAGATGTGGTGGCGCGAAGGCAGGATCGCGCACAGGTACTGATCAGCTGGCGGCCACCGCTGGTCAGCGATGCGATCATCGCGGGTTATCATGTAGAGCGCACCAAGTCCGGTGATGACCGTTTCACGCCGATCACCGCGAAACCAGTGGAACCAGGAGAGGGCCGTTTCGTGGACACCACGGCGTCTCCCGCATCCGCATGGGATTATCGTGTGCGAAGTGTCTCGCCATCGACGATCACGGGTGGCCCATCGAGGATCGCACGGGTGGCCGCGGAGGCGACCACTTCGGCGCCACGCCTGTTGCTGGCCGAGCGTACGGCGAAGGGCGTGGCGTTGCGGTGGCCGTCCATGCAGCGCGATGTGAAGGCGCTGCGTGTGTATCGCGGTGACGGTCTCAGCGAACCGAAGCGTCTGCGAGAACTGCCTCCCGACGCACAGGGCTGGCTCGATGACAAGCCGGTGAAGGGAGTCACGCAGTTCTATTTCGTACGCGCCGTGCTCGTTGATGGAAGTGAGGGAGAGTTGAGCCTTCCGGTGGCGTTGCGGTGGTAAGGATGCCCGTCGTCCGAAGCCCAGCGCCGATCGCCCCCCCCCATGCGTTTCGTCGATCACCTGCCCGGCCAGCCCCTAGCCCAGTCTACATTCACGCCCAAGCAGAGCACGGATGAAGCCCCCGCGCACTTCCATGTCCTTGGTCACCTGTCTGTTGTCGATGGGTATGGCGGCCCAGATCTTCGTGGAGCCCATGGGTCCGGTCGCGGCTTGTGGCGATCTCAACCTGCCGGTGACTTTCAGTACAACGGATGTGTTCAACCCCGGCAATGTCTTCACCGTGGAATTGTCGGACTCCACAGGCTCCTTCGCATTGCCCACGGTGATCGGCAGTGCAGTGGGAACAGGTGCTGGCAGCATCTCCTGCACCTTCCCTGCGGGGATCGGTGGTGGCGGCTGGGCGATCCGTGTGACCGCTTCGGATCCGGCGCAGATCGGAGATGCCTATGCGCTGCCCATCACCACAGTGGTGCCGCCCAATGCGGGTCTGAGTAGCGCGGTGACAGTTTGTTCGAACAGCGGTCCGGTCCAGCTCCTGAACCTGTTGGCTGGCTCTCCGGACGTGGGCGGCACTTGGTCGGGACCACTTGGTCCGATGAACGGAACCTTCGATCCGGCTGCTGACCCAGCGGGACCGTACCAGTACGTGGTGGACGCGACTCCGCCGTGTCTCCTCGAAACAGCCATACTTAGCGTGGCCGTTGTGCTTGCACCAAACGCTGGCACGAGTAATAGCATCACTGTTTGCAGCAGCGATCCGCCGTTCATCTTGCTCAACCTGCTTGATGGGTCGCCTCAGGTGGGTGGCTCGTGGACTTCACTAGCGGGTAATCCCAGCCCGAACTTCTTCTTACCCGGAACGGATATGCCGGGTTGCTATACGTACACGGTGCCTGGCATGGCGCCTTGTGCGAATGATGCTGCCACACTTTGCATTATGGTCACGGATGCGATCGATCCAGGTGAGGACTTTACCATCACGCAATGCGGCGGTCCACCTATCGACATGCAGGCAGGGCTGCTTCCCGGAGGCACATGGACCTACCTGGGCGTGGAGCACAGCAACCTCTTCACACCGGGTGTGGACCCACCTGGGTCTTACGTATACACCATGCCCCCAACGCCTTCCTGTTCAGGTGCGAGTGTCACCGCCACCATGTTGGTGTACATGCCTCCCAACGCCGGTGGCAACGCTACGGTGAACTGGTGCGCCAGCTTCGGTGCGCTGGATCTCTTCGCGCAACTGGGCGGCAACCCCGACCCCGGGGGCGCTTGGACGGACGACAGCGGCACGGGCGCGCTCAGCGGGGACATGTTCGATCCTGCAGGCGTGCCGAGCGGCACCTACACCTTCACGTATACCGTGATGGTCAACGGCGTCTGCCTGCCTGGGCAAGCCACGGTCACTGTGGTGAACACGGCCGTGTGCATGGTGCCACCACAGACGAACGACCCCGTGGAGTGATCACACCTTCGCCAGGGCCTGTTCCAGGTCGGCGATGAGCAGGTCCGGGTCTTCAAGTCCCACGTAGAGCCGCACCATGGTGAAGGGCAGGTCCGTGTAGTAGCCGCTGGGTCCTTGCAATGCGCACACCGGCCATTGCAGGCTCTCGTAGCCGCCCCAACTCACGGCGATCAGGAAGGTCTTCAGGTGGTCGCAGAAGCGCTCCACGGCGGCCACGTCCTGTGCGTCGAGCTCGATGCTCATCAGGCCGGACACGCGCTTCATCTGCTTCTTCGCCAGCGCATGCTGCGGATGGCTTTCCAGGCCGGGCCAATGCACGCGCTTCACCTTGGGGTGCGCCTTCAGGAAGCGGGCCACCTTTTCCGCGTTGTCCGCGCTGCGTTCCATGCGCAGGGGCAGGGTGCGGAGCCCCCGCATCAGCAGCCACGCATCATGGGGTGATGGCGCGGCGCCGAGCGTCATGAACTCCTTGGCCATCACCTGCCGGATGTGCGCATGGCTGCCGGCCAGCACGCCCGCCACCACATCGCTGTGGCCATTGAGGTACTTGGTGGCGCTGTGGGCCACGAGGTCCGCGCCCAAGGCGATGGGCTGCTGGAAGAGTGGGCTGTTGTAGCTGTTTTCGCAGAGCGAAATGATGCCATGCTCCTTGGCGATGGCGCATACCGCGGCGATGTCCTGCAACTCGAAGGTGAGCGAGTTGGGACTCTCCAGGATGAAGAAGGTGGTGTTGGGTCGGACCGCTTTCCGGTAGTTCTCCGGATCGGTGCCATCCACGAAGGTGTGCTCCACGCCGAAGCGGGGCAGCAGTTCCATCAACAGCTTCTTCGTCCAGCTGTAGGGCTTTTGCACGCACACGATGTGGTCGCCGGCCTTGGTGAAGCTCATCACCGCCGCTGCGATGGCCGCGCTTCCGCTGCTGAAGACCAGGGCATCCTCCGCACCTTCCAAAGCCGCCACCTTCTTCCGCAGCATGGCCACGGTGGGGTTGAAGCCACGTGTGTACAGCGGCCGGTCGAACTCCTGCTGCACCACGGCGCGCATGGCGGCCACGGTGGGGTAAGTGAAGTTGCCGCTCTGCACGATGGGTGGCACTACGGCATCGAAACCGCGCTCGCGCTCTTCGCCGAGGTGGGTGAGGATGAAGGAGAGGTCTTCGGACATGGAAAGGTCCACCGCAGAGGTGCGGAGAGCGCAAAGGAACGCAGAGGGAATGTGTGCAGCGAAGAGCTTAGGGCTCCCGCACCCAGAACACGAAGCCGTTCTTCCGATACAATTCGGTGAAGGTGCCCAGCGCTTCCACTTCCTCCACAGCGGTGATCTTGCAGCTCAGGTACACCGGCCGGTCGATGGGGCCGTGGAAGAGTATCTCCTGCTGCGGGCGTGGCTCGGCGATGCGGCCGTAGAACTCGGGCACGTAGCTTTTGTAGTTCTTCGTGGTCAACCAGCACCGCTCGCCGGCCTTGCTTTGGAAGAACTCCACCGCCGCGCGTTGCGAATAGGCCTCTATCCGGTTGATGAAGAAGAAGAGCGTGGTGGTGACGAACAGCGCGCCACCACCAAAGACCACCAGGACGGCTTCGCGGTAGCGAGCACGGCCATGCAGGAAATGCCCTGCGAGCAGAGCCGCCAGAAGCAGCGCACCGGCCATGGCTTCCAGTCCGGTCCAGCGCACATCGGCTTCCAGATTGGCCTGCGCGAAGGGATCCTGCGCGAAGAGCGGCTTCAACGCTTCGATCTTCATCCCCGCGAAAGGCAATGCGATCACCATGATCGCGATGAGGGTGCCCAGCCCACCCAGCAGGAAACGGCTCCAACCGAATGCTTCGCGTTTCTTCCAGATGCGCTCCAATTGGATGGCCGCCAGGTAGGTGAGCGGGAAGTAGCACAGGCTGCTGTAGTGGACGATCTTGGTCTTGACGATACTGAAGAGGATGAGTACCACCCAGAAGAGGATCACCATCCAGCGGCGGTGGTCGTTCGCAGCGGGATCGTTGCCGCGCGTGGGCCCGCCTGCCGGACGGGCAGGTTTGAGCAGTTCCTGGACGGCGAAGACCGAGGCCGGGAAACAGCCCAGCAACAGCACTACGACGTGATAGCCGAAGAAGCCGCCATGGCCCGCATCCTCGGTGGTGAGCATGGCCACCTGCCGTTGGAAAAAGGCCACCATGAACTCGGGGCCATGGCGCAGCAGGTCCACCATGCCCCAGGTCGCGATCGCCAGCAGGGTGGCCAACGCGATGATGCCGATGCGTCGCCAGCGCAGGTAGGGCCTGAAACGTCCCCACATCCAGTACAGTCCCATGACCAGCCCGGGGATGAGTACGCCCACAGGCCCCTTGGTGAGCACGGCCAGCCCCAGGAAGATGCCCGCCAGCCAGGCGTACCTGTCGGTGCGGGCATTGAGGGTGCCCGGAGCGCGTGAAGGATCCCGCTGCACCAGCGTGATGATGGCTTGCAGCCCCAGAAAGATGAAGAGGTTGAACCACGGATCGATGATGCCGCTGCGGAAATAGAGGTGGGGCAGGATGGACCCCACATAGGCCAGCGCCCACAGCATGCCGAAGAGCCGGCCGCGCACCTGCTCGCCGATGCGCATCAGCAGCCAGAGTGTCACCAGCCCGCAAAAGGCATTGGGCAGCCGCGCCGCGAACTCGCCCACGCCGAAGACCTTCATGGCGAGGGCCTGCATCCACATGAACAACGGCGGCTTCTCGTGGAAGGCTTCGAGCCCGATCCTGGGTCGGAGCCAGTCGCCCGTCACCAGCATCTCCCGGGCGATCTCCGCGAAGTTGATCTCGTCCCAGTCGAACAGATGCACCGCGCCCAGGCCGGGTAGGAAGAGCAGGGCCGATGCGGCCAGGAAGATCCACTGGAGGCGTGGGGCGGTCATCGTTGTGCGGGCGTTCCGGACAACGAAGAACGGACAAGCCGCGACTACTTCCGCGCCCCGAGGATGCCCCACTTCAGAAGACCCATGCGCGCCAGAAAGTAGCGGCCGCTCACGCGCAGCACGCCCAGACCGTAGGTGACACTGCGGCTGAAGTTGATGCTGCTGGCCTCCTCGAAGTACTTGGTGGGGCAGGTGATCTCGGCGATCTCGTGGCCCTGCCAGCAGATCTGCGCCACGATCTCGTTGTCGAAGACGAAGTCGTCCGAAAGCTTGTTGTATTCCACGCCGCGCAGCACTTCACCGCTGTAGGCCCGGTAGCCGGTGTGGTATTCGCTCAGCTTCTGGCCCATGAGTATGTTCTGCGTGAGCGTGAGCAGCCGGTTGGCGATGTACTTGTACATGGGCATGCCGCCCTTGAGTGCGCCCTTGCCCAGGATCCGTGATCCGAAGACCACCGGGTACACATCATTGCCGATGAGCGCGATCATGCTCACCAGCAGCTTGGGGGTGTACTGGTAGTCCGGGTGCAGCATCACGATGATGTCGCCGCCCAGTTCCAGCGCCTTGTCGTAGCAGCTCTTCTGGTTGCCCCCGTAGCCGCGGTTCACCCGGTGCTCCACGATGTGGCGGATGCCCAGTTCGCGGGCCACGGCCACCGTGTCGTCGGGGCTCTTGTCGTCCACCAGCACCACTTCGTCCACCAGGTCGAAGGGGATCTCGTCATAGGTCTGTTTCAATGTGCGGGCGGCCCGGTAGGCGGGCAGCACCACGATCACCTTCCTGCCTTGGTACATGGTGTTCTTCGGCTTGCGGTGGCGTTCTACGCAGGAGCGCCTTCCGGGTTCGATCGTGGGCGAAGATCGGCCTTGCCGGGCGATGCTCAACCTTCCGCCTTTTCGCCGGCGTTCACCAGATAGATGGCCGCGAGCACCAGCGCCGCCATACCGGCCATGCCCCAGGTGAAGCCTTCGCCATCGGCCATGCCCCAGCCCACGGCCACCAAGGGCATCAGGTAGGTCACCGACGAGGCCCACAGGGCGGTGGTCATCTTCAGCAGGCGATTCCAAAGCACCAGGGCCAGGGCGGAACTCATCACCGCCAGCACCACCACGTGCCCGAAGGCGAAAAGCCCCTGCGGGTGTTCCCGCAGCACTTCCGGGAGCCCGCTGTTCAGCGCGAGCACGATGGACAGCGGACCCACCCAGGTGAGCGCCAGTACGGAGATCGCCATGGGCGGCAGGCCATAGAGGTGGTGCTTCACGATGTTGCCGCTGAAGCCGTAGCACACGGCTCCTAGAATGGGCAGCAGTGCATAGATCGACCAAGCGGGCAGGCCGTCGCTTTCCTTCAGCAGGATCAGTCCGGTGGCACCGGCCAGGCCGAGCAGGATGCCCACAAGGTGCACGCTTCGCATCCGGGTACCGAAGAAGGCCGCGCCAGCGAGCAGGGTCATCAGCGGCGTCAGGCCATTCAGCATGCCACTGAGCGAGCTGTCGATGCGCGTCTGTCCCGTGGCGAAGAGCACCGCCGGGATGCCATTGCCCAGCAGGCCCGAACCCAGCAGGGGCAGCCAGTGCTTTCGAAGCAGATGCGCATGGCGGAAAAGGGCGGGAGCGAGGCAGAGCCAGGCGATGGACAGGCGTCCTGTGGCCAGTTGCCAGGGGTTCAGCACAGGTTCTCCCTCGATGTAGAGGCCACGCTTGATGAGGATGAAGGAACTGCCCCAGATCACGGCCAGCACCAGCATCAGCGCCCAGGGGGTCAACGCGGGTCGGTCGCTGCGCATGGGGGCGGAAGGGTGGCCGGACGGAACGGCCGCGAAGGTATCCCGGGGATGCGCCCTTTGCAGGACGATGCTCCCCTGCGCGACAAGCCCGATCTTGCGCCGTCCATCGCGGAGGGCACCGGTCCATGCAACGCCTCTTCCTTTCCAACCTGCTGTTGTTGCTGGTGCTGAACCTGCTGGTGAAGCCCTTCTACATCCTGGGCATCGATGCCGGGGTGCAGCAGGCCGTGGGCAGCGCGTCCTACGGCGGTTACGCGGCCTTGCTCAGTCTGAGCTTCCTGCTGAACATCGTTTTGGATCTGGGCATCACCAACTACAACACGCGCAACATCGCCCAGCACGGCCAGCTCATGGCCAAGTACCTCGGTGGCATGGCCGGCGTGCGCGCGCTGCTCATGGTGTTCTATGCCCTGCTCACCGTGGGGGCGGCCTGGCTGCTGGGCTATCGCGATGCGGCCCTGGGCATGTTGGGCTGGCTGGTGTTGAACCAGGCGCTGGCCGCGAGCATCCTCTACTTGCGCAGCAACATCGCCGGGGCCCAGCGATTCCGGCAGGATGCCCTGCTGAGCGTGCTGGACCGCCTGTTGCTCATCGGTCTTGTGGGCTGGCTGCTCTGGGGCCGCGCCTCGGGCACCCCCTTCCGCATCGAATGGTTCGTCTACGCTCAGACCGCGGCATACGGGGCCACGTTGATCGCCGCGCTGTTGCTCACGCTTCGGCTCAGTGGCCGGGTGCGGCCCAGGTGGCGACCCGCATTCGGCTGGATGGTGGTGCGGCAGAGCCTGCCTTATGCCCTGCTCATTCTGCTGATGACCTTCTACTACCGCACGGACATGCTCATGCTGGAGCGCATGCTGCCCGATGGCGACACCGAGGCGGGCATCTACGCGCAGGGATTCCGCTTTTTCGAGGCCTTCAACATGCTGGGCTTCCTGGTGGCCGGCCTGCTGCTGCCCATGTTCAGCCGCATGCTGAAGGAGGGAGAGGACGTGGCGCCGCTGGCCATGCTCGCCTTCCGGCTGGTGCTGGCAGGAGCATTGGCCGTGGCGGTCTTCGCCTGGCCGCATGCCCGCGAGGTGATGGATCTGCGCTATGCCGAGCATACCGAACGCAGCGCACCGGCCTTCGCCCTGCTCATGGCCTGCTTCGTGGCGGTTTGTGTGAGCTACGTTTTCGGCACGCTGCTCACCGCACGCGGCGATCTGGGACTGCTGAACCGCATGGCCGCGGCGGGCGCCGTGTTGAACATCGGCCTCAATGCGTTGCTCATCCCGCGCTGGCAGGCCGAAGGCGCGGCATGGGCCAGCCTCCTCACGCAGGGAGCCACCGCCGTGGTGCAGGTGGTGCTCGCCGTGCGGGCCTTCCGCATGCAGGCACCCTGGGGCGTGATCCTCCGTGCGATGTTCTATGCGGCCGGGCTCCTGGCGATGGTCCTCGTGGCGCGCCACCTGGGTCTTGCCCTGGGCTGGTCCTTCGCCATTCATGTGCCCATGGCCGTCGCACTCGCTTTCCTCGTCCGCTGCGTGCGCATGGCCGATCTGCGCATGGCGTTCACCATGGCCCCGGCGCGTGGTGGACAACGCATCCGCTGAGACGATCTTCCGGCGATCGGGCGTGGTCTATTTTAGCGCCCACCACGCCCCATGGGCATCGTCTTCCACATCGGCCGCTACTTCCTGCTGATCCGCGACACGTTTTCGCGGCCGGAGCGCATGCGCCTTTATTGGAAGCGAACCCTGGAGGAGATGGACCTGCTCGGTGTGAAGAGTCTGGGCATCGTGGCGTTGTTGTCTGTCTTCATGGGCGCGGTGATCACGATCCAGACCAGTTCCAACATCGATGCGGCCTGGATCCCCAGCTACGTGGTGGGCTTCACCGCCCGCCAGAGCACCATCCTGGAGTTCAGCCCCACGATCATCTCCCTGATCCTGGCGGGCAAGGTGGGTTCCAACATCGCCGCGGAGATCGGCTCCATGCGTGTGAAGGAGCAGATCGACGCGCTGGACATCATGGGTGTGAACTCGGCGGGCTACCTCATCCTGCCCAAGATCGTGGCCTCCATGCTCATGAACCCCTTCCTGGTGATGATCAGCATGTTCCTGAGCATCTTCGGCGGCTGGCTCGCGGGGGTGGGCACGGGCATCGTCAGTTCGGTGGACTACATCCAGGGCATCCAGTGGGATTTCGATCCCTACACCGTCACCTACGCCCTGATCAAGACGGTGGTCTTCGCCTTCATCATCGCCACGGTGGCGGCCTACCAGGGCTACTACACCAGGGGTGGCACGCGCGAGGTGGGCATCAGCAGCACGCGGGCGGTGGTCTACAGCAATGTGGTGATCCTGATCGCCAACTACGCCCTCACCCAGATGTTGCTGATATGATCCAGGTGGAGGGCCTCAGCAAAAGGTTCGGCGAGCTCCAGGTGCTCACGGACATCAACGCCAACTTCGCCAAGGGCCAGGTGAATCAGGTGATCGGCAAGAGCGGGTCGGGCAAGAGTGTGCTGGCCAAGTGCATCGTGGGCCTGCACAGACCCGAGGAGGGCCGTGTGCTCTATGAAGGCCGGTCCTTCCACGAGATGGACGAGAAGGAGAAGCGCGGCATCCGCCAGGAGATCGGGATGCTCTTCCAGGGCTCGGCGCTCTTCGACAGCATGACCGTGCTGGAGAACGTGATGTTCCCGCTGAGCATGTTCGGTGAAATGCCGCGCAGCGAGATGGCCGACCGGGCCCACGATTGCCTCAAACGGGTGAACATCATCGACAAGGATGGGCTGTTCCCCGCCCAGATCAGCGGTGGCATGCAGAAGCGCGTCGGCATCGCCCGCGCCATCGCCATGAACCCCAAGTACCTCTTCTGCGACGAGCCCAACAGCGGCCTCGATCCACAGACGAGCATCCTCATCGACGACCTGATCAAGGAGATCACCGAGGAATACGACATGACCACCATCGTCATCACCCACGACATGAACTCGGTGATGGAGACGGGCGAGAACATCATCTTCATCCACCAGGGCCGCAAGTGGTGGGAGGGCGATCGCCAGGCGCTGCTGAACAGCGACAATCCCGAACTGAATGAGTTCGTATTCGCCGGCTCGCTCATGCGGCAGGTGAAGCAGGCGATGGAGAGGGGGTGAGCGGAAGTCGAGTGGTTGGAGGTTGGCAGGTCGATGGTCGTTCCCAATGGACGTCCATTGACGAAATGGTCCTGACGAACCCCCAACCTGCGCAAGTTCAACTCGTCAACCTCCACGAACAAGAACCCCCGCGCCGCCGAGTGGCGGACGCGGGGGGTCCAAGCAGGACCTGATCCGCCGATCAGTGCAGCGTGATGCGCTGCGTGGCGGTGGCGCTGAGCGTGGAAACGCGCACCAGGTAAACACCGCTCGCGTGGCCCGCGAGATCGATGATGCCGCTGCCCGCGATACGCTCGGTCCGCACCAGGCGGCCCGTGGGGTCAAGCACCTCCACCAGGTGGTTCTCCGTGCCATCCGAGCGGAAGTTCAGGATGCCATTCGTGGGGTTGGGGAACAGGCTCACGCCCAGGGTGGCGTCCAACTCGGCCACGGAGATCGTGGGGTCGGTGACGAGGCGGATGGCCGCCGCGTTGCCGTTGGTGTAGACCTGGTCGTTGGGGATGTAGATGAGGCTGGACAGCGCAGGTTGCGTGGCGGTGAGATCGTTCAGGATGCGCACATCGCTGACGTTGCCGTTGCTGTACATCTCCACGCCGGCGTAGTAGGGGCCGGGTTGCAGAAGCACGGGGAAGTCGAAGGCCAGTGTGAGGATGCCGTTGGTCACATCCCCCGCAGTGAGGTCGTAGCCAACGGTCTCATCGATGGGCGAGGTCACCTGGTCGTTGAGGATGTTGTCCTCGTGGTGCAGCGTGCCATAAAGCAGCGCCCCCGGCACGCTGGTGGTGGTGATCGCCACTTCCAGGCCGGTCACGTACATCGGGGTTCGCACATCGTAATAGGCGAACATCATGAAGCCATCACTGCCATCGGTAAAGCTGTTGGTGCCAAGAGAACCGACCGACTCATAGCCTGGCGGGTGGTTGCCCAGCCCATCCAGCGAGAAGCGCAGCGGGTTCACCTCCATGGTCCGGATGTAGACGTTGTTGGCGAAGTTCACACCGCTCTGTTCCTGATCGCTGGTCACGGTGAATACCGCGGAGTAGAGGCCGGGTGCAAGGGTGGGGATGTTCACCGACTGGTCCATGAGTGCGGTCTGGCCCGAGGCCATCGTACCGGCATTCACGTTGGCACTGGCCACCACGTTGCTCTGCGGATCCAGCAGTTGCATGTTCACGGTCACGCCGGTCTGTTGGGCATAGCCGAAGTTCATGTACTCGCCGCCCACCTGCAGCGTGGTGCCGAGCTGGTTGGCGGGGATGCGGCCGTATTGTTCGCCGGTGGCCACCTGGCTCACTAAGGCGCTGTTCATCACCACATCGTTCTCGGGCTGTTCCACGATGGCCACGTCATCCACGAACCAGGCATAGCCCCACACACCGGTCCAATGGAAGCGCACCCACACCTGGGATTGCCCGCCGGCGGCCTGCGAGATGTTGATGCGCACCTTGGTGGGGTTGTTCACGGGCGCCTGGACTTCCATGCCGGGCCACACGTGGAAAACGTTGGGCATGCCGCTGATATCGGTCTGCGGGGTGAGGGCCGGCCAATCCGTGTTGTTGGTGCTGATCACCACGTAGCACTCCTCGTTGGTCCACTTGCGGTAGAATGACTCGAACTCGAGCACCACGTACGGATAGCCCGAGAGATCGATCGGTGCCGCCGTGGTCATGTGGCTGCTTTCGGCGATGCCAGAGTTGTTGTTGAAGGCATCGGAATCGATCATTGCGCAGCCGTTGTCGTAGGTCGTGCTCTGTATGGTGGCGATGGGATAATCGCCTGTGCATTGCAGACCCACACCGATCTGCCATGGCACAGGCGGCGTGTTGGGGAAATTGCCGGTGACCCAGGTGCTGGGATCGGAGAGATCGTCGGACCACAGGGCGCCGCCTCCGCCACCGCGTTCCGCGGGTGCTTCGGGGATGCCGCGGTCAAGCGAGGGGGCCACCCGGTTCTGGATGGGAATGTGCGGGCCATTCAGGGCTTTGGATTGCGCCAGCACGGTACCGCCAGCGAAAAGGATCGCCAGGATCGAAGCGTATGATCTTTTCATCGGTGCAGGGATTTGGTTCGACAGAGGGTGCAGAACAAATATGACCATTCAAGTCCCGGCATCCAACCGATTCCGGTCATCCGCCATGAATGCGAAGGGCCGCCCCCAGCGGGGCGGCCCTTCCAACGTGGCTATTCGGTCCTGGCCGATCAGCGTACCACGGCCATCCGCTTGGTGCTGCGCGCACCATCCACGGTCAGCGTGTAGGTGTACATGCCTTGCGGCAGCAAACCCGTGTCGATGTCCATGCGGTAGTCGCCCGCGCCTTGGGTGCCGAAGAAGTTCTCCATCACCAGCTTGCCGCTGAGGTCGTGCATCTGGAAGGATACGTTCCCAGGACGCTCCAGCACGTAGGGTATGGTGGTCACATCGCTGGTGGGGTTGGGCATGTTCTGGCCCAGGCCGAAACCGGCGGCCATGTCCATTTCCTCCACCGAGACGTTCGATGGTGTCATGCGCAGACGCACCATGGGGATGAAGTTCAGGTAGAACCAGGTGGTGACGTTGGGGTGGTACACGATGGAAGACACCGGGAGCGCGAAGCCGCTGGTGGCCACGCGGGTGCGCAGGTCGCCGCCATAAGTGCGCACGCACACGGCGTATTCGACCCCCGCCTCCAACTGTATCGGTGCGAGCAGGTCCAGGTCGTAGAAGATGGCCTGTCCATTGGGCGTGAGTTCGGCGGTGTTCTGCACGGCCACGATGTCCGTCTCGCCCACGATCTGCGGGGGATCGGTGTCGAAGCGGTAGATCACCCCGTCGAAAGCGGCGCCCACCTGGGTGCCGGGAGTGGCCCCTGCCGCACGTGCCAAGGCGATCTGCACCCCATGCGCGGTGGCCGTATTCTCGATCCAGTACAGGTTGCCCGCGTGGTACTCCGGCCATTGGCCACCGCTTTGTGCGCGGTCATAGGCATTGTCGCGTGCGTTGTTGTCGTACGCATAGATGCCGGGCGATACGCGGAAGCGGCGCTCAGCCGTGTTGTCCACCGTGCGCTCATCGGGCACGCTCATGCTCAGGTTGTAGTTCACCTTGTACTCGCCTTCCACAGCCGGAGGTGTGAAGTCCGAGCGGAGGTTGTTCGTCACCACCGCCTGGGCGAGGCTGGCCACGGAAGGATCGGCGTTGAAGACAGGGGCGTTCGCCGGATCGAGCACCTGCAGGTCGAGCGCCACGTTGTTGGCGACGTTGGAACCCTCGTTGCGCACGGGGCTGCCAAGGCTAAGCGGGCGCAGCTGGCTGTAAGGATAGATCGTGTAGGGCAGCACATCGGTGAAGGAGTCGAACACCACGAAGTTGGCGATCCGGGGATCCACCAGACCCACATCATTGTCGTAGCTCTCGTACACATATACATCGTCGATCTGCCAGTGGTAGTGGCTCAAGTTGCCTGTGGCCGAACCTTCATGTGCCCAACGGATGCGCACGTTGCCGGGGTTGGAGGCGATGAAGGAGTGCAGGTTCACACGCATCGTGTAAGTGCCGGGGTCCAGGTTCACGAACTGGTCCTTGATCGCCTCTATGCGCGTGGGCCAGGTGGCGCCGCCGTCGGTGCTCACATCCACAAAGTGGCCCGAAGCGCCCGAGCAGCACCAACGCAGGCGTTGGGTCCACTCCAAGTGCGCATAAGGCGTGGTGCTCAGATCCATCACGGGCGACACCAGGTAGCCATCCCAAGTGACACAGCTGTTGGTGTTCACACAGCCGTTGTTGGCCAGGTTGCTGTCGAAGATCATGAAGCCATTGGCCACCGATGCGCTCTGGATGCGTTCTGCGGTGCTGCTGAAATCGCCATTGGGGCCGTCGGTGTCATAAAGCCAGGTGGAACCGTGCGGACCTGTTGTGGTCCAGGCGCCAAGGGGTGTGTTGCCCGCCAGGCCGTTCGCGAAGTTCTCGTAGAAGAGCACGTCACCACCGGCCTTGGCCATGCCATCGCGCGAAGCGTTGTTCTGGCCCCAGGGCAGTTCCGCCTCCTCCCAATGGGAGAGCACGGGTTGGATCTGGATCTGCGGGCGCTGCGCATGGACCGTGGCGGCCACCGCCAGCAAAGGCAGTATCGAAGTGTATCGTAGGGTCATCGTCCGTGTTTTTCAGGTTGGATGACGAAGCTAAGCAACAGATGACATCCGGCCGAAAACGGGGGCCGGGCGTTGGGCAAGTGACCGGATGATCGGAGCACCGTAAGCCCCGGGCCGGGCAATGGGTGCCCCTCATCAAGGGGTCGCCACCACGATGGTGCGTACCAGGCGGATCCCCTCGCCTTCGAGGCCCAGCAGGTAGGTGCCCGCGGCAAGCCCACTGACGTCGACGGGCATCTGATGGGAACCCTTGCCGAGTGTGCCATGGCTCCGGCTCCCCACCTCGCGACCCTGCATGTCACGCATCACCAGGCGCAATGCTGCGGAATGGTCCAGCGTGAACGACACCCAACCGCCACCCTGCATGGGCACGGGGAACACGTGGAGCGAGTTGACCCTCTCCTCGGACACTTCGGTCACTCCCACGCCATAGTCGGCGAAATGCAGGCGTACCATGGGCGTGGCGAGCATCCAACTGAGCAGGAAGTTCGGGCCTTCCATGAAGAAGGCGCCTCCCGCCGCTCCGGAGCCGCTCACAAGCACGTGCACCACGCCGTTGTCCGGATCGCTCAGGCGCTGCATGCCCACGAAGTAGTCACCGGCCGGCAGGGTGGAAGGGTTGGCGAAGGGCAGGAAGAGCGGCTCGCCTACGGCGATGCGGGCCAGGTCCTCCTCGCTGATCACATGCCGTGTGCTGGTGTCCACCAAGGCCATGTTCAGGTCCATCAGGATCGCGCGTACGACCGTGCTGTCTTCCGTGCCTGCCCCGAAGACGGCGCTGATGCCGGTGGGCGCGGTGCCACCCATGGCCAGTTCCATGCGGTTGCCGGCGATGAACACCTCGTCGCCGCCCACGAAACCCACGGGCTGGTCCTCGTCACGCGCCATGGCGCCATAGCCATCCGCCCAGTCGGGACCGGTGATGCGCATGGTGGCGTTGCCGCTGTTGTCGGTTTCGTCCAGATCGGCGACGCCGCCCGACACCGTGACACCCACATTGAGGGTCCCGGTGGTGGAAGGCGTCCAACCCGTGGCGATGGGAAGTATGGCGCTTTCGCCGGGCACAAGCAGCGGTATCGCTTCACCAGCGAAAGGGCCATGGTCCACGCCCTCGTGGTTGATGACCACCGCAGCGTTCACCTGCGGCATGGGCTGCAGTCCGCGGTTCACCACTTCCACCGCCACGGTGAGTGGCCCGGCCTGTTCCAAGGGCAACAACCGGTAGCGCAGGCTCTGGTCGCCCATGGTGAAGGGGCTCACGGAAGGGTCGTGTGTGAAGGCCTGGGCAACGCTGAGGTCATAGGCGAGCCTTTCGCGCAGGCAGATGTCATCCACGGCGAAACCGCTGGCCCATTGGCCGTTGTCGCTCCAGCGGAAGCGCAGGCGCAAGGCCGGCTGTCCGTCGAAGGCGGAAAGGTTCACCACCAGGTCCCGCCAGCCCCCCGGTTGTGCCGGCACCAGGGCCATGGTGATCCAGCTGGTGCCGTCGATGCTCGCTTCCACGTAGGCCGGCCCACCGCCCAGGGTCTGTTCATGGAACACGCGGCATTCGAGGGCTGTGCCACTGCGGCCGCCGAGGTCTATCGCCTGTGCGGTGATCGCCACCTGCTGCATGTCGCAGTTGCAGGGCGGCGCATCGTCATTGGCCATGGCGAAGCGGTTGCCGGCGGGCAGGTCGGGCACGGGGAAGAAGCCGCCCGCGTTGGCCTGCAGGGCATTGCCCACCGTCCAGGCGGGCACGAATTCTCCCAGACCGCTGCCATCGGCGGTCTGGCGCTCCACCTGCGGGCCGATGTCCCAACCGGCCGGGATGGTGCCGTCCTCGAAATCGACGCTGAAGAAGCAGGGCTGGGCCTTGGCTTGCGCATGGGCCCGGTGGCCCATGATCATCAGCGGGATCGCGGAGAGGAGCGTGAAGGATAGGGTGCGCATCAATGCTTGGTCCCGGCCACAGGGGGCAGGAGGGGGGCGAATTTACCGGACCTGCGCCGGGCGTACCCTGCGCATGCCTCATACCTCATCAGGCGATGCCCCTTCACGCGGTCTCCGTGGCGTATTCCTCCACGGGCGGGCAGGTGCATACCAGGTTGCGATCGCCATAGGCGTTGTCCACACGGCTCACCGTGGGCCAGTACTTCCACTCGCGATTGATGTGCGCGGGGAAGGCGGCCTGCTCGCGGCCGTAGGCGTGGTTCCAGGTGTCGCCACAGACCTCCTCGTTGGTGTGCGGGGCGTTCTTCAGCAAGTTGTCGGTCCTGTCGGCCTGGCCGCTCTCGATCGCGGCGATCTCCTGGCGGATGCCGACCATGGCCTCGATGAAGCGGTCCAGCTCGGCCTTGTTCTCGCTCTCGGTGGGTTCCACCATCAAGGTGCCCGCTACGGGAAAGCTCACCGTGGGCGCGTGGAAGCCGTAGTCCATCAGGCGCTTCGCGATGTCCTCCACCTCCACACCGGCCGAGCGCTTGAAGTCACGGCAGTCCAGGATCATCTCGTGCGCCACCATGCCCTCACTGCCCACGTAGAGGATGGGGAAGTGCTTTTCCAGTTTGGCCTTCAGATAGTTGGCATTGAGGATCGCGTAGCGTGTGGCGTCGGTCAGGCCTTCTCCGCCGAGCATCTTGATGTAGCCGTAGCTGATGAGGAGGATGAGGGCACTGCCCCAGGGGGCGCTGCTCACCGCGGGAATGGCCTGCTCCCCACCGGTCTTCACCAGCGGGTGGCCGGGCAGGAAAGGCTTCAGCTTGTCGTTCACGCAGATGGGGCCCATGCCGGGGCCGCCGCCGCCGTGCGGAATGGCGAAGGTCTTGTGCAGGTTCAGGTGGCACACATCGGCGCCGATCTCGCCCGGGCTGGTAAGGCCCACCTGGGCGTTCATGTTGGCGCCGTCCATGTAAACCAGGCCACCGTTCGCATGGATGGTGCCCGTGATCTCCTTGATGGCCTCCTCGTACACGCCGTGCGTGCTGGGGTAGGTCACCATCAGGCAGCTCAGGGTGTCCTTGTATTGCTCCGCCTTGGTCTTCAGGTCGGCCACGTCCACATGCCCTTCGGCATCGGCCTTCACCACCACCACCTTCATGCCCGCCATCACGGCGCTGGCCGGGTTGGTGCCGTGGGCACTGCTGGGGATGAGAGCGATGTCGCGCTTGTGGTCGCCGCGCGCTTCATGGTAGGCACGGATCACCAGCAGGCCGGCGTACTCCCCTTGCGCACCGCTGTTGGGCTGGAGCGATACCGCCGTGAAGCCGGTGGCCTTGGCGAGCGCGTCGCTCAATTCGCGGAACACCTGCTGGTAGCCTTCGACCTGCTCCACCGGTACGAAGGGGTGGATGTAGGCCCATTCCGGCCGCGTGATGGCCCAGAGGGTGGCGGCGGCGTTCAGCTTCATGGTGCATGATCCGAGTGGGATCATGCCGTGGACGAGTGAGAAATCCTTGTTCTCCAAGCGTTTCATGTAACGCATCAGCTCCGTCTCGGAGTGGTGCGTGTTGAAGACCGGATGCATGAGGAAGGCGCTCCTGCGTCGGAGATCCAAGGGCACGCTCATGTCGGCGCCGTTGCTGGAGACGGCGGGCGCCTTCGATCCAACGGCTTCCGCAAGTACGGCGATCACATCTTCCACGTCGCGGGGGCCAACGGTCTCATCGAGCGTGATGCCCACATCGCCACCACTGTAACGGAAGTTGATCCCCTGTTTCTCGGCCGCCTCCCTCACCTTCTTCACGTCCTTCACCCCGGCGAGTGTGATCGTATCGAAGAAGAAACCGTTCGCCAGGGTGTAGCCCATCGCCTTGGCGGCCTCGGCCACGGTGCGGGTGTGGGCGTGCGTGATGCGCGCGATGCGCTTCAAGCCCTCCGGGCCATGGTACACGGCGTACATGCCTGCCATCACCGCCAGCAGGGCCTGCGCCGTGCAGATGTTGCTGGTGGCCTTGTCGCGGCGGATGTGCTGCTCACGTGTCTGCAGCGCCATGCGAAGTCCACGCCGGCCGCGCCGGTCCTGGCTCACGCCGATGATACGGCCGGGGATGAGCCGTTTGAACTCCTCGGTGGTGCAGAAGAAGGCCGCGTGCGGACCGCCGTAGCCCATGGGCACGCCGAAACGCTGGCTGTTGCCCACGCAAACATCGGCGCCCCATTCGCCCGGTGGGGCCAGGAGCACGAGCGACAGAAGATCGGCGCAGACGGCCGTGCGAACACCGGCGGCCTTCGCTTTGGCCACCACATCGCGGTGGTCGTTCACGCTGCCATCCATGGCCGGGTATTGCAATGCCAGGCCGAAATAGCCGTCAGCGGGATCGAGGTCCTTCACATCGCCCACCACGAGTTCCACGCCGATCGGTGCGCAGCGCGTGCGCAGCACATCGATGTTCTGCGGGTAGAGGCCCTTGTCGGCGAAGAATTTGTTCGCGTTGGCCAGTTCCTTGGGCCGCGCGCCATACAGCATGTGCATCGCCTCGGCGATGGCCGTACTCTCGTCCAGCAGCGAGGCGTTGGCGATGGGCAGGCCGGTGAGGTCGCTGCACATCGTCTGGAAGTTGAGCAACGCCTCCAGCCGGCCCTGGGAGATCTCCGCCTGATAGGGCGTGTAGGCCGTGTACCACCCGGGGTTCTCCAGGATGTTGCGCAGGATCGGTTGCGGAATGATGGTGCCGTTGTAGCCCAGGCCGATGTAGCTGCGGAAGCGCGCGTTGCCCAGGCCCAGATCGCGCATGTGCTCCAGGAACTCCAACTCCGTCAATGCAGGTCCGAGTGCCAGCGCTCCCTGGGAACGGATGCCCTTCGGCACCGTACGGTCGATAAGTTCATCCAAGGAAGAAACCCCGATGGCGCGCAGCATCTCGGTGGTTTCCTGGTGGCCGGGGCCGATGTGGCGTTCGGCGTAGGTGACGGGATCCATGTGTGGGAAGGTGTGTGCGAAAAGCCCGCAAATATACCCGCCGGCATGTGCGCGGAAGGTCGCGTGCCCATGTGCGGAACACCGCTCCGCTTAGCCTGTTCGCGCTGGATGCCCCGGCTATCTTTGGCGCCGTCCGTGCCAAGCGGACGGTCTCCATGACAAGGTCCCTGCTCCTGCTGTTCGCCTGTGCCACCGGCATGGCGGTGATGGCGCAGGACGGGAGCCGGCCCCAAGCTCCCAAGCTGGATCGCATCCTGCTGATGAACGGCCAGATCATTGACGCGCGGGTGGTGGGCCAGAGCACGCTGGAGGTGCGCTACCTGGAGGAGACGCGCAGGGGCCGGAAGGAGCGCGCCGAACCCACCGAGAGCGTCTTCAGCGTCACTGACACCCTGGGCCGCGAGCGCATCTGGTATTTCTTCGACACGGTCTTCGGCAATGACCTCACCGTGGAGCAGATGCGCTGGTTCATCAAGGGTGAACAGGACGCGCGCCGGGGCTACAAACCGCTCTGGCCCATGCTGGGCGGTTTCCTCACAGGTGCGGGGGTCACCATCGCCCTGGACCTGGAAGTGAACTCCCTGCTCATTCCACCGGTGTACGCGGGTGCCATGGCCTTCCCGCGCGTGCACGTCACCAAGGGTTCCATCAGCGACCCGCTCATGGAGGGCGATGAGTTCTATGCCTATGGCTATGCCAAGGTGGGCCGCAGCAAGCGCGTGGTGCGGTCGTTGATCGCCACGGCGGCGGGTGTCGCCACGGGGCTCTTCGTAAGGCAGGTGCTCATCAATCCCAACCTCTCGGAACGATAGGCTGTCGTCGGTCGGATCGCGAAGGCACGGTCGCGGCTACTTTCGCCGTAGTTCATGAGCACCTTCGAGAACACCCTCGCTTTCGCACGGTCCCGCGACGCCGCCGATCCCCTGCGGGCATTCCGCCAGGAGTTCCACTTCCCACAGCATGAGGGGCGTGACGTCCTCTACTTCACCGGCAACTCGTTGGGCCTGCAGCCGAAGTCCGCTGCCGAAGCGCTGAAGCAGGAGCTGGGCGACTGGGCACGCCATGGGGTGGAGGGGCATTTCCACGCGAAGCACCCATGGTACAGCTACCACGAGGAACTTACGCCCATGCTGGCCCGGCTGGTGGGTGCGCTGCCTGAAGAGGTGGTGGCCATGAACCAGCTTACCAGCAACCTGCACTTCCTGATGGTGTCGTTCTACAGACCATCAGGGAAGCGGAGGATGATCCTCACCGAAACGCGGCCCTTCCCCAGCGACACTTACGCCTTCGCTTCGCAGATCGCCTACCACGGCGGTGATCCGGAAAAGGATCTGGTCGAAGTACAACCCCGCGCTGGCGAACACACCCTGCGCACCGAGGACATCGTTGCGCGGATCAACGAACTGGGTGATGAGCTCGCGCTGGTCTGCTTCGGCGGTGTCAACTTCTACACGGGCCAGGCCTTCGACATGGCCGCCATCACCCAGGCCGTGCACCATGTGGGTGCGGTTGCGGGCTTCGACCTGGCGCATGCGGCCGGCAACCTGCACCTGAAACTCCATGACTGGAATGTGGACTTCGCCTGCTGGTGCAGCTACAAGTACCTCAACAGCGGACCCGGCAGTGTGGCCGGCGCATTCGTTCACCAGCGGCATCTGGGCAAAGGCCTGCCGCTTTTCGCCGGCTGGTGGGGCCATGACAAGGCTGAGCGGTTCAAGATGGAGCGCACCTTCAAGCCCATGCCCACGGCCGAAGCCTGGCAGGTGAGCAACGCGTCGGTGTTCGGCATGGCCGTGCACCGCGTGGCCCTGGAGCAGTTCGATCGCGCCGGTATCGCGAACCTGCGCGCCAAGAGCGAGCAACTCACCATGTACCTCGAGTTCGTCATCACCGAAGTGGCGCAGGCGACCAACACCAAGCTGGAGATCATCACCCCCAGCGATCCCACCCAGCGCGGCGCCCAGCTCAGCATCCTCGCGCATGGCCATGGAAGGAACCTCTTCGACGGACTCACGCGCTGCGGCGTTGCTGCAGATTGGCGGGAACCCAACGTGATCCGCGTGGCCCCTGTGCCGATGTACAACAGCTTCGAGGATGTGTGGCGGTTCGGCCAGATGCTGCGAACATGTATTGTCCGCAACTGATGGTCGACCGATTATCCGATCCCCCATGAAACACATCACCATCGTCGGCGGCGGTCTCGTCGGAAGCCTGTTGACCGTTTTCCTGGCCAAGCGCGGCCACAAGATCAACGTGTACGAGCGCAGGCCCGACCCGCGCAAGACCAACGTCTATGCCGGGCGCAGCATCAATCTGGTGGTGAGCCACCGTGGCTGGACGGCTCTGAAAGCGGCGGGTGTCCATGAAGCCGTAGAGCGCATCGTGGTGCCCGTGCATGCCCGGATGACGCATGACCGCGACGGCAAGCTCACCCGCCTGCCGTACAGCATCGACGAGCGTCCCATCCACAGCGTTTCGCGTGGTGAACTGAACAAGGTGATGCTCTCTGAAGCGGAGAGACTCCCCAATGTGAAGCTGCATTTCGGCCAGCGCTGTGCCGAGGTGGACCTGGACAAGGCCACCTGCGTGTTCGAGAGCGATGCGGGCGAGCGCACCGAGGTGAAGGCCGACGTGGTCTTCGGCGCCGATGGCGCGCCCAGCGCGGTGCGCCAGGCCATGATGCGCGGCCGCTTCAACTTCAGCCAGAGCTTCATCGAGCACGACTACAAGGAGATCGCCTTCCCCAGCCATGCGGACGGCAGCCCGCAGATGGACCCGCACTGCCTGCACATCTGGCCGCGCCGGCGGTTCATGATGATGGGCCTGGCCAACCAGGACGGCGGTTTCACCGGGACGCTCTTCATGCCGCATGAGGGCGAGTTCTCATTCGATACCATCAAGGACGAGCAGGACCTGATGCGCTTCTTCGAGGCCCACTTCAAGGACGCCATTAACATGCTGCCCGATCTGGCCGAGCAGTACTTCCGCAATCCGCAGAGCAACCTCGCCATCATCCGCTGCGGTCCTTGGACGCACAAGGAAAAGGTGGCGCTGATCGGCGACGCGGCCCATGCCATCGTGCCCTTCTATGGCGAAGGCATGAACGCTGGCTACGAGGACTGCAAGGTGCTGAACGACCTGCTCAACACCCACGGCGATGACAATTGGGCCACCGTGCTCGACGACTACAACAAGGCCCGCAAACCCAACGGCGATGCCATCGCCGACCTGTCGTTACGAAACTTCGTGGAGATGCGCGACCTGGTGGCCGACCCGCGCTTCATCCTGCGCAAAAAGATCGAGGGCCGCCTGCAGCAACGCCATCCGGACAAGTGGCTGCCGCTATACAGCCAGGTGAAGTTCAGCGACATCGCCTATATCGATGCCTGGAACGAGGGCCTGCGCCACGACCGTATCATGGAGCAGGTGCTGGCCATGCCGGGGATCGAGGAGAAGTGGGAGAGCGAGGAGGTGGAGAGGAAGGTGCTGGGGTTGTTGGGTGCTGTCTGATGCGTGGCTGATCCCCACAGCCCCGCGTTGACACTTTGCCCGCCTTTGATGCGTTGCATGGTCGAGCCCCGACCAATTTCGTGTTGATGCATCGCCCGCTTGTGCTGCTGCTTGTCTTCCTGCTGGCCTGGCCCACTTTCGGGCAGGGCCTCATGTCGCGCAAGCGCCCGGACCTGATACCCTTGGATGGCAAGATCCGGCGCATGGGCTTCTATGTCGCACCGGGCGTCACTTACACACTCCCGCGCTTCAAGAACAGCGAGGAGGAACTGTATCGCGATGGCGACACCAGCCTGACCGCCCTCTACGATCCCAATGGCCGCTTCGGACTCTACCTGGAGGGCGGTGTGAGCTGGTACACACGCGACCCCGTGGTGGTGGACTACTTCGATGTGGGCCTGGCCTACAAGAACCTGCGGGGCCAGGAGGCCTTCGAGAACACCTTCACCCGGGCCGACAGTGTGGCGTTGTTCCGCGGTGAGGGCACTTTCGCCGAGCGGTTCATCTCCCTGCACGCCAACGCCAACAAGTTCATCCAGGTGCGCAACTACCAGTTCATCCAACTGAGCCTGGGCCTGAATGCCGACTACCGTTTGGGCAGCAGCTACGACCACCCGGGAGACTCCCTGCTCAACGGCCACACTTTTCCGCCGGACCTGATCGGGCAGCTGCACTTCAAACTGGGCTACGGCTTCAAGGTCACGGGCAGCCTGTTCATCATTCCCGCCTTGGAGACGCCCATCTTCAGCGTGGTGCCCGAGGACCAGGGATCCGGCCAGCTGCAATGGTTCAGCAGCCGATACCGCCCCATGATGCTCAGCGTGCGTTTCCTATGGCTGCGCGCGCGCAAGGGCTTCGACTGCCCGCCGGTGATCAAGCACAACGACTTCGAGAAACAGCGGGTGAAGGAGTACAAGCCGAAGACCTACCACCCCTGAGCGTTCAGCGCAGGAAGGGGTTGCTGCGGCGCTCGCGGCCGATGGTGGTGTCCGGCCCGTGGCCGCAATGCACCACGGTATCGTCCGGCAGCGTCAGAAATTTGTCTCGGATGCTGCTGAGCAGCGTATCCAGGTCGCCGCCGGGCAGATCGTAGCGGCCGATGCTGCCCTGGAAGAGCACGTCGCCGCCGATGATGAATTTCTCCTCTGGACAGTGGAGGGCGATGTGGCCCGGAGCATGCCCGGGCACGTGCAGCACTTCAAGCGTCAGCCCTCCGACGGCGACCAGATCACCTTCTTCCAGGAAGCCCTCCGGTTCGGGCGAGGGTTCGCACGGCACGCCGTAGAGCTGGCCTTGGCGCGGTGCGGCTTCCAGCAGGGCCAGGTCGGCGCGGTGCATCCAGGGGCGCAGGCCGAAGCGCTTGTGCACCCAAGCATTGCCCAGGACATGGTCGATGTGCGCATGGGTGAGCACAAGACGCACGGGGGTGATCGCGTTCCGCTGGAGGAATTCCTCCAGCGCATGCTCCTCGCTACGGTTCCAGCAGCCCGGATCCACCAGGATGGCCTCGCCGCCGTGGTGCACGATCCACGTGTTCTCCTGGAAAGGATTGAAGGTGAGCGAGGACGCGTTCGGCATGGCCGGAAAAAGCCCGAAATTCGTGGCATGGAAGCCGCCACCGGCCGCCGAAATTAGCCCATCCCCATCGTGCGTCGCCCCAAGTCCATGTGCCGTGCCGCCCTCGCTGGCGTGCTGCTGGCCTTCGCCGGTGCGGGCCAGGGGCAATTCTACTCAGGCTCGCAGCAGCAGTACGGCAAGAACCGGGTGCAGTACCAGGACTTCCTCTGGCAGCAGTACCGCTTCCCGGAGATGGAGGTGTACTTCTATAAGGAGGGCCGCGATCTGGCGCGCTACACCGCACAGAGCGCCACGCGCCAGTTGAAGGAGCTGGAGCGCGAGTTCGACTTCGCGCTGGACGAGCGCCTGCAATTCATCGTGTACAACTCGCTCACCGATTTCCGGCAGAGCAACATCGGCCTGGAGGGCATCGAGGGCGACAACAACATCGGGGGCATGACCCGCATAGTGGGCACGAAGATCTTCGTGTACTTCGAGGGCGACCATGTGCTGTTGGACCGCCAGATCCGCAGCGGCATCGCGCATGTGATCATCGACCAGATGATGTTCGGTGGCAACTGGCGCGAGATGCTGCGCAACGCCACCTTCATGAGCCTGCCCGCGTGGTTCACGGACGGGATCATCTCCTACCACAGCCGCCCCTGGGACGCCGAGTTGAACAACCGCATCCGCGACGGCATGCTGGCGGGGCGATACGACAAGATCAACCGGTTGGAGGGGCAGGACGCGCGCTTCATGGGCCATGCGCTGTGGAAGTACGTGGCCGACGTGTACGGCCCGGGCGTGATACCCAACATCCTGTACATGACCCGCGTGAGCCGCAATGCCGAGAGCGGGTTCCTCTTTGTTCTGGGCGTATCGCTGAAGACCCTCACCGAGGAATGCCTGGCCTACTACAAGGGCCGCTTCAGTGAAGAGGACCGCATGCGTGCCGAGTTGCCCGGCGATCCGTTGCGCATCCGCACGCGGAAGCAGCGCACCTACAATGAGTTCAAGATGAGCCCGGACGGCCGCCACCTGGCCTGGGTGAGCAACGAACTGGGGCAGTACAAGGTGTGGCTGTATGACGTGGAGAAGGGCAAGGCGAAGCGCATCGCCAAGGGCGAGAAAAAGATGGACCGCATCGTCGACCGGAGCTACCCCGTGCTCGCATGGCATCCCACGGGGCAGGCCCTCAGCTTCGCCCTCGAACGCAAGGGTCAGCTCTACATGCGCACCTACACGCTGGACGACCGCAAGACCACCGAGAAGCCGGTCTTCATGCTGAAGAAGATACTGAGCATGGACTACTCGCCCGACGGCCGCAACATGGTGTTCAGCGCCGTGCGTGAAGGGCGGACCGACCTCTACTACTACCATGTGATCGGCAACCGGCAGGAGCAACTCACGGACGACCAGTACGACGACCTCCATCCGCGTTTCGTGGACGGTGGCCGGCGCATCATCTTCAGCAGCGACCGCGCGGACGACACCTTGCGCACCAACGCCGATGTGGCCCTGGTGAACGGCTACAAGGACATCTTCCTCTACGACCTCGCCAACCGGTCGCCCATCCTTACGCGGCTGACCGCCACGCCCGACGCCAATGAACTGATGCCCGCGCAGTACGACCAGCGCAACTACGCCTTCCTCAGCGACCGGGACGGCATCCTGAACCGTTACCTGGTGCGCTATGACAGTGTGGTGAGCCACATCGACACCACGGTGCACTACCGCTACTTCACCGTGGAGGAAAGGCTCACGGACCTGAGGCGCTCCATTCTGGAGCAGGACATCCATGCCGCGAAAGGGCGCTACACACAGTTGTTGTACAGCGATGGCCGGTACCGGTTCCACACCGCGCGCACCAGCGAGGACCGTGCGGCCAACACGCCTGCGCTCCCCGATCTGGAAACCACCGATGGACAAGGAGGAGGAGGGAGCGAGGAGTTGCGTTCCGTGGTGAAGGTGCCACTACAAACGCCGAGACCCACCGGGGCCGATGCCGTGGACACGCGCAGCTATGTCTTCAGCGATGAGACCGACGGCCCGCGACCTGCGGCGAGGCAGGTGCCCCCGGGTGCGCGCCCGGCCGTGGCCGAAGCCCAGCCGGACACGGTGGCCCCCGTGCCCTTCACCTACCCTGAACAGCGCAACTACAACGTGAACTTCACCGTGGACCAGGTGATCACGCAGGTGGACAACAGTTTCTCCAGCCACTTCTACCAGCCCTTCACGGGGCCCAACTCCCTGAATCCCGGCCTCAGCGCGCTCACGCGCATGGGCGCCAGCGACCTCTTCGAGGACCACCGTGTGGTGGGTGGCTTCCGCCTGGCGCTGGACCTGAACAACAACGACTACCTGCTGAGCTACGAGAACGTGAAGCGGCGGCTGGACAAGCGTTTCACCTTCCAGCGCCAGAGCTACCAGGGCCTCACGCAGTTCACCGTGCTGAAGGTGCATACGCACAACTTCAGGTACCAGGTCAGCTGGCCTTTCAGTGAACTGGCCAGCATCCGCGCCAGCGTGATGTACCGCAACGACCGCTTCGTGCTGCAGGCCATCGATCCGCTGAGCCTGCGCGCGCCCAACTTCAACGACAACATGGTGGGCGGCAAACTGGAGTACGTCTACGACAGCTCGCTGCCACGCGGCCTGAACCTGTGGACCGGCTGGCGCTTGAAGTGGTTCGCGGAGTACTACGTGCAGCCGGACGACACCCAAAGCGACATGCAGGTGCTGGGCATGGACCTGCGCCACAGCCTGAAGATCCATCGGGAGCTGATCTGGGTGAACCGGCTGGCGGGCGCCACTTCCATGGGCAGCCGGCGCATCATCCATTTCCTCGGCGGCGTGGACAACTGGCTGTTCGCGCGGGTGGACAACACCATCCCGATCGATCCCACGCAGAACTACTTCTACCAGACCATGGGCGTGCCCATGCGCGGCTTCCTCTATAACGTGCGCAACGGCAACAGCTTCGCCGTGGTGAACAGCGAGCTGCGTGTGCCCATCATCCGCTACCTGGTCAACCGCCCGATCCGGTCTGACCTGTTCAACCATCTGCAGATCGCGGCCTTCGCCGACCTGGGCACGGCATGGACCGGCCCCGATCCCTATTCGGAGGAGAATTCCTTCAACCAGTTCACCATCTTCCGCAATCCGCTCACCATCACGTTGGACAACCAGCGCGAGCCGATCGTGGCCGGCTATGGCTTCGGCATCCGCAGCCGGCTGCTGGGCTACTTCGTCCGCGCCGACTGGGCCTGGGGTATCGATGACGGGGTGGTGCAGCCGCGCGTGTTCTACTTCTCCCTCAGCCTGGACATCTGATGATCATCGATACCCAGACCATCGGACTGCTCATCATCACCGGTCTGCTTGCCGGTATCCTCAGCGGATTCGTAGGTGTGGGCGGTGGCATCATCATGGTCCCCGCATTGGTGTGGCTGCTGGGCTACTCGCAGCATCAGGCGCAGGGCACCAGCCTGGCCGTGCTCATGTTCCCCGTGGTATTCATGGCCGTGCGCAACTATTACCGTGCGGGCATGATCGACCCCAAGGTGGTGCTGGTGATCGCGCTCGCCTTCATCGCCGGCGGCTACTTCGGAAGCAAATGGGCGCTGGCCTTGCACGCCGGTACGGTGCAGCGCATCTTCGGCGTGGTGATGCTGCTGGCCGCCCTCAAACTCATCTTCGGGAAGTGATGGCTCCAGCTCCGCTCAGCCTTGCGGTGCGCGATGGGATCGCAGCGCTGCATGGCGACATGGTAAGCTGGCGGCGGCATCTGCACCGGCATCCGGAACTCTCATTCCAGGAGCGGAACACGGCATTGTATGTGGCGGACAAGTTGAAGGCCGAGGGGATCGCGGTGCGTGAAGGTGTGGGCAAACTCACGCCAGATGCGCCAGGAACTGGACTCATCGCCTTCGTCAGAGGAGAGGCCGGACCAGGCGACAACTGTTTCGCCCTGCGTGCCGACCTGGACGCATTGCCGATCGCGGAGTCCGGCAAGCCGGCGTATCGATCCACCAACCCCGGTGTGATGCACGCCTGCGGGCACGATGCGCACACGGCCATGGTGCTGGGCGCGGGCATCGCCTTGCACCGCTTGCGCAAGGCCTGGAGCGGCACGGTGATGCTGGTGTTCCAACCCGGCGAGGAGAAGGAACCCGGGGGCGCTGCGTTGCTGATCCGTGAAGGCGTCTTCAACGATCCGAAACCCGCGGGCATCCTAGGCCAGCACGTCACACCCGAGCTGATCACGGGAATGGTGGCCTTCCGCGGTGGTCCTTTCATGGCCGCGGCGGATGAACTCTACCTCACCATCAAAGGCAGAGGAGGACATGCCGCTGTGCGCGATACGCTCGTGGATCCCATCGTGATCATGTCAGCGATGCTTCCCGCGCTGTACGATGAAGCGCGCCGTTCCATTCCGCCCGAGGAACCCATGGTGCTGAGCTTCGGCAGGGTGATCGCCAACGGTGCCACGAACATCGTTCCGGACGAAGTGACCTTGGAAGGCACCTTGAGGACCTTCGATGAAGGCACACGCGCCGCGATGCATGCGTTGTTGCAGGAGCGTTGCCTCGCCCTCGCCCAGGAGCGGGGTGGTGGCGCTGAGTTGCGGATCGTGAAGGGATCACCGGTGGTGAAGAACGACGACGCCCTCACGGCGCGGATGCGACAAGCCGCCGTGGAGTACCTGGGCCCTGACCGCGTGCTTGATGCGCCCATGCGCATGGGTGCGGAAGACTTCGCCTACTACACGCAAGTGATGCCCGGCTGTTTCTACCGCCTGGGTACCGGCGACCCTGCCAAGCCCGGAACCACCTGTGGGTTGCATACGGCGGCCTTCGATGTGGACGAGGATGCCCTGCCGATCGGCGCGGGACTCATGGCGTGGGCCGCTATCAAGGCCTTGGCCGCTGGCTGATCCAGCGGGCCTTGTGGTGTGCCGTAGGCCGGCAATCCTCCGACCTCCAACCACGCGACCTTCAGCTCCGTTCAGTTGGCCACCTCGCTCATGAACTTCAGGCGCATCAGGCGCAACTCCTCCTCGCTGTAGTCGCCATCGAACTCCTGGTGCGCGGTCTCGATGTCGTCGGTCTCGCTGTCGCGGAAGTAGTCCATGATCTCCTCCTGGGAGTCGGCCTCCAGCAGGTCGTTCAGGTAGTAGTTGATGTCCAGCTTGGTGCCACTCTGCACGATGGTCTCCAGTTCGTTGAGCAACTCGGACATGGAGAGGTTGCGTGAGCGCGCGATGGCGTCCAGCGCCAGCCGCTTGTCGATGTTCTGGATGATGTGGACCTTGTGTCCGCTCTTGTTCACCACGCTGCGCACGGTGACCTCCTCGGCCCGCTCCACGTCGTTCTCCTCCACGTAGCGCGCGATGAGTTCCACGAAGGGCTTGCCGAACTTCTGGGCCTTGCCGGGCCCCACGCCGCTCACCTGGGTGAGTTCCTCGATGGTGATCGGGTAGCGCACGGTCATTTCCTCCAAGGAGGGATCCTGGAAGAGCACCCAGGGCTGCAGCTTCAGCCGGTGACCTTCCTTCTTGCGCAGGTCCTTGAGCATGGCCATCAGTTTCTCATCCGCCGCGCCGCCCGCTTTGCCGTTCACGAAGTCCTCATCGCCGCCATCGTCGGAGCTGTAATCGCGCTCCTTGATGAACTCCACAGGGTAGGGCTTCTTCATGAACTTCTTCGCCAACGGCGTGAGGCTCAGGTTGCCATAGGTCTCGATGTCCTTGTGCAGGAAGCCATGCACCACGGCCTGGCGGATGATGGCCAGCCAATGGCGGCCTTCCTTGTCGTTGCCGGCGCCGTAGCTCTCCAGCGTATCGCCCTTGTAGTTCTTGATCTCGCTGGTCTCCGTGCCCGTAAGCAGGTCGCAGATGAACTTGGCGCGGTGGCGCTCCTTGCTTTCACGCACCGCTTCCAGGAGCATCTCCAGGTCTTCGCGCGCGTCGAAGGTCTCCTGCGGATTCTGGCAGTTGTCGCAGCTGCCGCAGTTGTCGCCCTCCATCTCCTCACCGAAGTAGTACAGCAGGAACTTGCGACGGCACATGCTGGTCTCGGCGTAGCTCACCGTGTCCTGCAACAGCTGTTTGCCGATCTCCTGCTCTGCCACGGGCTTGCCCTGCAGGAATTTCTCCAGCTTCTCGATGTCCTTGTAGCTGTAGAACGCCACGCACTTGCCTTCACCACCGTCACGGCCACCACGGCCGGTCTCCTGGTAGTAGCTCTCCAGGCTCTTGGGAATGTCGTGGTGGATCACGAAACGCAC
Organism: Flavobacteriales bacterium; assembly: GCA_026129465.1. NCBI lineage: Bacteria > Pseudomonadati > Bacteroidota > Flavobacteriia > Flavobacteriales > Flavobacteriales bacterium. Next base: position 3,265,364 of record JAHCIA010000001.1, read on the forward strand.
GTCGGGCTTGTCGATGCCCATGCCGAAGGCGATGGTGGCCACGATCACGTCCACATCCTCCATCAGGAAACGGTCCTGGTGGTCGGCGCGCTGTTGGGCGTCCATGCCGGCATGGTAGGGCAGGGCCTTGATGCCGTTCACCTGCAGCGTCTGCGCCACCTCCTCCACCTTCTTGCGGCTGAGGCAGTAGATGATGCCGCTGCGGCCGTCGTATTGTTTCACGAAGCGGGTGATCTCCCTGGCCACGTCGCGTTTGGGGCGTACCTCATAGAACAGGTTGGGCCGGTTGAAGCTGGCCTTGAATACGCGGGCATCGGGAATGTCCAGGTTCTTCAGGATGTCCTCCTGCACCTTTTCGGTGGCGGTGGCCGTGAGGGCTATCACCGGCACGTCCTTGATCTCGTTGAAGATGGTGCGCAGCCGTCGATACTCAGGCCGGAAGTCGTGGCCCCATTCGCTGATGCAGTGCGCCTCATCGATGGCGAAGAAGCTGATCTTGATGTCGGTGAGGAACTCCACGTTCTCCTTCTTCGTGAGGCTCTCGGGCGCCACATAGAGGATCTTGGTGCGGCCTTCCTTGATATCCTTCCGCACCTGGATGGACTCGTTGCGGGTCAGGGAGCTGTTCAGGAAGTGCGCCACGCCCTCGTCCTCGCTGAATCCGCGGATGGCGTCCACCTGGTTCTTCATCAAGGCGATGAGCGGGCTCACCACGATGGCGGTGCCTTCGCGCATGAGCGCGGGCAATTGGTAGCAAAGACTCTTGCCTCCGCCTGTGGGCATGATGACGAAGGTGTCGTGGCCGTCCAGGACACTCTGGATCACAGCTTCCTGCTCACCCTTGAACTGGCTGAACCCGAAGAACTGCTCAAGCGCCTCCTTCGGGGTAAGGTCTACGTGGATCATGTGGCAAAAGGGACCGGAACGAGGCCGGTTGGATTCAACGCTTAAATGTAACGCATCGCCGCATTCCAGCGAACGACTTTTAACAACGCTTGGCGCAACGGCATGATGACCGGTGTATTGCGTGTGACCGACGGGACCTGTGCGCAGGACTACAACTTACTTTGTCCTGCCACGAGGGCTCTCGCGGGCATTGGGCCTTGTGCCCGCCGCCCGAACAACCAGCTACCACATAACATGGAGAAGCTTCGCATCAGCACCATCATGGACGCCCTGATCCAGTGGGCACCACTGGAATTGCAGGAGGATTATGACAACTGTGGCCTGCAGGTGGGTGATCCCTCAAACGAGGTCGATTCGGTGATGGTTTGCCTGGACTGCACCGAAGCCGTTGTGGAGGAAGCGGCGGCCATGGGCTGTGGACTCATCATCAGCCACCACCCGGTGATCTTCAGGGGATTGAAGGCGCTGACGGGCCGCGACCATGTGGAACGCACGGTTCTGGCCGCGATCAGGCGCGGCATCGCCATTCTTTCGCTGCACACCGACCTGGACAATGTGGTGGATGGTGTGAATGGTGAGATCGCCCGGCTGCTGGGCTTGAAGTCCGTGGGCGTGCTCGATCCCAAGCCGGGCCAGCTTCGCAAGCTGGTGGTCTTCGTGCCGCACGAGAAGGCCGAGGCGGTGCGGTCGGCCCTTTTCGCTGCCGGTGCAGGGCATATCGGGGGCTACGACGAGTGCAGTTTCAACCTGCAAGGAACGGGGACCTTTCGTGCTGGGGCCGGCACCAGGCCCCATGTGGGCCGGCAGGGTGAGCGGCACCAGGAGCCCGAGACCCGTGTGGAGGTGATCCTTGTGGCGCATAGGGAAGCCGCGATCCTGGCCGCCATGCGCCGTGCCCATCCTTACGAAGAGGTCGCCTATGACCTGTATCCCTTGGCCAATGAGCATCCGGGCATTGGCAGCGGCCTATTGGGGGAGTGGGAGAAGCCCTTGACCGAAATGGACTTCCTGGCCCGGTTGAAGGAGGTCTTCCAGCCCGGGATCTTCCGCCATACCAGGTTGCTGGGCAGGCCCATACGGCGCGTGGCCCTTTGCGGGGGATCGGGCGCCTTTCTGCTGGGCAGGGCCCTTGGCGCCCAAGCGGATGCCTTCATCACCGGGGATGTGAAGTACCACCAGTTCTTCGATGCCGATGGCCGGCTCTTGCTGGCTGACATCGGACACTATGCCAGCGAGCGGTCCACCATGCACCTGATCCAGCGCAGGTTAGGGGAACTTTTCCCTACTTTTGCGGTCCGTTTGACGGAAACCGTCACGGATCCCATACACCATTATTGACCCCATGGCGAAGAGCGACGTGAAGGCCCCGGCCAAAAAGGCCAAGGCCCCGGAGACCAATGGCAAAGTATCCGGGACCATCCCGAAGGCCGATACCACCATCGCGGAGAAGCTTGTGGAACTGTATCGCCTGCAACATTTCGATTCGCAGGTGGACAAGATCCGGATCCAGCGTGGCGAGCTGCCGCTGGAGGTGCAGGACCTCGAGGATGAGGTGGCCGGCCTGGAAACCCGATTGAAGAAGCTGGAGGAGGACCTTGCCGAGGTGCAGAACCAGGTGAGCGACCGGCAGAACATGATCAAGGACGCCAAGGCCCAGATCAAGAAGTACGAGGCCCAGCAGTCCAAGGTGCGCAACAACAGGGAGTTCGATTCCCTGACCAAGGAGATCGAGTTCCAGAACCTGGAGATCCAGTTGGCGGAGAAACGCATCAAGGAGGCCAAGGCCACCTTGGAGACCAAGAACCAACTGGTGGTGGAAAGCAAGTCGCTCTATGAGGAGCGCTTGAAGGACCTGCAGGTGAAGAAGAAGGAATTGGACTCGATCATCGCCGAGACCGAGAAGGAGGAGAAGGAACTCTTGAAGAAGAGCGCCACGGCTTCCAAGCACATCGAAGAGCGGCTGCTGAGCGCCTATCACCGCATTCGGAGCAACGCGCGCAACGGTCTGGGGGTGGTGCCGGTGGAACGAGGCAGTTGTGGTGGGTGCTTCAACGCCATTCCGCCACAGCGCCAGCTGGACATCAGCAGCCACAAGAAGATCATCGTTTGCGAACACTGCGGCCGCATCCTGGTGGATGAGTACGTGGTGGACCGCGTCAAGGGCGAGTGAACCCCTCGGCCATTGGGATCGCGAAGGCTCCTGTTCCGCAGGGGCCTTCGTCTTTTATGTCGGTCCTCAAGGGCGCAGGCTCACCGTGAGGAGCGCGTGATAACCGCGCCGGGTCTCCGAGGCGGGGTCGACCGTCCAGGGGTCGTAGATGAAATGCTCCACGCCCCGCTGCGCATAGTTCAGCCCCAGATCGATGCCCAGATGGTCGCCCCGGTATCCAAGGCCACCCGCGTAGACCTTGAGCGCCTGGCCTTGGCGAGCATCAGCGTCCACGTAGGGATCCGCACTGATGGACCAGCCGAGCCGGTAGTACCAATGTCCCAACCGCCATTCGGTGCCCACCCGCAAGGCATGCGCAGGCCGGAAGACGCGCTCGATGACGCTGTTCTCGAAGGCGAAATCGTAGTCGTCCAGGATCCTGCTGCTGGCCCGCATGCGCATGCGGCGGAAGTCGGTGTATTCATAGTCCACGCTGAAGAGCGCGTGGGCGCCGGCCACATAGGCAGCGCTGAGGATGCCGCGCCAGGGGGTGTTCACGCGGTAGCTGAAGAGGCCGTCGGGTGAACTCGCGAAGTACTCGAAGGCCCCATTGGCGTCCGGCGTGCGGAACCGGGTGCGCATGCTCGTGTTGTACCCGTCATTCAACTGCATCCACTGGGGGCTGTGCCAGGCGAGGCCCATGCGGAAGCGTTCGGTGATACGGCCGATGATGCCCAGCTTCACATCGAAGCCGCTGCCAGTGATCGTCAGATCCTCCCGGTATCTCACCTCTGCCAGGTCCAGGCTCCCATCGCGCGTGGTCTCCGTGTGCGTGGTGGTGCGTTGGAACCGGTGGCCGGCGATACCCACACTGACGCCCACATAGAGCGCGTCCAGGTAGTTGCCGGAATAGAAGAAGGAAGTGGTGTTGCTGCGACCACGCGATTCGATCGTGTGGATCTGGTCCGTGGGCGAACCGAAGGGGATTAGACTGACGTAACTGGTTCCAGCGGAGTCCAACGGGTCTATGGCGTAGGTGTCCCAAGCCAGGCCGGCGGTGAAGGGAAAGAAGGTGAACAGGTCGCTGTCCTGCGTGCCTTCCGCTTCATACACGAAGCCCTGCAGAATGGTGCTTGGCACGTCCCTGCCTTCCACCAACCGGCGCCAGTTGTGGGTCGCTTGCCTGTCATAGACCACGCCGAAGGTGCCGCTTCGCCAGTCACTGTCGCGGTCCGAAGGGTTGTTCAGGACCAGGGCGACATTGCCGAGGTTGAACCGGCTTTCCGTGTCGGCCGCGCGGGTGCCATAGAAGTCATTGGCGGCGTCGTTCACCTCCATGGCCGGGGTGATGCTCAGCTCACTGGTACGATAGAGTCCGAAGCCTGCGGGGTTGATGGAGATCGAGGCCGGATCGGCACCCAAAGCTCCGAACGCGTTGGCCATACCAGCGCTTCGGGCCGTGCCCAATGGCCGGATGCCGCTGATCCGCAGGGCATCCTCTTCATTCTGCGCCAAGGCCGGAGCGCACGGGAACGATGCCAGCAGGAACAGCCCCCATGGTATGCGCGCATCCATCCACCTCATGCTGATGCTGGCCAGTGATCAACGGGGCCTGCCACCGCCACCGCCACCTGGGCGGCTTCCTCCACCTGCTGGAGCTGGGGAGGAGAAACCGCCACCACCGCGGTCGAAGCCACCACCACTGTTGCGCTCCCCACCACCACGAAGTTGGAAGCCACCCTGGTCGGGCGAGGGTCGGGATTCGCGCATTTGACGTGTGCGCGACGGCGGTTCATTGGATGGTCGCTGCTGGGGCAGGATCAAGGGACGGTCGCCGCGATCTTGGAAGCCACCCTGCACGGGTGCGGTGCGTGGTGGGCGTGAACTGCTCGGCGTGTAGGCCGACTCCCGCACCTGCGGCCTCAGGCTCACCGGGTCGCGGGTTGGCATTCCGGTCTTTGGCCCGCTGGATCCCGGGCGGCCGCCGCCCCCGCCACTGATGCTGGGACGATGGCCCACCACCGTGCCGCTGGATCCGCCGATGATGACCGGGGAGTAGCAACTGAAGCAATTGCCCATGGGTCCCCAGTAAGGTCCGTAACCATATCCGCCATAGAAGGGGTCATGCCAACCCATGGGGCCGCCCCATCCATAGGGGTTGCCCCATCCCCAATTGTTGAAGCCGGCTGGACCCCAAGGGCTGCCCCAGCCGTAGCCCATGCCCATCCACGGGTTGTTCCAACCCATGCCGCTGCCCCAACCGTAGCCCATGTTCCAGTGGGGCGACATGCCCCAGCCATGGCCCATGCCCATGCCCATGCCCCAACCCGGGCCGTTCCATCCGCTCTGCCAGCCCATGCCGGTGCCGAATCCGAAACGCCCGTAGTTGTAGTAGTACGGGTCGTTGTAGGCCATGTCATAGTAGTTGCGCGGCGAATTGTACTTGTTCGCTGTCGCGGCGTCATAGTAATCGTCCGTGGCGCTGCCCGAAGGTTCGGTGCCGGCCTTCTTGGATGCTTTCGCAGGCGCCTGGGAGGGCATGAAGTACACATCGTCGCGCACCTGCGCCGTATCACGCATTCCGGCACAGGAGGTCAACAGCACGGCGGCGATCGCCGTGGAAATCAGGATGCTCTTGTTGGTGCTCATGTCCTTCCGGTTTGTCCCCGGCCATCGCCCTTCGGCCCTGACCGGGATGTGTACTTTTGGCCGCCCCGTACAGGAACAAAAATAATACCACGGGGAACGGCATGGCAGACCAGCTCACCAAGCGTTCCGAGGATCTCGCACAGTGGTACAACGATCTGGTGCTGAAGGCCGATCTGGCCGAGCACAGCGATGTACGCGGATGCATGGTGATCAAACCGCATGGCTATGCCATCTGGGAGAAGATGCATGCGGCCTTGGATGCCCGCTTCAAGGAAACGGGCCACATGAACGCCTATTTCCCCCTCTTCATCCCCAAGAGCTACCTGGCCAGGGAGGCCAGCCATGTGGAAGGCTTCGCCAAGGAATGCGCCGTTGTGACCCACTATCGTTTGAAGAGCGACCCGGAGAAAGGGGTGGTGGTGGACCCGGAGGCGAAATTGGAGGAGGAACTCATCGTTCGCCCCACGAGTGAGACCATCATCTGGAACACCTACCGGGGCTGGATCAAGAGCTACCGCGACCTGCCCATCCTGGTGAACCAGTGGGCCAACGTGGTGCGCTGGGAGATGCGCACGCGACTGTTCCTGCGCACGGCCGAGTTCCTCTGGCAGGAAGGGCACACGGCACATGCCACGCGGCAGGAAGCGGAAGAGGAAACGCTGCGCATGCTGGATGTTTACGCCCGCTTCGCGGAGGAATGGCTCGCCATGCCCGTGATCAAGGGTGTGAAGACCGCCAGTGAACGCTTCGCCGGCGCGGTGGAGACCTATTGCATCGAGGCCATGATGCAGGATGGCAAGGCGTTGCAGGCGGGCACCTCGCATTTCCTTGGACAGAACTTCGCCAAGGCCTTCGATGTGGTCTTCACCAACAAGGAGAACCGGCAGGAGCATGTCTGGGCCACCAGCTGGGGCGTCTCCACGCGTTTGATCGGCGCTTTGATCCTCACCCATAGCGACGACCACGGTCTGGTGCTGCCACCGAAACTGGCGCCGGTGCAGGTGGCCATCGTGCCCATCGCCAAGAACGCCGAACAGCTTGACGCCATACGTGGCTATGTGGCCCCGGTGTTGGGCGCTTTGCGGGCCAGGGGCGTCACGGTGAAGTTCGATGACGATGACACCAAGAAGCCGGGCTGGAAATTCGCCGAGTACGAGTTCAAGGGCTATCCGCTCCGCATCGCGGTCGGACCCCGGGACTTGGAGCAGGGCACCGTGGAACTGGCTCGGCGCGACACGATGGAGAAGATTTCCATCCATATGACGGACCTCGCCGACAAGGTGGAACACCTGCTCGAAGCCATCCAGGACAATCTGTACCAGAAAGCCCTGGCCATGCGCGACCGCAAGACCCGGGCTGTGGACAGTTATGCGGAGTTCAAGCAGGCCATCGAGGAAGGTGGCTTCATACTGGCCCATTGGGACGGCACGGCGGAGACCGAGGCCAGGATCAAGGAAGAGACCAAGGCCACCATCCGGTGCATCCCCTTGGATGGTGACGCCTCGCCGGGCAAGTGCATGGTCACCGGTGCACCGAGTGCCGGGCGGGTCATCTTCGCAAGGGCCTATTGAGCATGACGCAGGAGGGTGGCATATCGCGGATGGAGAAAGTGGTGGACACCCTGCGGTCCAAAGGCTGCATGAAGCAGGACGTCTATGGCCAGGTCCAGGACCTCTTCGCCCGGCTGAAGACACAACTGAAAACGATCAATGATCAGCTGCGCGAAGCCTGCGCGGCCGACGACCGCCTGGTGGTCTCCTTCATCGACCACGGCGAGACGTCGTGCGAGCTGCGCGTGGCCGGGGACGTCATCATCTTCAGTATGCATACCAACGTGTTCAAGCTGGAGCAGGGCCATGCCTTGTGGAAAAGCGGCTATCTGGAGGAGGATGGCATGCGTGGTTACTTCGGGCTGATCAACATGTACAACTTCCTCAGCGACTCGCTCCGCTTCAACCGCGAACGCGATCTCGGCTACCTGGTGGCGCGCCTGTTCATCAACAAGGAAGGCCACTTTCTGGTGCAGGGCAAGCGGCAGCTCGGCTTCCTCTTCAGCGATCTGCAGAGCAACGAGATGGACGACGCACGTCTGCGCGAAGTGCTGCTCACGGTGGTCGACCACGTGATCGAGTTCGATCTGCTGGTGCCCCCATATGACCAAGTGGACCAGATCACCGTGACCGACATCAAGGAACTGTACGCCAACCGGCCCTTGAGCACGGGCAAGCGCCTGGGCTTCCGGTTCCAGGCCGACACGGACGACCTGACGTGACCGCCTTTGGCAGGGTACACGCCAAAGCTTTACATTTGCCGACCCTTGGCCGAAAAGCCTCGGGACTTTGACAGGATGGCCCGTTCGTCTAGGGGTTAGGACGCGTCCCTTTCACGGATGAAACAGGGGTTCGATTCCCCTACGGGCTACCAACCATGACGGCCCCCCGGCACCGGGGGGCCGTTCCATTCATGGCCCCTTGTGGATGACACGGAACCGGCCCATGGAGGCCGCATGACATGCCGACTATCTTTACGGCCCACGGGTTCGACAGACCAATACCCTCACAGGGGCCGGCCAAGCGCAACAACCACATGCTGAACTACCGCTTCCTGCTCCAGGGACTGATGATGACGGTCCTGCTGGTATCCTGTGTCGGCAAGCGCAACATCAACTACCTCCAGGACCCTTCGCTCACGGCCGGCGCCAGCAAGTTGTTCGAGAACCGGCGCTTCGAGTACCGGATACAGGTGAACGATGTGCTTTCCATCCGGGTGATGGGCCTGGACGAGGCCACGCACCGTTTCTTCAATGTGGAGGCGCAGAACGGCTTCGTCGGTGTGAACGATGCCGCCCTGTATGTGAATGGCTTCAGTGTGGACCGCAATGGGCACGTGCAATTGCCCACCGTGGGCAAGATCAAGGTGCAGGGACTCACCGTGGGTGAGGCGCAGGAGACGGTCCAGCGGAAGATCAACGAGTATTTCACCAACGCCACCGTCATCCTGAAACTGGTGAGCTTCCGTGTGAGCGTGCTGGGTGATGTGTCCCGACCCGGCGCCTACTTCGTGTACAACAACCAGATCACCGTGCTGGAGGCCCTGGCCATGGCCGGCGGCCCCAATGAATTCGCGGACAAGACGCACGTGACCATCATGCGCCAGACGGATCGAGGCGTGCAGGCCATCTATCTGGATCTTTCCAGCACCGACGTACTTGCCTCTGAATACTACTACCTGTTACCGAACGATGTGGTCTACGTGCCCGCGCTGAAAGCGCGAGCTGGCCGCTTGAACCTCGATATATTCCTGATCCTGCTCTCGACCTTGAGCACGGCGGCGATCGTCTATTCCATCATCCAGAACACGCAGTGATGGGCGAAAGCACCACCTCGGAGTTCATCGATCTGCGGGCCATCGTCCTCAAGTTGCTGCGGATGTGGTGGCTGTTCATGATCACCTGCGGACTGGCGGTGGCCGCGGGTTGGGCCTACCTGAAGACCACGCCGAAGATCTACCAGGTGCAGGCCACCATCCTCATGAGTGAGAAGGGCCGAAACAGGCTGGGCGCCGACCAGGAGTTCATCAAGGGCCTTTCCGCATTGGGCGGGCAGTCGGACATCGAGGACCAGATCGCCGTTCTCACCTCGGTCACCACCATCACCAAGACGCTCAAACGCCTGGATTTCGGGATCACCTATTATGAGCGGCGCAATTTCCTCACCCAGCAGAAGTACGACTACCCGCCCTATTATGTGACGTTGGACACGGTGGCGGTGCAGGTGTATGGCGTTCCGGTGCATGTGTCGGTGGACCGCGAGGCGGGCACCTACCATGTGCGCGCCAAGGCCAAGTACGCTCCGCTCTACAATGTGCAGAAGCAGAACGAGCTGGACGAGTTCCTCACGGAGTATGAAGTGGACCAGGAGGCACGGATCGGCGAACCTTTCGTGGCCGAGGGCCTGAGCTTCAGCATCGAGTTCCCCGAGGACAGACAGTATCGCTCGGACACTGAATACTTCTTCACCATCAACAGCCTGGATGGACTGGTCGCGGAGTACCGCGCCCGCACCATGGCCGGTCCCCAGAGCGACGAGAGTAGCATCGTGCATGTGAGCACGGTGGGCGAGGTGGTCTCCAAGGAGAAGCTCTACATAGACAAACTTCTGGAGACCTACATCGAAGGCGAACTCTACCGCAGGCAGCAGAAGGGACTCAAAACGATCAACTTCATCGAGGGGCAGATCGATATCGTGAGTGATTCCTTGCGCAAGGTGGAGACCACCATGGAGGGTTTCCGCGGTGTAAGTGGTGGCATGATGAGCGCGGCCACCACGAGTGACGCGCTGTTCCAAGAGCGGAGCCGATTGGACCGTGAACGGTCCACCTTGGTGGCACGCCGCCAGTACTGCATGTCCATCCTGGACAAGGTGCGCAACCAGAGCGACCTGCGCAATGTGCCGGCGCCCTCCTCCTCCGGCATCGATGATCCCGTGCTTAACAACCTGGTGCTGGAGATCACCCGCCTCTCGGCCGATCTGGCCGCCATGAACGTGAGCACGGGGCCGAGGAACAACCCGGCGGTGATCGCCATGGAACGCCGGCTGAAGAACCTCACCTCCTCCCTGGCCCAGACCGCCGAAAGCCTGGTGGAGCAGGTGAACATCTCACTCGGTCAAGTGGACCGGAGCCTCGCCCGGATCAACTTCGAATTCAATCAGTTGCCTGAGAATGAACGCAAGCTGGGCAACATCTCCAGGAAGTTCCAGCTGAGCGAGAGTCTTTACAACTATCTGATGGAGAAGCGCGCCGAGGCCGGCATCGCCATCGCTTCGGACGATGTGGACAAGTGGGTGGTGGACCGTGCGCGCAACCTGACCGGCAAGCCGGTCAAGCCATCACGCAAGACGGTACTCGGTGGGGCGTTGCTCATCGGCCTCCTGCTGCCGGTGGCCTTCATCCTGCTGCGCGACCTGTTCAACGACAGCATCACGGACATCGACCAGCTCAAGCGCATTTCACCGATACCCATACTGACCACCATCCCAACGGGAAAACGCAAGCGGATCACCATGGACGAGCCCAAGTCCATGCTGGCCGAAGCCTTCCGCACCGCGCGCATCAACATGCAATACCTCAATCCGCATGGCCAGCGGCAGGTGGTGGGCTTCACGAGCTCCTCCAGCGGCGAAGGCAAGACGTTCTGTGCGGTCAACCTCGCATCGGTGATGGCCATCAGCGGCAAACGTGTGTTGCTGCTGGATGCCGACATGCGGAGGCCACGGGTGGCCGAGGCGCTCGAAGTGCCCGCCGGCAAGGGCCTGTCCACCTATCTGATCGGAGAGGCCGGCCTGGATGAGCTGATCACGCCCACCGATGTGAAGGGACTGGATGTGATCACCGCCGGACCTGTACCCCCGAACCCGCTTGAACTGGCCGAGCTGCCCACCATGACCACCCTGTTCCAGGTCTTGCGCCAGCGCTACGACCAGATCATTGTGGACGCTTCGCCCATGGGGCTGGTGAGCGAGTACGTGATCATGATGCGCCACGTGGACCTCACCCTGTACGTGGTCCGGCAAGGACACACGAGCCGGAGTGCGCTTCGGCTCATCAACGAGATGTACAGGGAGAAGAAGGTGGAGCGTATCGACCTGCTGCTCAACGACGTGAAGGAAGGCCCCGGCTACGGCAAGGGCTACGGCTACTACACCAAGTAGGTACCCGCTGGCATGCTGGGCAGCGCTGGGTTCCGGAAGTATCTCGCCAACACATCCTGGCTCTTCGCCGAGCGCATGGTACGACTGGTGGTGGTGTTGCTCACCGGCATCCTCGTGGCGCGCTATCTGGGTCCGGCGCTCTTCGGCCAGCTCAACTACGCCACGGGTTTCGTGGGCCTGTTCTTCGCGCTCACCACCATGGGCCTCGATGAGATCGTGGTGCGCGACCTGGTGAAACGTCCGCACCGGCGCGATGAATTGTTGGGAACGGCGGCCGTCATCAAATTGGCGGGCTCCTCCTTGCTGGTGCTACTGGTCGTCCTCGCCACGCTGGTACGGGGCATGGAGGGGGTCACCGCCACTTTGGTGATCGTCATCGCCGCATCTGAGATACTCCGCCCCCTGGGGGTGATCGACTGGTATTTCATGGCGCACGTGCGCTCGCGCGACACGGTGGTGGTGCAGATGACGCAGGTCTTTGTCAGCGCAGGCGCCAAGGTGGCCCTGGTGGTGATGGATGCGCCACTGGTCTGGTTCGCCTGGGTTTACGTGCTGGAGAGCGCTGTGCTGGCGGTGGGCTATGTGGTGATGTACGCCCGCGCGGGCGAACTGGTGCGCGCCTGGCGGTACAGCAGACGCATGGCCGGATACCTGCTGGGGCAGTCCTGGCCGCTGGTGATCTACGGCATGGCGCTATACGTGCAGGCCAAGATCGACCAGGTGATGATCTTCGATGTGCTGCGCAGCAGGGTGGGCGAGGAGGCCGCGAACGAGGAGGTGGGCCAATACTCCAACGCATTGAAGATGATCGAGGCGCTCGGCTTTCTTCCTGTGATCGTGCAGCGTTCGCTGGCGCCGGCCATCACACGGGCCAAGGTGCAGAGCTCCGAACTTTATGGCGAGCGGCTGCTGAACCAGTACCGCCTCATGTTCCTGCTCTTCCTGCTCACCGCCATTCCGCTCTACTTCACAGCCCAACCCATCATGGTGTTCCTTTATGGCGAGGCCTTCCGTCCGGCGGGCATCCTGCTTTCGCTCTTCGCCATCCGCCTGCTGTTCACCAACATGGGTGTAGGCAAGGCGAGTTTCATCACCAATGAGAGTCTCTTCAAGTATTCCCTGCTGACCGCCCTCGTGGGCGCCGCCATCAACATCGGCATGAACTGGTTCCTCATTCCGCCGTTGAAGGCCATCGGAGCCATCTGGGCCACCATCGGCTCCTTCACGGTGAGCATCTTCCTTATGGACCTGCTCTTTCCCCAGACCCGCCGCAACCTGCGCTGGATGGTGTGGGGCATGCTTACTTGCTGGCGCATCCGAAACGTCAGATGAAGTACGGTACCGACCCCCACCTGGTGCCGCTTTGGCCCACGCCCGAAGATGCGGCCGCCTGTCCCACCTGCGGCGCTCCCGGCTTGTCCATTGAAGAGGTGTTCTACCCGGGGGTCCATGTGATGGCGCGCAGGCGATGCGGCGCATGCGGTTCAACGTTCCTGCGTGATCTGCCCGTGGGTTTCGCGGTGAGCCACCCGGTGACCATCCTGGAGTCCACCGGTGAAGTGGTCGCACCCGATCCCAAGTGGTCGTGGCTGGAGGATCCTGTGAAGGAAGCTTGCAGGGCACCATCCGACATGGAGGTGGGGATCGAACGCACGGTACTCCAGAAGCATAAGCGCGTGGTGATCCTGAACACTCTGGATTTCCTCTATGGCCATGTGCTGCTGAAGCTGTACAACGCTGACCACTACCTGCGCCGCTACCCCGATGTGGGTCTGGTGGTGATCGTGCCGCGCGCCCTGCGCTGGCTGGTGCCCAGGGGCACCGCCGAAGTATGGACCGTGGACCTGGGACTCGGGCGCATGCATGGGTGGTACCGTGCGATGGACACGTTCGTGAAGGAGCAGCTCCCGCGCTTCGAGCAGGCCTGGCTCGGCCGTGCCTATGCCCATCCGGAGTTCCGGAGCATCCGCATCGAACGCTTCACCGGTGTGGAGCCCTTCCGCTTGGACGGGTTCAATAGCCGGCCACCGGTGATCACCTTCGTGGCACGCGAGGACAGGTTGTGGTTCGCCACACCATGGCACAAGAACCTCTACCGCGTTGTGAATCGGCTGGGAATGAAACAGGGCATGGCCGGTCGTTGGTTCGTGCGGCAGCAGGACAGGCTGATGAAGCGTACGATGCGGGCCATCAGCAAGCGGCTCCCGGAAGTACGGTTCAACGTGGTGGGACTGGGACGCGCCGGTGGCATGGACGGCCTGGCCAGCGATATGCGTGTGACCCGCATGGACGAGACCACGGAGCGTGCCTGGGTGAAGGCCTATGCGGACAGCCAGCTCGTGGTGGGCGTGCATGGCAGCAACATGCTGCTGCCCACGGCCCATGCCGCCGGTTGCATCGAGATCCTGCCCTATGACCGCTATGGCAATATCCTGCAGGACATCTCGGTCCGCTGGCACGATCGCATGCAGGCCTACCTGTACCGTTTCGTGGATGAATTCGCCCGGCCGTCAGACATCGCCCGACATGCGGTGGCCATGTTCCGGGAGTTCGAGAACTTCCGTGGTACGCATGTCCATGGTGGATTCGCTGAGGAGGACCCCGGCGTCTGAAGCCCGCCCTTGCCGAGCGGGGGCTATCTTGGCACCATACACCGGCAGTCCGCGCAGCGTTGCAGATCTCCAAGCGCAAGCTCATCAACACCCTGTTCCTGCTGGGGTTTCCGTGCTACGGCATCGGGTTCTACCTGGGGGTGAAACAGGCGTTCACCGCCGGGATGGTCTTCTCGGCCCTGCCCTTCATCCTCATCCTGGCCATCCATGGCATCGACCTCATCTACCGGGGCCAGGCGCGCGTGATGGTGAACCGTATCTACTGGATCGCGCTGGCCTTCCTGATATCCATGGCGGCCGGCATGTGGGTGGCCATGCTGCGCGGGTTCCCGGGCTACAATCTGATCAACACCACGGGGCAGACGATCATGATCCTGATCCCCTTCAACGCCGCCGTGGTGGTGCGCATCGTCAATCTCGATGACCCGCGATTCGACATGGCGGGCCTCATGCTCAAGAGCCTGTCGCTGCTCATCGGCATCAACTTCCTGGGCTATGCCTCCGGCATGAGCAACCTGGTGCACAGCTTCCCGGGCCGCATCAGCCTGCCCTTCATGCGGGGCATCTATGACGCGGCGCACCTGCTCTCCATCATCAACCTGATGCTGCTGTTCCATCTGCGCGACCCCCTGCGCAAGCCCATCACCTTCGCCGTATTGGGCACCTTCTTCCTGGTGAATACGGCGGTGATGGTCGATGTGAACAGCCGCCTTTCTTTCCTGGTCTTCCTGGTGCTCACCGTGCTGTTCATCACCCGCGTGATGCGCCGGGCGAGGTACGTCTATGCCATCTCGCTGTTCACCTTGCCGCTGCTACTCAGTTTCGCACTGCTCATCTACCAGGTCCTCACCCTGCCCATTTTCGAGGCCATCCTGTCCCGTGTGAGCAAGGAGGATGTGACCACCTTCAACGGTCGCTCCTACATCTGGTACGCCGCGTGGGACTGGCTGGTGAACGACCGACGTGGCCTCCTGTTCGGTGGTGGTTACAACGCGCAGCATGCCCTGGGTTTCATGAAGCGCATCGCCAGGTTGTGGGGTGTGGAAAGACCAGCGCTCATACACATGCACAGTTCCTCACTGCAGATCCTCATGGCACAGGGTGTCACAGGCTTCGCCTTGATGTGCACTTGCCTGTGGTACGCCTATGATCGTTTCAGGAAATTCTTCCGTGCCGACACCAAGGAAGCCCCGCTATTCGCGGCGGTGGTCTACCTGCTCTTCATCTGGCAGGTGGACATCTTCTGCTATGGCCTGGACTTCGGCATTCCGATACTCTTCTGCATGCTCGCCTACATCGCCGTGGACACCGCACCGTCCAGGCAGGGTGGCGTGGTCGCCGGTCCGGCCGTTGGAGGTGCCTGATGCGGCCTGCTCAGGCCACCCGCGAGCGCCTTGTTTCAACGATGCCCGTGAGCTGGGCGATCACCACGCTCCAAGCCAGGCGCCGCTCATAGTCCGTCCGGGTGGACCGGGCCAATGCCACATACTGGTCCGCGTCGGACCAGGTGTCGCCTATCCAGGCCGCCATGGCGCCCGCGGTGGAGCCGATCTCGAACATCTGACCATTGACCCCGGAACGCACCACGGTGGGCACACCTCCCACGTTGAGCGCGACACTGGGAAGGCCATATGTGGCGGCCTCAGCGTACACCATGCCATAGCATTCCGCCTTGGAAGGCACCACCAGGAAATGGGAGCCGTGCAAGGCTTCCAGTATGGTGGCCAGGTGCGCCGGATCATCCTTGTTCAACAGACCCTCCACCTTGATGCCGTCCAGGTCCCCGGTCAGCTTCGGTTCAGTGCCGATGATGACCAGTTGTGAAGGTACGCCCCGCTTCCGCAACTCGCGGTGGATCCGCACCACCAGATCGCCCTGTTTGCGTTCCCAATCGTAGCCGATGTAGAGCAGCCGGCAGCGATCGCGCCGCCGCTCCGTGATGGCCCGCATCACGTCCCCGTGCTCCGGTATCTGGTCCAGGTTCGGTCCGAAGGGGACCACATGCGTCTTCGCTGGATCGGCACCGTGCCGTTCAATGGCCGACCGCGCCGCCCATTCCGAGGAATAGAAGGCCAGATCGGCCTTGCGAAGAGCTTTGGCTTCGAGCTCCATGCCGTTCCGGATGGTCTCGCGGGCAAGCCGTGAAAATTCCGGATAGAACCCGATCATCCCGGCGAAGGTGGCATCGGTCCAGAAGGCGATGGGCGCGTTGGTCCGCAGGTAGGGCACGGGCAGCGAACTGGAAGCCAGCACCAGGTCCGGGTCCAGTCCCTTCAGCTGCGCGGAGACCGACTCGCACAATTCCTGCACGACACTTTCCTGGCGTTCGGTCTGGAACTGCTTGCCCAGTACCATGTTGATGGCTTTCCGCACACGCCAATAGCCCTGGTTGCTGATGGGTTCCGGCTGGATGCGCGTGACCCGATGGCCGTAGGCCTCCAGCCCTTTGGCCATGCTCGCCGCCGTGGCGGGCCAACTCCCTTCGGAGCGCAGCCCCGTGAAGGTGACGAACGCGATGTGCATGCCGGTCTGGACGTACCTGGTGTCAGGTCAAATGTAGGTGCCCCCCATTCGTCGCGATTCCATCGCCTGTAACGGTCCCTGGCAGGGATATGTGTTTTCCTATTGTTCCACCATGATCCTCGCGCGGTGCGACAGCGGACCTTCATGCATCACCAAGTGGTACAAGCCGCTCATCAGTGATCCCTCCACGATGAGACCCTGACCACCGGCGGATACCATGCCCCTCCAGGCTTCACGTCCGGCGGCATCGAACAGTTGGGCCATGGCGGCATGCTCCATGGGTCGGCCGAAGCGCAACTCAGTGCCGGCCTTCACGGGATTCGGATGCACATGGAACAGGACATTGGCGCCGGGAGTATCCTCCGCACCGGTGGAAATGCCGCATACGACATCGTCCTCCTGGATCAGCACGATGCCGGTGAAGGGTTGCAGGGCGATGCTGTTGCTGTAGGTGGTGCCGTTCACATCGCTCCAGCAGCCGTCCAATGGGAAGTTCTGGAGGTTGGTGGTCTCATTGAAGAGCAGGATGTGCCGCTCGTAGGGGTCGATCGGTTGCACCTGCACGCGCTGCAGGCTCACGTTGTCCAGCCAGTAGGTGGGTTCCGTGTAGTGGTTGATGAATTGTACACGGGCGCCTTCGGTACGGTCGCTTTGGAAGAAGATCTCCAGGTCGCGGCGTTCATTGCTGAAGGGCAGTTCCTTGTTGAAGAAGGCGTAGGGACCGGTCATCTGCGATTCACCCTTCACCTCATTCTTCAACTTGCCGTGCGCGGTGGATTGGATGCTGAGACGCAAGCGGTAGAATTCACCATCGATCAACGGCACCATGTTCTGCTGGTGCAGGAAGAAGATGTCGTAGCTGCTGTTGTCGGCGAAATGCACCTTCATGGCACCATTGTCCAGGAAGGTGTGGTCCTGCGTCACCTGGGCCTGTGTGGGCCAACCGGTCCAGCCGTTCACGTTCTGGGTGAAATGGCCGTTGGTGATCAGCTCATTGCCGATGACCTGCTGTACGGCGTAGGGTGACAGCCGTTGCTGGCTCCGCGTGGACCCGACGTCCTCGCCGCGCTCCTGCTGCCAGCGCTCCAAGGTGTATCGGCGGTGCTCGCCCGTGGCGAAGTAGCGCACCATGATGCTCAGTTCGTCGTAGGGATGGAAGAAGCGGTTGTTGCTGAAGGTGCCGAAGTCCACATCATTGGGCGAGTACACGTTGAACTGGCGCATGCACAGCTGCTCTGGCCGCACGCTGAACATCACATTGCCCGAGTAGATGGTGTTGTAGGCGGGCACGTGGAAGGGCGGGGTGGAGCCCGGGCCGTTGTTGTTGGAATAGTCGGAGAGGCTCAGTTGCACCGCGTTGTCGAAGAGCACGTTGTTGCGGATGATGTTGCCCGCCGAGAGCATGGTGTGGTCCACATGGATGCCCGCCCCGTCGCAGCGCGTCACCACGTTGCGCTCCACGGTGGTGTTCACGATGTAGGTGTTGCCGAAGTAGATGCCGAAGCCTATCCTGTAGTAGGCGTAGTGCTGGGTGGCCACGCTTTCCAGGTCGCACACCATCTCATCCACGATGTTGTCGCGCACGATCACACCGTCCGCATTGTCGAAGGTGATGGCGGCCCCGTCGTTGAGGATGGAGGTGGCACGGCGCACCACGTTGCGTTCCACCAGGCCGTTGTTGGTGGTGCCGATGCCCAGGTACCCGATGTTCTCCAAGCGGTTGTCACGCACAACGTGGCCATTGCCGGAGATGACGATACCGAAATAGCCCCAGCCATCCTCGCCCTGGCCGGGCACGATCGCGATGTCCGTCAACGTATTGTTGGCCACGAGGGTGTTGGGCTCGCCATAAATGCTGATGGCCGTGGCGTAGGTGTCGTGGATGGTATTGTTGATGTACTGGTTGTTGCTGCCGCTGCTGGAAACGGCCTTGTAGCAATAGCGGAAGGTGCAGTTGGTCACCACCACATGGTGGGCCACCTCCGTGCTGATGCCCGCGGCGGTCTGCCCCTGGAAGGTCATGTTCTCGATACGGATGTGCTGGCGCTGCCAGCCGGGCACGAAGCCGTGGTTCACCGTGGAGGCGAGCACCTGCGCGCTGTTGGGATTGGCGTTGCCCGGCAGCCACACGTACAATTGGTTGGTGGCGGCGTCATGGTACCATTCGCCTGGCGCGTCAAGGGCGGCCAGGCTGTTCTGGATGAAGAAGCCCCAGTCGTGCGTGCCGGGGTTGAGGCCGATCTGCGAGATGTAGAGCGTGCCGTTGCTGTGGTTGTTGATGTTGGCCTTTTCGTAGGACCAGTTGCTGGTGCGGATGACGATCTGCGCGCCGTTCCATTGGCCGTTGGGCTGGTCCAACTGGGCCGGATTGGAGATCTGCGTGTTGGTGCCCTGCGCGTTGCGGAGCCAGCCGCTGTTGGGGAAGCGCGCCAGCGTGAGAGGCTGTCCATTCACGATGACATACTTGGGCGCAGTGGTGAGCGTGGCCCGCCAGATGTTTCCCTGGTGCTGCACCCAGTTCGCCACTGGGTAGCCGCCGGAGATCACCGGGTTCTCGCCCGTGCCATAGGCGCCGAAGACGATCGGGTTGTTGGCAGTACCGTTGGCGTTCAGGTGCAGGATGCCGGGGTAGACCCCCCCGCGCTGGAACATGATCTTGTCACCGGGCTGCATCCCCTGGGTCACCTGTTGCGCCCGCTGGAGCGTTTGCCAGGGGGTGTTCTGCGAGGTGCCGTTGTTGGCGTCGTTGCCGTTGGGCGATACGTAATAGGTCACCGCGCCGGCCAGCGAGGGCCAAAGGATGACGGTGAGCGGCAGCAGCTTGCGGAGTATCGATCGGCCCATGGTACAGGTTCGTTTGCCGCGTTGAACCGAAGCCTGCTCCAGCATGTTCCGAACATTCGACGATCGGCCCTTTTCACCCGATGGATCGGGTTTCTGGCCCTGGCGCGCTTCCACGCCGGTCTGTTGAAGGGGTGGGCCGTCCCTATCGGGGTGGGCCCGCGATGCCGGGTACTTTCGCGCCGTGCGCAACAAGACCGGTCCCCTGCGGGTGCTCGTCGTGGGTCAGACCCCGCCACCCTTCGGCGGCCAGGCCATGATGATCCAGCACCTCCTGGATGGCCGATACAGCACCATCCGGCTCTACCATGTCCGGATGGCCTTCTCCGAGGATATGGACAGCGTGGGCCGGTTCGCTTGGCGCAAACTGTGGGTGCTGTTGGTCACCATCCTCAAGGTCTGGTGGGCACGGATCGTGCACAGGCCAAGGGTGCTCTACTACCCGCCTGCCGGTCCGGGTCGCGTTCCCGTGCTTCGCGATATCGCGCTGCTGCTGGCCACACGCTGGCTCTTCCGGCGCACGGTGTTCCACTTCCATGCGAGCGGTGTAGCGGATCACATCGGCAGCATGCCCGGCCTTTGGCGTGGGCTGGCCCGCCTGGCCTATGCTCGTCCCACATTGGCCATACGCACCGCACCTCAGAATCCTGACGATGGGCAGCGCTTCGGTGCCCGGCGCAGTGTGGTGGTGCCCAATGGGGTGCCCGACCGGCGTGGCAGCGTGGAGGAACATTCAGCCGTGGAGGGCGGGACCATCACCATCCTCTTCACCGGCGTATTGATCCCCAGCAAGGGTGTGGAAGTGCTGTTGGATGCTTTCACCCGGCTTGTCGCCAGGGGGGTGGATGCACGTCTCCAACTCATGGGACGCTGGGGCGATGCGGCATTCGAGCGGCGATGCCTGGACCAGATGCGGCAACAGGGCATCGCGGATCGTGTGGAGATCCTGGGGGTGAAGCATGGCACGGACAAGGACCACTTTTTTGCCAACTGCGACATCTTCTGTTTCCCCTCGTTCTTCGAGTCCGAAAGCTTCGGCCTGGTGCTCGTGGAGGCCATGAGCTTCGCCAAACCCGTGGTCGCCACCCGATGGCGCGGCATCCCCTCGGTGGTGGAGGATGGGCGCAACGGCATCCTGGTGCCGGTAAGCGACGCCCAGGCCCTGGCCGATGCGCTGCTGCGGCTGTGCCGTGATCCGCGACTCCGCCGTGCCTTGGGTGATGAAGGCCGGCGCATCTTTGAAAAGCGCTTCACGTTGGAAGCCTTCCACCAAGCCATGGAACACGAACTTCTTCAAGCTGGCATATACGATCGATGAGCATGCGGTTGTTGGTCACGGGCGGTTCAGGCTTCATCGGTACCAACCTGATGGCGCGTTTCATCGACCAAGGCGTCCCGCTGCTGAATCTCGATTGGGCACAACCCCTGGACAGGTCCCACCAGGCTTGGTGGCGCGAAGTGGACATCATGGATCGTGCTGGGCTGGAGAACGCCTTCAATGACTTCAGGCCCACCCATGTGGTCCACCTGGCCGCCCGGACGGACACGGACGAGAAGACCGATGTGGAAGCCTATGTGCAGAACCATGAGGGCACCCGCATCCTGCTGGAAGCGGTGCGCAACAGCACTGCGGTGGAACGCGTCATCGTCACCAGTACGCAATTCGTCTGCGAGGCGGGCTACCAGCCCAAGGACGACCTCGACTTCAAGCCATTCACGGTATATGGGGAATCGAAGCGCCTCACGGAACTGGTCACGCGTGATGCCGGACTATCCTGTGCCTGGACCATCATCCGCCCCACCACCATCTGGGGACCCTGGTCCTTGCGCTACCGGGATGTGATGTTCAAAGTGATGCGCAAGGGTCTCTATTTCCATCCAGGCCGCCAGCGCGTGATCCGATCCTACGGATACGTGGGCAACGTGGTGTGGCAGATCGAGCGCATGCTGTTGGCTGAAAGAAGCGCGGTGGATGGCAGGGTCTTCTATGTCGGCGACCCGCCTTTCGATCTGAAGACCTGGGTGGAGACCGTATCGCGCGAGCTTACCGGGCGGACGGTGCGCTACATCCCGGCCTGGTTCGTCAAGGCCACAGCGCTGTTCGGTGATGCGATGAAGGCCCTTCACCTTCCATTCCCCATCAACAGTGGACGTTTCCGCAGCATGACCAGCGACTACATCACACCCATGGACCGCACCATCGAGGCTTTCGGTGAGGCACCTTGGTCGATCGAAGCCGGTGTGAAGGAAATGGTCCGCTGGTACGACGAGGTGAGCCATGGTGTGGCCGTACCTCCGCATCGTGTGGCCAAGCGCATCAACACGGATAGCGAGCGGGCATGATCCGGACACTCCCCAAGCGCCGGGTACTCACGGTGGACGTGACCACGGGTACTTTCCAAGAGCAGGTGGCTAGGATCATGGACCAGGCTGCGGCAGGAAACCCGTCTTACGTGTGTTGCGTGAATGTCCACATGGCCATGGAGGCTCGTGACCCCGGATTCGCTGCCGTGGTGAACGCCGCAGGGATGGCCACGCCTGATGGTATGCCCATCGTACGCAGCTTGAAACTCCTGCACGGCATCCGGCAGGATCGGGTGGCTGGCAACGACCTGATGCCAGCCTTGCTGGCCGAGGCGGCGCGCATGGGGGTCGGGGTGTTCCTCTATGGGGGAGCTGCCGAAACATTGGCCATGATCGTAGCGCGTGCGCGGCAGGAGTTCGTGGGGATCCGGATCGTGGGCACCTACGCACCGCCGTTCAAACCATTCGCGGAAATGGCGTTCGATGCGGATGCCCGGCGCATCGCCGACTCAGGCGCGGGGCTGGTCCTCGTGTCGCTCGGGTGCCCCAAGCAGGAACGCTGGATGGCTCAAATGCAGGGTCGTTTCCCGGCTGTGAGCGTCGGCCTGGGTGGTGCCTTTCTACTCTACGCTGGCATCGATTCCCGCGCCCCGCGTTGGATGCGCGACCTCTCTTTGGAATGGCTTTATCGCCTGGCTTTGGAGCCCGGAAGGCTTTGGAAACGCTACCTCATCACCAATACGCGCTTCATCGCCATGTTGGTGGGCGCACTCCTGAGAGGCAGGTCCAGGCGGAAGTGATCGACGGAACCGCGATAGGGTTCGACGAATATCAACAGGTCTTTCCATTGCCACGCGAATGACCATGGTCAGTGCAATCTTCTGATATCCAGTTGTTTGAGAACCTGGACCGTGGCACCATGTCCAGGCCTTGGCATGGAGATGAACCGGTTATCAACATCGACGAAAGAATGATTTTGTCCGACGAACTTGACAGGGGTTGAGTGGTCCGATAGCTTTGCGCCCTGTCGGTGGTCGATCCATCGGCGGTCCGCCCAACCTCCGCATGGACAAGACCACTACGCTTACTCCCGATCTTGGTACCGAGCGCAATGCGCGCACGGAGTTGGCCAACGACCTTGGCAACCTGCTTCGCGCGAGCCGCTTTTCGCTTCAGCACGTGCAGACCGGCCTCAACAAGGTGCTTACGCTCGAACCACTCACCTCGGTCAAGGACCTGGTCATCGTGGGCGAAGGCCCGGCGGCCGAAGAGATCTTCCAGTATTGCGAGGACCAGACCGTGCGCGGCTACCGCTTCCGGGGCATTTTCTCCGACCGGCCATTGGAGGGCCCCTTGGGCGAACGCCGCGTGGGTGACATCCAGGCAGCCAAAGCCTTCGCATTGCAGAACCGCATCGACATCCTGTATTGCGCGCTGCCGGGCACGCGCCGCCAGGAGATCACCGACCTGATGGAATTCTGCGAGCGCAATACCATCCGCTTCCGGGTCATCCCCAGTGCGGAGAGCTTCATTCCTGTGGTGAAGACCAGCGACCTGGAGTTCCATGGAGCCGTGCCGGTGAGCAAGTTGCGCCGCGAACCCTTGGAGAGGGTCTCCGGCCGCATCCTCAAGCGGGCCTTCGACCTGGTCTTCTCCACGGCCGTCATCGTGCTGGTGTTCACTTGGCTTTTCCCCTTGCTGGCCCTGTTGGTGAAGCTTTCCAGCTCCGGCCCGGTCTTCTTCAAACAATCCCGCCTCGGCCGGGACAACAAGCCCTTCACCTGCTGGAAGTTCCGCAGCATGCGCATGAACAAGGAGGCCGACAGCAAGCAGGCCACCAAGGACGACCCCCGCGTGACCCGCGTGGGCAGGTTCCTGCGCAAGAGCAACCTGGACGAGATGCCCCAGTTCTTCAATGTGCTGCTGGGCCACATGAGCGTGGTGGGTCCCCGTCCGCACCCCTTGAAGCTGAACGACCAGTATCGGGACATCATCGACAAATACATGGTACGCCACTTTGTGCGCCCGGGTATCACCGGTTGGGCCCAGGTGAACGGCCTGCGCGGCGAAACGCGCACCCCTGAACTTATGGAACGCCGGGTGGAACTTGATGTCTGGTACCTGGAGAACTGGTCCTTCTGGCTTGACCTGCGGATCGTGGTGCTCACCGTGACCCGGATGTTCGGCAAGGACCCCAACGCCTATTGAGCTTCTCCCCCGGTCTTTTCACCCAACCGGTTCTTCGGGAAGGCAAGACCGCTATATTTGCGGCCCCTCGCCAGGGGGCAAGACCGAAAAACACGATGGCCAATCACAAGTCAGCACTCAAGCGGATCCGCCAGACGGAGACCCGCAACGAGTTGAACCGCTACCAGCACAAGACCACGCGGAACGCCTTGCGCAAGCTGCGCGGCACCGAGGACAAGAAGGAGGCGGAGAAGCTCCTCCCGGAGGTGTCCTCCATGCTGGACAAGCTCGCCAAGCGGAACATCATCCACCGCAACAAGGCCGCCAACCTCAAGTCGTCCATCCAGAAACACGTCAGCGGGCTGAAGTGATCCCGCACGTGGCTTACCTTGGACAGGTCCTCCATCGGGGGACCTGTTCTTTTTCCAGCCCATGAGCGAACAGGAGGCACCGGAAAGCCGGCGAAGCATACGGGAATGGGCCGAGGATGACAGGCCCCGCGAGAAGCTCATGACCCTGGGCGCCGGAGCGCTTTCCAACGCCGAGTTGATCGCCATCCTCATCCGCAGCGGCAGTCAGCGGGAAAGTGCCTTGGACCTGGCCAAGCGCCTGTTGGGCGACCTGGGCGATGACCTCAACACCCTGGGCCGTGCAGGTGTGGCCGATCTCACACGATACAAGGGGCTGGGGGAGGCGAAAGCCATCAGCATCGTGGCGGCTCTGGAATTGGGCCGGCGCCAAAGGGCCACAGGTCCGAAGGAGCGCCCGCTGATCGCCACCAGCCAACATGCCCTCGAAGCGATCCGCCATCGCCTTGCCGATCTGGCGCATGAGGAGTTCTGGCTGTTGATGATGGACCGGGGCAATCGGCTCATCGGCGACCAACGCGTGAGCCAGGGAGGCATCCATGGCACCGTGGCCGACCCGAAGGTCATTTTCAAGAAAGCGCTGGACCATCGGGCCTCATCGGTGATCCTATGCCACAACCACCCCAGCGGCCAATTGCGCCCCAGCGAGGAGGATATCAAACTCACCCGCAAACTCACGGACGGTGGCCGGCTGTTGGATATCACCGTGCAGGACCACCTGATCGTCACCTCCACCGGTTACTTCAGCTTCGCCGACAACGGCATGATGTAGATGGCGGGTCCTCTGCGCATTCTCACGGTGGTGGGCGCCCGCCCGCAGATCATCAAGGCCGCGGCCGTCAGCAGGGCTTTCGCCGCTGCGGGTGCTTCGCGTTTGGCCGAGACCATCCTGCACACCGGCCAGCACTATGATGACAGCATGTCGCGGGTGTTCTTCAGGGAGCTTGGAATTCCCGATCCGCGGATCCAGCTGGGTGTGGGGTCGGGCAACCATGGGGCGCAGACCGCGCGCATGCTGGAAGGCATTGAGCAGGCCTTGGACAAGGTGAGGCCCGATCTGATGCTGGTGTACGGTGACACGAACAGCACACTCGCCGCATCGCTGGTGGCGGCCAAGGCGCATGTGCCGCTGGCGCATGTGGAAGCGGGCCTTCGCTCCTTCGACAAGTCCATGCCCGAGGAGGTGAACCGCATCGTGTGCGACCACTGTTCAACCTGGCTTTTCTGCCCGACACCGGCCGCTGTGGACAACCTGGTCAAGGAGGGCTTCAACAGCGACCGGAAGGGTGTGCCCAATGCCGATCATCCCGCTGTGCTGCTTGTTGGCGATGTGATGTACGACAACAGCCTGTACTTCGCCGGGATCGCGGATCAACGCAGCACCCTTTTGAAGGAACTCGGATTGGAGCGCGAGGGGTTCTTCCTGGCCACGGTACACCGTGCGCACAACACGGACGATCCGGTCAGGTTGAAGGCCATCATGGAGGCGCTGGTCGCCGTGCATGCGACGCATGGGCTTCCCGTGGTACTGCCCCTTCATCCGCGCACGAAGGACCGGTTGGAAACCTTGGACAACGGGGCGTGGTGGCGCAGCTTGAAGGCGAGCAAAGCGCTGCAGCTGGTCCCGCCGGTCGGATTTCTTGACATGGTGGCGCTGGAGCGCGGTGCCAGGCTGGTGCTCACCGATTCGGGTGGCGTACAGAAGGAGGCCTTCTTCTTCGGGAAACCCGTGGTGGTGCTGCGCGCCGAGACCGAATGGGTGGAACTGGTGGAGCATGGCCAGGCGCGTCTGGCGGACGCCGATCCGGAGCGGATCCTGACGGCCGTGGGCGCATTTCTCGCCGCACCATGGGGCGGGGCCCCCGCGTTGTATGGCGACGGCCATGCGGCGGAGCGCATCAGCCAGGTGCTCGTCGGTTGACCGGTACACGCCGCCTACCTTGGCCCGAACAGGATGGCCACCGAGAAACCCAGGGTCCATGTGTACATCGAGAAACCTGCGCCGCGGGCCGTGTATGCTGTGCGTGAGCTGCTCGGAGGTGTGCTTGGTCTGGAGGTCGTGCAGCATACCGATCCCGCATCGTGCGCCACGGCTGATGGTGCGAAACTGAGCTATGGTGAAGCGGAAGTTCCCGGTGCCTTCCGGGTCACGCCTGCGGGTCTGTTGCAGGAGGAGGGCGTTCGCCCCCTGGAACCGAAGGTCACCGTCCACCATGGGTTGCCGACCATGTTCCCGGTGGAAGGCGGCGCCCTTCCATTCGACCCCTTCGCAGCGGCTTTCTACATGTGGACCCGGTATGAGGAAGTCGCCGGTATGGAGTCCGACTCGCATGGCCGGCCGGTCACCACTGGTTTGCATGCCGCACGCCATGGACACCTCGAGCGGCCCGTGGTGGATGAATGGGCCGCGCGCCTGGTCGAAGCATGGCGGGCCGCCGATCCGGGTCTGCTGCTGGTGAAGCGCCGGTACACACAGACCTGCACCATCGATCTGGACCGCGGATTCAAATACCTCGGGAGACCCTGGTGGCGCCAAGTCGCGGGTCTTTTGCGTGATGCCGGAAGTGGCGATCGAAGGGCCGTGGCGGAACGGATCCGGGTCCTTGCTGGCAGGATGCGCGATCCCTATGACGTGTATGCGGAGCTTGCCCGGGTGCTGCCCCGCCATGCGCAACGCACCATCTTCTTCGCACTGAGCGCACCACCAGGACCCATGGACCATGCGGTGCCGGTCCGCAACAAGCACTATCGGCAGCGGTTGATCGGCCTCTCCAACTGGGCCGAGGTGGGTGTCCATCCCGGCTATGACAGCAGCGAGATCGTGGAGCACATCGGACGTGACATCCAGGCGCTTGCCGCCGCCATCGGGCTGCCGGTCCATGTGGGCCGGCAACATTTCCTCCGCATGCGGATCCCGTTCACCTACCGCGAGTTGGAGAAGGCCGGCATTCGCGAGGACCACAGCATGGGCCTGCACGATCGGATCGGTTTTCGTGCCGGCACCTGCACACCTTACCGCTGGTACGATCTGCAGCAGGAGTGCGCCACCGAACTGATGGTCCATCCTTTCGCCGTGATGGACGACGCGCTGCACCGCAAGATGGGCCTGGCACCGGACGCGGCGGTGGACCAGGTGCGCCATGTGGTGGACCGCGTGCGGGCCGTGTCGGGCAGCTTCGTAGGTCTGTACCACGAGGCCTATCTCGGCGACGATCCCACGCTCGCTGGATGGCGGGCGGCCATACACCGCATCATTGAAGAAGCGCGCCCATGACCCATCACCTGCGGCACGGTGATATCGACAAGGACCAGTGGGACGCGCTGCTGATGCGTTGCGCCGATCGCCTGTGGTACGCGCAAAGTTGGGTGCTTGATCTCGCTTGCCCAGGTTGGGAAGCCTTGGTGGACGAGGACAATGGCACGATCATGCCGTTGACCTGCCGCACCAAGTGGGGCATCCGCTACCTCTTCCAGCCGCTGGGCCTGCAACAACTCGGTGTGTTCTCGCCCGCACCTTCAGCTGCGGACCATGCCCATTTTCTGCGCGCCATACCGAAGCCATACCGCTACGCGGATATCCACTTGAACATCGTCGGGGTGGACCAGCGGGTACCGGACTTCACCTTCGAGCAGCGGACAAACCAGGTCCTTGCCTTGGATCGTCCGATCGGGGAGTTGCGCGCGGCCTACGCGCAGGGCCATCGGCGCAATCTGCGCGCCGCGGATGGATCGATGCGCATCACGGCCATGCCGGTTGCCGCGTTCGCCCAATTGTTCCGGGCCACCACGGGCGCCCGATATGGGCCTTCCTCGCTGAAAGGATTCGATGCTTTCACACATGTCATGCAAGCGGGTGTAGACTTTGGCCAATGCGAGATCGTGGCGCTCAGCGATGCGCAGGGTCCCGTGGCCGCGGCCTGCTTCGCCGAATGGCAGGGGCGGTGCATCCTGCTGAAATCGGCCAACACGGAAAGGGGTCTGGCCGCACGCGCCATGTTCCGCATCGTGGACGACCGCCTCGCACGGCATGCGGGCACAGGGATGCTGCTCGACTTCGCCGGATCGATGACGCCATCTGTGGCGCGCTTCAATGCAGGGTTCGGGGCGGTGGATGCGCCCTACCTTCGCGCGGTGATGAACAGACTGCCGTGGCCCCTGCGGTGGCTCAAGTGACGATGCCCATGGTATTCGAACTGGTGAAAAGGCCCAGCGTGGCCAACCACTTCCTCGCCGAGTTGCGTGATGTGGCGGTGCAGAAGGATCCCATGCGTTTCCGCCGCAACCTGGAGAGGCTGGGCGAAGCACTGGCTTTGGAACTGAGCCGCACCATGCCGTTCTCGGAACAGGAAGTGACCACGCCATTGGGCATCGCCCGCGTGCAGCTCCTTGCCGAGCAACCCGTTCTCAGCACCATCCTCCGTGCCGGCCTGCCCATGCACCAGGGCATGTTGAACGTGTTCGACCGGGCGGACAACGCCTTCATCAGCGCCTACCGCAAGCACCGCAAAGGCACGGATGAGTTCGACATCGAGGTGGAGTACCTCTCCAGCCCGAGCTTGGAGGACCGTGTGCTGGTGTTGTGCGACCCCATGCTCGCCACGGGGCAGAGCATGGTGCTTGTATACAAGGCCTTGCTGCGCATGGGCAAGCCGCGCGAATTGCATGTGGTGTCCGCCATCGCCAGTGCCGAGGGGCTCGCCTATGCCCGTCTGCACCTGCCGCCCGGCACGCGTTTCTGGGTCGGTGCCATCGACGAGGAGATGACCGCGCAGGCCTATATCGTCCCCGGCCTGGGCGATGCCGGCGACCTGGCCTACGGCGAGAAAGCCTGAAGCCATGGGCGCCATCGCGGAGATCTTCTCCATCCTGGTCACCAGCATGGTCAAGTTCGCCTTTTCGCCTCTGCTGGCCTACCAGCTTGGCTATGGCTTCCTGGATACGCTGATGATCACGGCCCTGGGCGGCTGCTGCGGCGTGCTGTTGTTCTATGGCGCCAGCGGCTGGCTGATGGAGCGCGCCCGGCGGAAGCGCGTCGCGCGCGAACTGGCCGGTGCCGCCCGCAAGCGCTCGTTCACCCGCACCAACCGCATGATCGTGCGCGTGAAGCGGCGCGGACTCGGTGGCCTGGCGGCGATCACACCGGCCATCCTCTCCATTCCCATCGGGTCCATCATCGCCGCCAAGTACTACCGGGACGACCGTCGCACCCTGCCCATGCTGCTGGTATCCGTGCTCGCCTGGGCCATCCTACTCAGTGGATTCTGGACCTTCGCGAGGTGAGGCGCTACCGGCACATCTTCTTCGATCTGGACCACACCCTGTGGGACTTCCGCACCAACTCGCGCGCGACGTTGGAAGAACTCCATCGGGACGAGGGACTGCGAGCCATGGGCGTCACGGATTTGGAAGCATTCATCGCCACTTACGAGGAGGTGAACACCGTGCTATGGGGCCGCTACGAGCGCGGACGGTTGCACCGCGATGTGCTGCGCGTGCTGCGCTTCACCAACACGCTGCGCGCATTCGGCATACGCGATGAGAAACTGGCGGTGCGACTAGGGCGTGCTTATCTGGAGCGATGCCCATTGCGCACCGCGCTCATGCCCGGCGCGCTGGAACTGTTGCACGAACTGCGGCCCACGCACGGTCTGCACATCATCACCAATGGCTTCGATGAGGTGCAGCGCACCAAGCTCACCGCGAGTGGCATCGCGCATCTCTTCGGGGCCGTCATCACCAGCGAGCGCGCGGGCGCCCGCAAACCCGACCCGCGCATCTTCGCCAAGGCGCTGCACGATGCCGGCGCCGAAGCGCAGGAGAGTCTGATGGTGGGCGATGACCGCGAAGCCGACATGGCCGGCGCGCGTGGATCGGGTCTGGACCATGCGCATTTCGCGGCGGAGACCGAACCGGACCCCCTGGCCACCTACCGCATACGCGACATGCACGAGCTGCGCGCGATCCTGTGCTGATCAGTCCGGAATGAAGCGGTAGACCATCACCTGCCGCTTGCCGGTGATATGGCTTTGACGCAACAGGCTCAGGTCTCCCTCGGGCGTGATGTTGCCGCTGTAGGAGATCTCGCCGCGGCGTGGTGTGGTCACGAAGAAGAGGCTGTCGTTGCGCACGTCCACCATCACGTTGTAGTGGCCACGGTCCGGGTCGGGCACCGCATCGCGCACCAGGTTCCCCGGCAGCTCATCCTCGATCTGCCGCACTCCATTGATCAACACCGCGTTGCCTTCCGGGAACAGCCGGATGAGGTAGACGATGTCGGCGGCCTCCGACTTGTAGTAGCCATCATAACGCGTGGAGAGGCCCTCGAATGGACCGGTGCGTGGCGATGATGGCTTGTTGTTCCCTTCCGTCGCAGCACCGGTGTCGCTTCCGCCACAAGCCGCCAGGAGTGAGATGAACAAGAGGCAGGGGATGTTCGCTGGTCGCATGGGGTCAATTCCTGAATCGTGCGATCGCCGTGGAGGTGCCGGTGACCTTTTGTCCGATGCTCACGGTCACTTCCGCATCAAGGGGGAGGAACACGTCCACGCGCGACCCGAACTTGATGAAGCCGAACTCGCCGCCTTGAGCAACGGTCTCCCCTTCACGGCTGTAGGTGCAGATGCGCCGGGCCAGTGCTCCCGCGATCTGCCGGAAGAGCACTTCGCCATGCCTGGGGTGCTGCACAACCACGGTGCTGCGCTCGTTCTCGGTGCTGCTCTTCGGGTGCCAGGCCACCAGATATTTGCCCGGGTGATACTTGAAGTATGACGTGGTGCCCTTGACGGGATACCAGTTCACATGCACGTTCAACGGCGACATGAAGATGCTCACCTGCCTGCGGCGGTCGCCGAAGTACTCCAGTTCCTCCACCTCTTCGATCGCCACCACCTTGCCATCGGCGGGAGCCATCACCTGGCCATCGTCCAGCAAAGGGGTCCGTTTGGGCACCCGGAAGAAATGGAATACCAGGCCCAGGACGGCGAGCAATGCGATGGTGACCGCGATGATGACGACCTTGGGCAACACGGGCCATTGCCACATTGCGAACAGGGCGAAACAGACCAGTGCGGTGACGAGGAGCAGGGTGGGAGTCCCTTCGCGGTGCAGGCGCATGGGCGTAGACGAGCGGCCCAAAGATAGCCGGGCGTTCCAGCCGTCAAGCGCGGGCCAGCAGGAAGAGCATGGCCGCCGGTGCGGCGAGCAGCAGCCCATCGAAACGGTCCAGCATGCCACCGTGGCCAGGCAGGATCGTGCCCGAGTCCTTCACACCCGCAGCGCGTTTCAACGCCGATTCCAGCAGGTCGCCCAGCAGGCTTGTGGCCGTGATGATCACCGCCAGCGCCATCCAGGCGGCAAGGCCCAGGCTGCCGGTCCAGGAACCCAGCCAAACGGCCACCAACAGCGCAGCGACCAGTCCGCCTACCGCCCCTTCCATGGTCTTGCCTGGGGAGACGGCGGGCATCAATTTGGTGCGCCCGATGCTCTTGCCCACGAGGTAGGCGCCGGTGTCGCCCGCCCAAAGCAGGAACATGAAGCCGGCGAATGTCTTGAAGCCCATGGCCGCCAGCAGGGGCAGCAGCGCGAATGGGATGGCGATGTAGAACACATGGGCCAGTATCGCACCGAGTCCGGCCACCGCGCTTTCACGTTGCGAAGTGAGGATCGCCAATACGGCGATACACATCACGCCCATGGCGAGGAGCAGGGCATTGGCGAAGTTCCAGTCGGGGTGCACGGCCACCACGGATACGCACAGGTACACGATGCCGGACAGCCCCACCGTCAGCTCCATGCGTGGCCCGCCCGTGCGCCAATGCAGGTGATGGTATTCGGCGGCGGCGATGGCGCAGGCGGGAAGGAAAAGCAGGCAGGTGGTGACCGGACCAGCCCAGGCCGCGCCCAAAGTGAGCGCCACGTAGACCGCACCGGTGAGGGCGCGGATCGCTAGATTCATTCGACCTGCTGGTGTTTGCGCACAAGGTACAGGGCGCGCACCACATCCTCGGGCCGCACCAGTACCACGGCTTCACCCATGGGCGGATAGGGCGAGGCCACCTGGTCCAACACCACCGCGGCGATGCCATGGGTTTCCAACAGGCCCTTCACCAATTGCGCCTCCTGCGGGCCACTGGCGCTGTAGATCGCTTTCCAGTCGCCCATGGCGGAAGTGCAGTCGTTGGGCGGTGATCAGGCCGTGCCGGCAGCGCTGTCCTCGCGCTCCACGGGCCGCTCCTCCTGGGTGCCGCCACCATTGTTGGAGGACGCGGGCTCGGCCTTCACGAAGGGGCGCACGCCGAAGATCTTCTCCAGGTCCTCCTTGAAGATGACCTCCTTCTCCAGCAATTGCGTGGCCAGCGCGGTGAGCTTGTCCTTGTTGTCCGAGAGGATGCGTTTGGCACGCGTGTATTGCCCCTCGATGATCTTGCTCACCTCCTCGTCGATCACGCGCGCGGTCTCTTCGCTGTAAGGCTTGCCGAAGGCGTATTCGTTCTGCCCGGAGCTGTCGTAATAGCTCACATTGCCCAGGCGCTCGTTCAGGCCGAACATGGTCACCATGGCGTAGGCCTGCTTGGTCACCTTTTCCAGATCGCTGAGGGCGCCGGTGCTCACCTTGCCGTACATCACGTCCTCGGCGGCACGCCCACCCAGCGCGGCACAGATCTCATCGAGCATCTGTTCGGCGGTGGTCAGGTGGCGCTCATCGGGCAGGTACCAGGCGGCACCCAGCGAGCGGCCGCGCGGCACGATGGTGACCTTCACCAGCGGCGAGGCGTGCTCCACCAACCAGCTGATGGTGGCATGTCCGGCCTCATGGTAGGCGATGGCGCGCTTCTCCTCGTCGGTGATGATCTTGTTTTTCTTCTCCAGCCCACCGATCACGCGGTCCACGGCGTCAAGGAAATCCTGCCGGTCGATCGCGTTCTTCTTGCGGCGCGCGGCGATCAGTGCGGCCTCGTTGCAGATGTTGGCGATGTCGGCACCGCTGAAGCCCGGGGTCTGTTTGGCCAGGAATTCCACATCCACCGAGCGCGTGTCGAGTTTCAGCGGCTTCAGGTGCACCTTGAAAATGGCCATGCGCTCGTTGAGGTCGGGCATGTCCACGTAGATCTGGCGGTCGAAGCGGCCCGGCCGCATCAGCGCGCGGTCCAGCACGTCGGCCCGGTTGGTGGCGCCCAGGATGATCACCCCGGTGTTGGTGCCGAAGCCGTCCATCTCGGTGAGCAACTGGTTGAGCGTGTTCTCGCGCTCATCGTTGGCGCCCATGCTCACGCTGCGGCCACGTGCGCGTCCGATGGCGTCGATCTCGTCGATGAAGATGATGCTGGGGGCCTTCTCCTTGGCCTGCTTGAAGAGGTCGCGTACGCGGCTGGCGCCCACCCCCACGAACATCTCCACGAAGTCCGATCCGCTGAGGCTGAAGAAGGGCACGTTGGCCTCGCCGGCGATGGCTTTGGCCAGCAGCGTTTTGCCCGTGCCCGGCGGACCCACCAGCAGCGCGCCCTTGGGGATCTTTGCGCCGAGGTCCGTGTACTTCTTCGGTGTCTTCAGGAAGTCCACGATCTCCTGGAGCTCCTCCTTGGCCTCGGCCAGGCCGGCCACATCGTTGAAGGTGACGTTGGTACTCTTGCCGGCCTCGAAGACCTGTGCGCGGCTCTTCCCGATGTTGAAGATCTGCCCGCCGGGTCCGGCACCGCCACCGATGCGGCGCATGACGAAGATCCAGATGGCGATCATGATGCCGAAAAAGAGCACCCAATTGAGGATCTCGCGGCCCCAGTTGTCCTGTGTCTCGAAACGGTAGGCCACGTTGTGCGTCTCGGCGCCCTCCACCAGGCGGTCCTTCAGCATGTTGCCGGAGCCGATGTTGAACACGTAGTGCGGCCCCTGCACATTGGGCCCCGAAATGGGCGAACCCTTGATCCGGTCCGCATGCTCACGCTTCTCCAGGCGATCGCGCTTGATGTGCACCTTCACGATCTGGTCGTTCACCACCGTGATGCGGTCCACGTCGCCAGCCTCCAGCATCTTCTGGTACTCGGTGGGGTCGATCGGCACCATCCCGCCCGAGTAGTTGAACAGGTTGATCGACAGGATCACCAGGATGATGATCCCATAGATCCAATAGAAATTGAAGGAGCGTTTCGGGCGCTCCTTGTTCTCGTTCCTTTCCTCGTTGTGCTCCACCGCGTGTTCCTTATCGGCCCTCAGGCCACGTTCTCATAGACCCTCCGCGTGGCATCGCCCCACAGGTCCTCCAGGGCGTAATGCGCGCGCTTGTCCCGGTGGAAGATGTGCACCACCGTGTCCACCAGGTCGATCAGCACCCATTCGGCGTTGCGCTCGCCTTCCACATGCCTGGGCTTCTCGCCCGTGCGTTCGCGCAGGGTTTCCAACACCGAGCGCGTGATGGCCTCCACCTGGGTGGCCGATTCGCCATGACAGATGATGAACTGGTCGCATACGGTGTTCGGCACTTCGCGCAGGTCCAACACCACGATGTCCTTTCCCTTGACCTCCTGGATGCCTTCCACGATCGCATCCACCGTACGGGCGGACATGGCGCCCCGTGCCTTGCTCATCAGGTCGTGCTTGTTCGGTTCAAAGGTAGCAAGATACCTTCCGGCCTTCCCCGGGACCATCCGCCCCATGGACCGCCTGTCACAAGCCATCGGTGTCACGCTCATCGAGTTGCCTTCGGTGGAAAGCACCAACAGGACGATCGCGGGCATGGCGGTCCGCTCCGAGCTGCCGCATGGGGCCGTGCTGCTGGCCCATGAGCAGACCGCCGGGCGCGGCCAGCGTGGCCGGCAGTGGATCTCCGCCGCGGGACTGGACCTGACCTTCAGCCTGCTGCTGCGGCCGCAGGACATGCGCGCCGATGAACAGTTCATCATCGCGCAAGTGGCGGCACTGGCCGTGCATGACACCCTGGTGGGGCATGTGCCCGGGGCGGTGCGGATCAAATGGCCCAACGATGTGCTGGTGGAGCGGCGGAAGGTGGCGGGCATCCTCATCGAGAATGAACTCATCGGCGATCGGGTGGGACAGTCCATCGTGGGTATCGGGCTGAATGTGAACAGCCGCGACCTGGACGCCGGCCTGCACGCCACAAGCATGTGCCTGGAAACCGGAGGGACCCTCGATCGCATGGCCGTGTTCGGGCAATTGATGGAGCACCTGAGGCGGCGGTATGCCCAAGGAAAGGAGGCCCCGGCCCGGCTTCGGGCGGACTATGCCGAAAGGCTTTGGGCCAGGGGCCGCTGGGCGGACATGCTGCTGGACGGGCAGCCCGCCAGCCTGCGCCCCATGGATGTGGACGGCCTGGGCAGGCTGCTGGTGGAGCATCCGGACGGGAGCGTCAGGGCCCACGGTCTGGACCGCCTCCGCTTCGCGCCTTTTCAGGGGGGAATGGCCGTTCCCTGAAAAGGTCTACTTTTGCCGTCCTTTCCAAGTTCAGCGGCGATGAAACGCACCTACCAGCCCAGCAAGCGCAAGCGCGCGAACAAGCACGGTTTCCGCACGCGGATGAGCTCTGCCGCCGGCCGTGCCGTGCTGGCCAGCCGCCGCCGGCAGGGCCGCCACAAGCTCACGGTGAGCGACGAGGCCTCCCACAAGTAAGCCTCCATGGGTGGTCCCTTGCCAGGGCCGCTCCCGGGCCGCGGTCTTGCGGTCTTGGTCCCGAACTTCCGTTATGCCCATTGGGCTTGCGGCAGTCCGTCATGGCTGATCCACGGTGATCTTCCGCATCGGCCATGGTGAAGAGCCTGATCCGCTATCTGCGCTACTTCGGCCATGCGGTCTTCGTGGGCAAGACCCGGCGGCTGGTGTGGCTGGATGTGAAGCGCTGGCTGCTCGGACCCAGGATGCGGTCCAACACCACCATCATCCCATGGTCCACCAGGACCTATGGCCGCGAGGAGCGGGCCGCTGCGCGTGAGGCCGCCGTTCGCTGGCTGTTGCGCGCCCAGGAGGCCACCGGCGACATGGGCTTCGCCACACACCGCCTGGTGGAGGGCTGGACCAGCACCTACGTGGAGACCACGGGCTACATCATCCCCACCTTGCTGGACCATGCCCGCCGGACCGGTGATGACCATGTCCGGGCCCGCGCCTTGGCAGCTGCCGATCGCCTGGTGGCGCTGCAACTGCCCAGCGGAGGCTGGCAGGGCGGCTACGTGGCCGATGGAAAGCCGGAGGTGGTCTTCAACTCCGCCCAAGTGGTGCGCGGCCTGCTCGCTGCGCATGAAGCGACCGGAAGCGCTGTATACCTGGATACGGCTCGGCGCGGCTGTGAGCGCTTGTGCGACCTGCAGGACCCTGATGGTGCCTGGCGGAAGCATGCCTTCATGGGCGTGGCCAGGGTGTACGACAGCTATGTGGCGGCGCCCCTGCTGCTGGCCCACCGCGCCACGGGCGAAGCACGCTTCAAAGCGACCGCCGTACGCGACCTGGAGTGGATCCTGGCGCATGGCCTCACCGCCAACGGGTGGTTCCGCGATTGTGACAATACGCTCAAGCACAACCAGCGGCCCATCCTGCACACCATCGCCTACACGCTGGACGGACTGATCGACTGCGGAGAGCTGCTGGGCGAGGAGCGCTACATCGCCGCGGCCCGGAAGGGTGCCGACGACCTGTTCGGGACCTTCAACCGCCGCAAGACGCTACATGGCCGTTTCGACAAGGATTGGCGGGGATCGGAGCACATGATACCCACCGGTTGCGCGCAACTGGCCATTGTTTGGCTGAAGCTCCACCGCATCTCCGGTGACGTCCAATACCTCAATGCGGCGCTCAAGTTGAACGACCAGTTGATCGCCATCGTGGATCGAGGCGCGCAGGAGCACCCCGACACGCGCGGCGCCCTGCCGGGATCCTTCCCCATCTGGGGTCGATACGAGCCCTTCGCCTTCCCCAACTGGGCCACGAAGTATCTTGTGGATGCGCTCTCCTTGGAGCAAGAACGCCTCGACGCGATCATGGCCCAGCGATGAAAGCGGGTATCACCACCTACGACCTTGGCGACCGCTACTTCCTGGTGCAACTGGCCGCGCTGTTGCGTGCGGGCGTGACACCTGATGTGGTGATCCACCACGGCGGCGGTCCATGGTTCGGCACTTGGAAACGGCTGCGGGGCCTCTGGCGCACACTGGACACCCACCGTTCCGGTGCGTTGCGGCAGCTGCTGTCGAAAGCATCAGGCGCGGAGCGGCGCGCGGATGCCCTGGCCTCCATCGATAGGGAAGTGGCCGATGCGAAGCGCTTCCTCGGAGCTGCGCGGATCGTGACCACCGGGGACATCACATCGCGCTCCTGCCTGAACGCGTTGCGCGGAGCGGGGCCGCTGGCGCTGGTGTGCAACAGTGGACTGGTGCGCGGGCCGGTGCTGGGAATGCGTGAGGTCGTCCTGCTCAATGTGCACGTGTCGAAGCTGCCGCGCTTCCGAGGCATGAACAATGTGGAGTGGGCGCTTTTCCACGGGGAGCCGCTCTGGGCCACCGTCCACCGGATCGATCGCGGCATCGACACCGGCGACATCCTCCTGCAGCGGCCGATCGACCCGCCGACGGGCATCACCACCATCGCCGCCGCGCGCGACCACGCCTTTCTTCAAGGGCACCGGCTCGTGGGCGAAGCGGTGGTGGCGCTCTTGCGTGGCGATGCCAGTTGGCGGCCGCAACCCGGCCCCGTGTCGCCGCTTGACCAGTACTATGTGATGCACCCCTTGTTGCGCGCCGTGGTGGAGCAACGCCTTCTGGAAGGCAGTTTACCGCCGCGCGACGCCTGATCAGGATCGACCCGCACCGAGCAGCGTGGCGATGGCCATACCCAGTTCGCTGGTCAGCAGCACATGGCCCAGTGGAAGATGCTGGATGCTGACGGTCTCCGGAGCGTGCTTCCGCAGCCTTTGGCCCAGCCTGCCGGGGATCACCCGGTCGAACTCCCCGAAGAAGAGGTGGACCGGTATGCCGCGCCGTTCCGCGTTGGCGGCCACCGTGGCCAGGTCGGGCTCGATGCGACGGTAACTCAGCCACACATCGTGCACCAGCCGGCGCTTCTCGATGGTGTCCGTTTGCCCGATGAGGAAGCGGTGCATGCGCTCATTCATCAGGCGGATGGCCTTCAGCAGATGGATGACGGCGTGGATGCGCTGCGGATGGGTGATGAAACGCTTGTACAGCCATCTTCCGAAGCGCGAAGTGGCCAGCCCGCGGTACCAGGGGCGCGTCTTCAGCCCATCGGGCGCGGCCAGGAAGGCCCGTTCCACCCGGAGGGGGACCTGTTCCAGCAGGTTGAGCACGGTGCGCCCGCCGAAGCTGTAGCCCAGCAGCAGCACCTTGTCCGCACCAAGGTGGTCCATGAACGCCGTGAAATAGTCGGCCAACTCCTGCGGCGTGTAGGGCCTTTCGGCCCGGATCGGTTCCGAAGGGCTGTTGCCATGGTAGTGCAGGTCGAAGGCGTAAATGGTGCACAGTCCGCCCAGCGGCCCTTCCAGGATGTGGAAGTCCTCGCCGGTGCGCCCGAAGCCGTGGAAGGCCAGCAGCGGCAGGGGGCCGTGTCCGTAGGTGCGGTAGGCGAGGGTGGGGCCGTGGGTGAAATAGGAGACCATGTTCCAGTATGAAGACCACAGAGCCACAGGGTCCTCAGGGCGATTCCTGCCCCGGCGGCAAAGAAACGAGTGCGCACCCCAGTAGCTTCTTCGTTCGCTGTGCATCTCCGCGTCCCCGTGCCGCTGTGGTCTTCTTCCGCAGTTCTCCACGATCCCCCCGCCTTTTCCACAACCAGGGCCCCGCACCCGCTGCGCGGGTACATTTGCGCTCCGGTATCCAACTACCGGACATGCCCAAAGACCCCAGCATCAAGTCGGTCCTGCTCATCGGCAGTGGACCGATCATCATCGGCCAAGCGTGTGAGTTCGATTACTCCGGCAGCCAGGCAGCACGTTCCCTCCGCAATGAAGGCCTCGAG